>CAWUKA010000043.1:0-18247 GCA_963922965.1 uncultured Gammaproteobacteria bacterium | reverse complement strand
TTTCAAGCTGACTCGTGGCACCAAATTCCGGCGTCATCACATACATTGAGATATCAACATAAGGAACTAAACCAGCATTACCTTGGCCAATACCTGGTGTTTCAACAATAATACACTGAAAACCAGCACATTTTGCAGCCGCTATCATCGCTTCAAGATGCGGAATAACCTCAGTCTCCGCACCTCGAGTTGCTAACGAGCGCATAAAGATAGTTGAGTCAGCCAAAGCGTTCATACGGATTCGATCACCGAGCAGGGCACCACCAGTTTTACGGCGCGATGGGTCTAAAGCAAACACAGCAATTTTAAGCAACGGATTATCGCGACGAAGGCGCTGTAGCAATTCATCGGTTAATGAAGATTTGCCAGCACCACCGGTACCAGTGATACCCAGTACAGGAATATTTTCAAGTGCCGCAGCACGTTCGCTAAGCTTGGCATTGAAGGTAGTGTCAGTGACACCATTGTGGAGTGCTGAAACCAAACGCGTGAATGCCATCTCATCACCTGCCGTTAACGCCTGCAGGATATTATCAGGACAGAAATTTTTACATAAATCCTGATCGGCACGTTGCAACATATCAGTGATAATGCCTTGTAAACCAAGCTTCTGGCCATCTTCAGGTGTATAAATTCGTTCGACACCGTGAGCACTCAACACTACAATCTCTTCTTTGGTAATCACACCACCACCACCACCAAACACTTTAATATCAGAACGACCGTGTTGTTTTAGCAAGTCAACGATGTACTTAAAGTATTCAACATGACCACCTTGATAGGAGCTTAACGCGATAGCATGCACATCTTCTTGTAACGCAGTCGTCACTACTTCATCAGCCGATCGATTATGACCGAGGTGAATCACTTCTACGCCAGCAGCTTGCAGTATCCGCCGAATAATATTAATTGAAACATCATGACCATCAAATAAGCTTGATGCGGTGACAAAACGAACTTTCTGCGTTGGTTTAACTGTATTTTTAGCCATGATGTTGTCTGCTAGCTTTGTGGCTGCTGCCAAAGTACTTCGCTACCATTGTCTTGACGCGCCAAAGTACGTGCAACGACAAACAAGTAATCAGATAAGCGATTGATGAAAATCATAACGGCAACGTTAACTTGTTCTATTTTATGTAAGCTAACCAGTCTTCTTTCGACTCGTCGGCAAACCGTACGCGCGAGGTGGGCAACGCTAGCTGCTTGCCCACCTCCCGGTAAAATAAAATTTTTTAATGGTGGTAGCGCTTCATTTAGCTTATCGAGCGCCAACTCAAGATGCTTACTACTTTCGTGATTAAACAACACTTGCCCAGGTAAACAAAGCTCACCACCGACGTTAAATAAATCATGCTGAATTGTAGTCAAGCAATCACGAATCGGGACTGGTAAATTCTCTTGTGCAAGCAGCAAACCAACAGTGCTATTTAATTCATCGACTTCGCCATAAACCTCGACCCGCAGATTATCTTTATCGACTCGTTGTCCATCACCCAAAGCAGTTGTACCGTCATCACCTGTTTTAGTGTATATCTTTGAAAGTCTATAGCCCATTTAATCGTACCATCGAGTAAACACATCAACTGCTTCGCGAGCTGTACGGTATTGGTTGGTTGGGTGTTGCCAATCAGGATAACCAATCGCAATACCACAAACTACAGCCAGCTCATCACTCAGCTGTAACTGCTGACGAATGATATCGGGATATTCCGCAACCGCAGCTTGTGGACAGCATGCCAAACCAAACGCCTGCGCTGCCAACAGAATATTTTGAATGAACATACCCATGTCCATCCATGAGCCAGTTTGCATTCGTTTGTCGACTAAACACATTAAAGCAACAGGTGCGGCAAAAAAACGATAATTGCGTTTCCACATTTCACGCCGCTTGGCTTTATCTTCTCGCTCGATATCTAGGGCATTATAAAGTGCCATGCCACACTCAAAGCGTCTGGTTTTATAAGGTTCAAACCACTCAAGTGGGTAATATTGATAATCAGGGCTGGCGTTTGCACCTGACTCAAACGCTGCTACCATCGCGTCTGCAACACGTGCCAAGCATTGCTCGCGCAAGACAGCAACCTGCCATGGTTGATGATTGACGCCGGATGGTGCAAAGCGAGCAACATGTAACAGCTCTTGAATAAGCTCATCAGCAACAGGCTGATCAGTAAATGCTCGAACCGAACGCCGCTCACTGATATTGTTGAGAATGACAGTTTTTGCGTTGGGATTACTCATGAGACAAACACTCTTCAAATAACAAAACTTTAAAGTATATTTGATACCAAAGCAGTGATAGGTACAAGTCCAGAAAAACAAATGAATAAGTTATGTGTTTGGTAGTGCAACGGTGAACCGTCTATGCTTAGGTAGCTTTTTGGAAGACTGTGTAATGGCAGAGGGCTGATAAATCGAAGGGTGGCAGCGCCACCCTTCACTGGACCAAATTAATGCCTTCCATGACAACATACGCATCCGTGCGGTAAGTCCGTATTTCAGTGTTTAACTCCTCCTTGAGTTTTCCACCTTCCATCAGGGCTCATAAACACACTAACAAAAACAAATACAGAATAGAGCCAATTGGAGCACCGCAACTATAAAACTAGTTGAGCAAAGCAATATCTTTTATAATTTTATTATTAATTTTCAGTCAGTTATGAATCTTTTAGAGGAAATATTGATAATAAGAATAGACATTCAAGCAATAGTTTTTGAGATATATCTCACAATATTAATAGCTATATGGGCGAGTAAAGTAACAACTAACGATTAAAAATAAATCAACTTAATGTCATGGTCCCGAAATAAACCACTACAAAAACATTGAGATTTGGTGTTTGCATTGTGCTAACTAACTTTTATTCTTATAAGAACGTTAACGATTATTATTATATAAAACATTAATTCTATCTGCAACCAATAAAAGATAAGAAAAAACCAATCATTACGCTAGCCGTTAGTAGTAGGGAATGTTTTTTCGCAACGCAATTAAGCGTCGGTAATAACCATCAGGTAAGCTTGGATCAGCGATACGCTGGATCAGATCATGATAATCATTTAAATTATTGCGTCGAATTGGCTCACGACCCCAAAGGGGGATGTCACTAGCACATGGGGTGACATACAACAAGGCTAAGATTTTACGTGGCCTGGTACCTGGTCGACTACCGTAGTGCATGCAACGCGCAGTATCAACAATTGACACTGTACCACGAGTACCCGTACATCGAACAACTGTATCCCTTGCCACAGCTTGATATATGATTTCATCCGGATATTTTAAACTCTGCAAACAACGCTGACCTGTTAAACGTTTTATAGCACGACGAAATTTTTTATCGGTATACTGTGCTGGTATAAAATGAAAAGGGCCTGAGTCTTCAGTAATCTCATCGAGCATAACAAAGCATTTCACTTGTTTTAGCTCATGGCCATCAAAATGAAACAGCTGACTACGACCAGCAAATTCAGTATTCGGTGAATAGAGCAGTGACACACTAGACAAAATTGGCAATGTGCCCAAATAGTCAGCCACAGCAATAACAAGACTAGGACTTAATGCAAAACGGTAGATTGCTTCCGCATGCTCTTCATCTGGGTGGACACGATAACTGAGGAGAAAAGATTTTTGTGATTTTTTAGTTTGCCAATTTATAGATTCTAATAAAGTCGAAGCAGCAGAAATAGCATTGACGGCGAGTGGGTTTTTATTTAAATCTTCAATCGTATAACCACCACTTTTATCGATACTAAAATTTGCTTTCACTGTAGGCTTAAGTTCAGCATATATCTGCTTATGTGCGGCATACTCAAACCAGTTAAACAGTGCTGCTATATAATAGTAGAGCTTGCCACCAATGACTGAGCATGACCAATGTAAACTACCAATCATTGATGGTCTCTTTAACACGACAGTAAGGATACTGAGTAGGCTATCACCAAACATGTGTACTTCTGCGAGCCGCCTAACGATGAAGGACTTGATTATACTTGTGCTCATCTTTATAACCCGATGTAATAACCTTAACATAATAGCATGTCAGTTCGTCACAACCTAGTGATGAAATTATTGTAGGTCTCAGAACTAGCTGAGACTAATTCGAATTTTGAATGCTGAACTTACGCACTGTGCTTTGCCTGTAGACTAGTCAGCATGGCTGGCATATCACCGACCAAAAATGGTTGCGGGCTTCGATCTGCTTTCGCAATCGCTGCCAAACAACTCGCTTTAGCTGATGCAATGTTATCACCAAAGCCCATTACTTCACCGATAGAATGCATTTCTGGCCCTAGTTGCTTTTCTGCCCCTTGCAATTTTGCATAAGGGAAAACCGGACCCTTTACAGCAAACCCACGCATACTGGGTAATTTTCTCATTGCAGACTCTACTGGTAATTCCTCACCAAGCATCGCTTTGGTCGCTAGCTTTGCAAAAGGCAAACCGATTGCTTTTGAAAGAAACGGAATCGTCCGGGCTGCGCGAGGATTCACTTCAATAACAAATACAGTATTGTCGACTAATGCAAACTGCACATTGATAAAACCTATAATTGGCAGGGCGAAAGCAATTGTTTCTACAATATCGACTAGCTGCTGTTGAATATCAGGAGATAAACTATATGGCGGCACCGAACAATACGAATCACCTGAGTGTATTCCTGCTGGCTCGAACTGCTGCATGATCCCAGCAATCATAATACGCTTGCCATCAGCAACCGCGTCGACTTCAACTTCTATTGCAGCATTCAGCATACGTTCAATAAGTACAGAACCATTGAATCGCTTTCCAGAAAAATATGTTTGTAATTGAGCATCTGTGACAATAATTTTGATCGCACCACCACCAATCACATAGGAAGGACGTAGTATGACTGGGAAACCGACCTGAGCAACAAAAGCTGCAGCAGCTGAATAATTGTCTACTGCTTTATTCTCAGGTTGCCTCAAACCAAGCTGGTCGAGCAAGTCACGAAAACAAGCACGATTTTCTACTCTATCAATAGCAGTCGGCGTGGTACCTAATATATCGAAGCCTGCATTATCAACCGCTGACAACATATTCAATGCAGTCTGACCACCAGTTTGTAATATGACGCCACTAGGTTTTTCAAAATCACAAATCGCTAATACTGACTCAATCGTTACTGGCTCAAAATAAAGCCGGTCAGAGGTATCATAGTCAGTTGAAACTGTTTCAGGATTACTATTTAATATGATCACCTGACGCCCTGAGGCGCGGACTGCTTCTGCGGCGTGCACGCAACAATAATCAAACTCGATACCTTGACCAATACGATTAGCGCCACTACCAACAATCAGGATTTTTTCACCTGACATCGGCTCGACTTCGCCGAATTCTTGGTAGCTTGAATATAAATAATCAAATTTTGCTGCCACCTCAGCTGCTGTGCCATCAACACGACGATAACTTGCCCTAATGCTGTGTTGTAACCGGCTTTGCAAAACATCGTGCTCTGGTATTGTGAGTAGTTTTGCTAAGTAACGATCAGAGAAACCACTACGCTTCAATATACGCCATGGCAAGTCAGCAAAAGCAGTAGCTTTGATCATCATTTCCAGTTTGATAATATACGCGATATTATTAATGAACCATGCATCGATTCGACTTAACTTAGCCACGGCTGCCACGGTTAAACCTTTTCGCAAGGCAGCAAACAGATAGTATAATCGTTTCGGAGTTGGTTCACGCAGATGATGTTTGATGGTGTTTATATCACCAGCATCAGTGAGTTGATCATAAAAACTATCTGCTCGATCTTCCAGACTATCAATAGCTTTGAGCAGCGCTGCAGTAAAATATTCACCGACTGCCATCACTTCACCAACAGACTTCATCTGGGTTGTTAAGTTAGTTTCAGCATCTGGAAATTTTTCAAAATCAAAGCGAGGCAATTTAACCACAATGTAATCAAGTGTCGGTTCGTAAGCAGCTGGAATAACATTGCCACTTATTTCATTCTTCAACTCATCTAAGCTATAGCCAAGCGCGATTTTAGTCGCTATCTTTGCAATAGGATAACCAGTTGCTTTTGACGCAAGCGCTGATGAACGTGAAACGCGGGGATTGATCTCAATTACAAGTAGCTCACCATTTTCTGGATTAACGGCAAACTGAACGTTGCAACCACCGGATGTCATGCCAACACACCGCATAACTTCAAATGCAGCCTCGCGCATGCGCTGATATTCTTTGTCTGTAAGGGTCTGAGCTGGTGCGACTGTCATCGAGTCACCAGTATGTATACCCATGCCGTCAATGTTTTCAATAGCGCAAACAACGATATGGTTATTCTGCGCATCAGCCATCAATTCTAATTCAAATTCTTTCCAGCCCAATACTGATTGTTCGATCAAGATTGGTGATGAAGAGACATCAAAACTACGACGACACAAATCAATGAATTGCTTCTCATTGTAAGCAATACCACCACCTGTGCCAGCCAAAGTATAGGAAGTACGAACTACAATTGGGAAGCTGATGGTTTGTTTGGCTAATAACGCCTCATTCAAGTTATTCGCTTTAACAAAGTACGGCGTTTTTAGTCCTGCTTCAGCTAGTAAAGCCTGGAACTTAAATCGATCTTCAGCTTTTTCTATCGTTGCAACACTAGCGCCAATCAAACGCACCGCATATTGCTCTAGCACTCCAGCATGGGCTAAAGTCAAGGTACAATTCAATGCGGTTTGGCCTCCCATGATCGGCAATAATGCATCTGGTTGCTCTTGTGCAATAATCTGGGTTAACACCGGTACTGTCAGTGGCTCAATATAAGTCGCAGTTGCATATTCAGGGTCAGTCATCACCGTAGCTGGGTTAGAATTTACAAGCACGGACTGCAAGCCTTCCTCACGCAGCACTTTACAAGCTTGGACACCCGAATAATCAAATTCACAGGCTTGACCAATGACAATCGGACCTGAACCAATGACAAGGATTTTTTTTAGGCTAGTATCGATTGGCATTTGCTACTCTTCCAACACTGATGCTTGTGTTGCCTGACCAGAAACTCGCTTGGCAACAGCGATTAAAAATTGATTAAGCAAACCATGCCACTCACTTGGACCAGGACCTGCTTCTGGATGACCTTGCACAGCAAAGTGAGGCCGGCCTTGTTGTGCGATCCCTTGCACACTACCATCAAACAGTGAGCGATGTGTGACTGCAACCTGCTTTGGCAAACTTTCTTCATCAATGGCATAAGCGTGATTTTGACTTGTCATCAAAACACGCTGAGCATCCAATGATAAGACAGGATGATTAATTCCGTGCTGACCGAAACGCATTTTATAAATTGATGCACCTTGAGCTAATGCAAGCAGTTGGCAGCCCAAACAAATGGCAAGGATGGGATAATCGGTCTGAATCAGTTGTTGCACCGATGCCACAGCTTCGCTGTAATCACGCGGATCACCTGGCCCATTCGATAATACAATGCCAGCTGGATTTAATTCTTTTATTTTATCAATGCTAGTTCTCGCTGGCAGAACTAAAACCTCTAGGCCAGCCGATGCAAGCAACCGCAGGGTGCTGTACTTCACACCATAGTCAAGCACTAAAACCCGAGCCTTGCTAACAACAAGCGGTAGTGTTAGCGTAAGCGGATGAGCTTGCAGCTGCCAAAAGTATGGCTTAGGTGTTGTTACCTCATAAATTAAATGTCGATTTACTTTAAGCTTTGCCTGCTGAATAGCAAGCCTAGCTGAGGCAATATCCGCTTGCGGAGTGATCATGGCCCACATAACACCATGTTCACGTAGCATATGAGTGATACTACGGGTATCTAACCCGGCAATAGCAACCACATTATGTCGTTGCAGCAAATCTACCAAGCTCTCTTCACTCCGCCAATGCTTCACCTCATCGTTATATGCTCGCATGATGACAGCGCCACACCACGGCCGGGCAGACTCCATATCATTGGTATTTACACCAACATTACCAATGTGCGGCGCAGTGAAAGTAACCAGCTGACGACAGTAAGAGGGATCAGTGATCACCTCTTGGTAACCGGTAGTCGCTGTATTGAAAACCACCTCGCCAACAACGCTGCTGGGCGGCGTTATGTAATAACCAACAAATTGCTGGCCGGATTCAAAGATGAGAAATGCTTTTTCTGGTACCAATGCCATAGTGAGTACTATCAACAAATACGTAAAGGCTGCTAGTCTAATGCCTGATAGGATAAATGCAAACAATCCTGGAGCTGAAATTGGGAACAACTAGCCACTGATTTAGGACTGTTTTACCTGCAAGCGACCTGATTAATCAATAAGAGTACTCGCTATATTTGGCCAAATTATCAACATATGCGACCGTCTGCTGTACACTCTTACAACCACTAATAGACCGGTTGTGGAAGATGCGTTTTCCCTAGCCAGAATACTTGACCTACAAATTAAAGATCAGCAGCATCAGTGTTAGCCACCAACCACAAGGCGGCCAACTAGACGTAGCACGCCTGGTAAAGAGATAAGAACTCCGCTTTCGGCGTGAAGAACCAAAACCGAAAAGTAGCGCCAACAGAGCGATCATCATTAATGGTTGGCTGTTGCCCGCTGTGATCGGTACTGACTCAGCCCAGAAGTTGTGTGCAATAGTTTTAGTGACGACAATCTAACGCACTTAGCTGAATATGAAGCTGGCGGTAGAATGGAATGCGGTATTTAATGTAGAGCGACGCACAGATGCAACTGACATTGACACAAATATCACTATTATTAGCATACAAGATCCAAGCTTAGCAGAGACTTATCAAGCCAGTGACTTATGTCACACTTTGATAGCATCATTGACTTACCGTTTAGCACTACAGAGTGACAAGCATCAGCGGTGCCACCTAATGAAGTAACAATCGCTTAATCACCCACACTAAATCCATCATCACCAGAGCGAAGCAGGATTATTGCGTTAAAACTGGCATTTTGTCGGCGCAAACAAATAATTGCAAGCAAGTGACTAGGGTGCCTGACAAAAGCTTAGGCTTCTACTGGGCAACGAGATAATGCATGCAAGCTTAGTCTAGCAAGTGTTCTCGGTTCGAACCGACCGATAAATTAGCTGGCTGCCTAACCTTCTCCAACAAGCAATTTTCAATAACTAAGTAGTCAAGACCAGTATGCATAAAGCATTCGAAAGCATCTTTTGGACTACAAACAATTGGTTCGCCACGCACGTTAAAACTTGTATTAATCAGCAGCGGACAACCGGTTTTAGCTTTGAATGCTGCTATTAAATCATAATATAGTGGGTTTGCTGCATGCCTAACAGTCTGTAATCTTGCTGAATAATCGACGTGAGTGACAGCAGGTATCATTGAACGAACAAGGTCTAACTGCTGCAAACCTGTTACTTTTGCTACATCTAAAAAACATTTTTCTTTTTTTACATCGGTCACAAAAAGCATATAGGGATTTTCACAACCTGATTCAAACCACTCTTCAGCATCTTCTGCCAATGCTGATGGTGCGAACGGCCGAAAGCTTTCACGAAATTTAATCTTTAAATTAAGCTGCTTTTGCATATCTGGTGAACGTGGATCAGCAATGATCGAGCGATTACCCAATGCTCTTGGACCAAACTCCATCCGTCCCTGAAACCAACCGATCGCTTTACCTTCAGCTAATGCGCTCGCGGTCTTTTCCAGTAGCACATCACGCGTGTAGATATCATAGCAAGCACCAACCTCATCTAAATACTGTTGCACTTCAGTCGCGATATAACTTGGACCAAGATAGGCCGCTTGCATACTATCTCGATTATCTTTGTAATGACGCTGTTTATTAGCATAAAGATAATGCGCGCAGTAAGCTGCGCCAAGTGCACCACCTGCATCACCAGCAGCCGGTTGCACCCACACTTTTTTAAAGCCAGCGTGACGCAATACTTTACTATTGGCAACACAATTTAAAGCAACGCCGCCAGCCAAACATAAGTGTTTGGCATCAGTCTCATATCTAGCAAAGCGAGCCAAACGCAACATAACTTCTTCAACGACAACTTGTATCGATGCCGCTAAATCCATGTGCTTTTGTGTCAGAGCCTCAACTTCAGGCTGACGGGGTGGACTACCGAACAAATCAGCAAAACGCTGGTTAGTCATTCTGTCGCTAGTACAATAATTAAAGTGAGTTAAATCCAACCGAAATGAACCATCTTGCTTTAAATCGATTAGGTGATTAAAGATCGAGTCAGCATATTTTGGCTCACCATAAGGTGCTAAACCCATGACTTTGTATTCACCGGAATTAACTTTAAAACCGAGATAGTAAGTAAAAGCTGAATAAAGTAAACCTAGCGAATGTGGAAACTGCATCTCTTTGAGCAGCTTAATCTCTCGGCCAACACCATGAGCAAGTGTTGTTGTTGCCCACTCACCAACGCCATCCAACGTCAAAATTGCCGCTTCTTGAAACGGCGATGGGTAAAAGGCACTTGCTGCGTGACTTAAATGATGCTCACTAAATAAGAGTCGGTCAGCGCAGTTACTATGCTTATCGATCGCTAATAATTGTTTGCGGATTAAGTTTTTTTGAAATAATTTTTCTTTTAGCCAAAGTGGTAACGATAGACAAAATGACTTAAAACCACGTGGCGCATAAGTAAGATAAGTATCAAACAAGCGCTCGAATTTTAAAAACGGCTTATCATAAAAAATAACATGCTCAACCTCAGATAACCTGATACCTGCTTCTTGCAAACAATACTCAATAGCATGTTTTGGAAAACTCGCATCTTGCTTTTTGCGCGTAAACCGCTCCTCCTGCGCAGCCGCTTTAATCACACCATCGTCTAATAGCGCTGCTGCACTATCATGATATAGACCTGATATACCGAGTATATACACACTAGTTCCTATTAAAATTGACGATTAAAAAACGCTTGATCAAATTGCTCACTAACCCTTGTTTGCCAAAAGCTATCTGCATCGGTTGCTCGTAACTGCAATGGGTCATAACCCGTGATACGTTTACAGATCGCAACTGGTGTGACAATTAAGAAGTACATGATGAAAAGCATGACCGTACTGATCGCTACGAGTAAGGTTTGCACCCCAATAGTTAAATACTGATGGCCATAACGCAGTAAGCTAGGCTTTGCTGCAAGTAATAACTGTAGCAAAGCAGCGATCGCGAATAAGCCATAGCGTGGTGAGTGGTGATATCTTAAATAAGGGTACAAGCCAATTAAGACCGATAGCAGCGTGGCATTGATGCTAAATACAACGTGGGGCTCACGATTTGTGTAAAACATAAATGTTTTCCCAGTTAACAAATTTGGTTATTGTTCAATAGTTAAATCGGCGAGTCAACACTAATTCAGTCAATCGATCCCAGACCCAACACACTAATATAATAAATAACCAAGAAAAAATGTGAGCGATGGCACTACTTTTTTGCCTACTAATCTAAGGTATTGCTGAACTGATGCTGTACAATCAGTACTGACGCTTTTCAAAACGTAATATTTTTTGCTAGCATGGGCAAAGATTGGGACTTATATTGAACTGACTCGCACAAGCGCTTATCGTCTAGGAAGGAGTAACGTGATGGCACAGCAACCTATCATTGGCTTCGTCGGCCTCTCACATCTTGGCATTATTTCGGCAACAGCCACTGCCCACCAAGGTTATCAAGTGATTGGCTATGATACTAATCAAGTCCTGATCGAACAGCTGCAGCAGAGTCGACCGATGATCGAAGAGCCACAACTTGCAGACTACATGCAAGCCCATGAAGATAAGTTAATTTTTACCGGTGATATTACCCAGTTACAACACTGCGATATTATTTATTTTTCCCAAGACATTGCCACCAACCAAGCCAACAAAAGCAACTTAAAACCACTGCTTGCACTGATTGAAAATGCGATTCAGCACATTGATAGCAGTAAACCATTGGTGATACTGAGCCAAGTACCACCTGGCTTTACCCGCAAACTACGCTGCCAACACCAGCTTTTCTATCAAGTTGAAACCTTAACGATTGGTGCCGCATTGGCATCAGCATTAAAGCCGAATCGCTTAATTATCGGTAGCTTGGCGCCAGAGCAACCACTACCAGCACACTTACAAACTTATCTCACTAGCTTTATGTGCCCAATTTTGAGAATGAGTTTTGAAAGCGCTGAACTTTGTAAAATAGCGATTAGTTGCTTCCATGTCTCACAACAAGCAACCACGAATACCTTGGCTGAGATTTGTGAAACCGTCAATGCTGATTGGTATGAAATCATACCTGCGTTACAACTGGATAAGCGCATTGGCCCAGTCGCTGAACTAAAACCTAGTCTAGGTGTCAGTGGCGGCCAACTCGAGCGTGATTTAACAACTGTTACCGAGCTCGGACAGCGCTTACAAACCAACACTAGCGTCGTTAGCAGCTGGCTGCAACACAGTGAATACTGCAAATACTGGGTCATCCATCGCTTACAAATTCACGTCTTGCCTTATGTAGAAAACCCACGCATTGCCATCCTTGGCTTGGCTTTTAAACCGAACACGCATAGCATTAAAAACTCACCTGCACTGACCGTGATCGAGCGCTTAGCCAACTACCAATTAAATCTACATGATCCGATCGTTAATTTACAACCACCTCAACACGCGACGGTTTTTCACAGCATCACCAATGCAGTCAGAAATACTGATATTGTTATCATCATGACAGCGTGGGATGAGTATAAAAAATTAGATCTGACTGCATTATGTGAATTAATGCGCGGGAAAACTATTGTTGATCCATTCCGCGTACTAGTGAAAAAAGCGAAAGAACAAATAGCGATTAATTATTTCACCTTAGGCAAGCCCATCATCAAACAAGCTGAGTATCACTATTTTGCGAATACAGAATAAACATTCAGTCAGCTAGTTTAGTTAACATGAACTCAGCAAACTCAAAATCCAACACGGTATCAATATCAATTGAACGCTCAGCTGACATCAGGTAAGGTTTGATTCTATCGCCATAAACGGCATAGCCAGTCTTCATGAATAGTAAATCACGTTTTACTAAATAAATTGCACCATTCACTTTATACACTGGTGTTAAGGCTTGACGCGGCAATGGCTCATCATGAGTGGTTAAGTAAGTTTGTAAAAATCCGCTGTTGATAGTTCTTAGTTTAGCAGGGTGATGGTGGCTTGCATCAACCACCGCTATCACCGAATCACAATTACCTGCCAACCCTAGATCAATTGCGGCTTGCATATCTGCTGCTGTACGTAATGGTGATGTCGGTTGTAATAATAGCACCCAATCAATCAGTGTAGCATCACGTTGTTCAATTGTATTTACTGCGTGACGCAAGACAGATAGTGAGTCCGCTTCGTCAGTGGCTAATTCGGCTGGACGCAGAAACGGTACTGCAGCACCGTATTGCTCACTCACCGCCTTGATATCAGCATCATCAGTGCTGACAATGACACGATATAATGATATTAATTGTGACGCAGCCTCAATCGTATAAGCAATCAAAGGCTTACCTGCTAACGGCTTAATATTTTTATAAGGGATAGCTTTTGAGCCACCACGGGCAGTAATCACTGCCAAAATTTTTACCGTCACGGTTTGATCCTTAATAGTTAGCTACATATCGCCATATTGAGACTGTAATAAGGTGAGCGCAGCAACAGTTGCTGTCTCAGCCCGCAGTATTCGTGGCCCTAGTGAGCGAAACAGGCACCGCTGCTCGATGAATAAATTAATCTCTTGCTGACTCCAACCACCCTCAGGCCCAATCAATAGATTTATATTTGAGCTTGTCGGCATCATAGCATTAGATTGGGCGGGGTGAAAAACGAAAGTAGTGACTCCGGTTTGCTGTGGTAACCAAGCTTGCAACAGCGTTGCAGGGTGCACGGTCGGCAGTCGATCCCGACCACATTGTTCAGTAGCACTGATAATAACGCGCTGCCAATGCTGTTGTTTTTTCGCAATCAGCTCAGCTTTTTGTCGCTGCTGACAATAGTCAGAAAAAATTGGCGTAATGTCGCTTACCCCACACTCAGTAGCTTTTTGCAGCGCGATATCCATCTTATCGCTGTGCAAAATGGCTTGAGCTAAATGCAGCTGGCAAGGTGATTCACGATTCACGACTTGCTCTGCCGATAAGCGCACAACTAAGCTTACGCGCTCAACAGCCGCTACCTCTGCACGGTACTCACCCCCTTGCCCGTTAAATATAACAATGGGCTGGCCCGGCTTGACTTTTAATACGCGTAATAAGTGGTGGGCCGCAGCGTCGGTTAATGCAAGCTCCAACCCTGGTGCTAATGCTTGCTGAAGATATAATCGTGGAATATGCATCATATTATGTTTACAATGTAGGCTGTTTATTGCTCAAATTAAAAAGGATAGCTTTACATCATGCTGAAAGCAAAGCAAGTCATGTTACTTCTCTTAGTGAGCTGGTTGTATCAGCCAACCGCACAAGCAGCAGCGCCAGTACAATCTGCTAACGACATGGTGACCACGGAGCAGCACTTAGCGAGTGAGGTTGGTCGTCAAATTCTCGCTAAGGGCGGCAACGCCATTGATGCCGCAGTTGCCATTGGTTATACCCTCGCCGTCACTTTACCCTGTTGTGGCAACTTAGGCGGTGGTGGTTTCATGCTGATTCATTTAGCCAATGGTGAAAATGCTTTTCTCGATTTTCGCGAAGTTGCACCGGCTGGCATCAGGCAACAACATTTTTTGACAGCAGCTGGTGAAGTTGATACCGATAAACTCGGCTATGGCTTTCTACCTGTCGGCGTACCCGGCACCGTACTCGGTTTAAATACAGCGCTCAAGCGCTACGGCACCCTACCACTAAAAACACTGATGGCGCCAGCGATTAATTATGCTGAGCATGGCTTTAAACTCAGCCGTTACGAAGCCGATCAAATCCAGAATGCTGGAGCAGCGTTAAGCAAGCAACCAGAAGCACATGCGATATTCTTTAAACATGGTAAGTACTATAGGGCAGGCGACAACTTTAAACAAATTAACCTTGCCCACTCACTTAAACAAATCAGCGAGCACGGTAGCAAAGCATTTTATAACGGCTGGATCCGTGACCACATCGTTGCTGCTAGCGAACATGAAGGTGGAGTATTAACAAAAGACGACTTTAACAATTATCAAGTCAAGTGGCGTGAACCGGTACAATGTCAATATCGCGGCTATAGTATTTTATCAGCAGCACCACCCAGCTCAGGTGGCACAACAATTTGTCAGAGCTTGAATATCTTATCGCATTTTGATTTAAAGTCAGCCGGGTTTCATTCGGCTGATAGCATTCATTACCTTGCTGAAGCATTACGCTTTGCATTCGTTGATCGTAACTTTTCACTCGGCGACCCTGAATTTATCAAGAATCCAGTACAGCAGTTAGTTTCTCTTGATTATGCTGAAAAAATTGCAAATAGAATCAATCCAAAGCAAGCGACAGCGTCTACTCAGTTAACCAGCAACAAAGCTGATCGCGAATCACAAAATACCACACATTATTCTGTCGTTGATCATGAAGGTAATGCGGTAGCTGTTACTTACACGCTTGATTATTTATTCGGTGCCAAAGTTGTTGCCAGCAATACCGGCATTCTGATGAACAATGAACTCCATGATTTTACCATCAAGTCCGACACAGCGAATGAATACGGCCTAGTGCAAGGGGATAACAACCTCATCCAACCTAACACAAGACCGCTGAGCTCAATGAGCCCAACGATTGTATTACGGGATAACAAGCCGTTCATGGTACTGGGTGCAGCTGGTGGCAGCACTATCATTACTACAGTATTGCAAGCGATCATAAATGTAATTGATTATGGCATGAATATTCAACAGGCGATTGATGCACCGCGCATTCACATGCAGTGGCTGCCAGACACTATTTTTAATGAGCCTTACGCGATCAATCCAGATACTTACAAAATCCTTAAACAGCGCCAACATCACCTAACACCAGGCTCACCGTGGGGAACAACGACCTGGGGTGCTGCCGAAGCGATTTTACAAGATAAAGAAGGCTTGTTATTTGGCGCCAATGATAGCCGCCGCCCGGCTGGTCTTGCTACTGGCAATTGAATAGCGTTATTGAGCAAATAAATCATCTAAGGTGACAATGTCAGCCACTAACTGTTTTGCATATTGATTCTGGCTCAGCCCTGACGCTGCAACAAATGTCAGTAACGATTGCTTTTTACACTGCGTTTGCGTTCTAAACACTGCCAATTTTTGCTTTAGTTGCTCGGCATAGTCTTTACTGATTAAGAAAGGCTTATCACTACACTTAATCTTACATATTGTAATGACATAATCATGCCGATCAAACAGCAAATCAATCTGAGCGCCGCGCTGAGCTTTATTTTTTACTGCAGCATAACGCCATGTTGAAGCAAAGCTCAATGGTGGCAAATCTAGTTTACGTTTAATTTGCTGCAAATGTTTATAACAAACCGTCTCAAATGCGTAATCTAACCAACTGTGCCACTCTGGCATAAGCTGAATAGCGCGCTAGTCATTTTTATCAAATGCACCAATAGCGATTTGGCGTCTTACAGGCTCAACCCATTGTAAATAAAAAACTATACTCATCAATCAGACGATAGTACTTTCCTTTGCGTTGATGATAAAGCGGGCTAAAACTCATGATATAGCCAGCATCTTCAAGCTGCTGCAAGCGATTAGTAGCATGGCCGCCAACCAAGCCTGTCGCAGCCAACAATACTGTTTTACCAACACGGTAGCGATACTTCGCTAAAACTTTAACTATTTTGATATGTTGTTCATGATTTTTAAACAAGGAAGCGAATAGATTCTCGAACTCACCAATTAACAAGCCTTACTTTGTGAAGGCTAATTTTTCGATCATCTGCAACGCTGATGCTTTTGAGTTGATACGAGCCAAGTAAAATGGTACACCACCTGTCACCAGATAAAGTAATAAGATCTACTTATGATCAAGATTAAATCCAGCTACTTGTAAAAAGCATTTTGTTTTAGCCAAGCCGAATAGTGCTAGCGCTATTTTTCTCACTATGTAAACCACCTTTATTGTTAATGATCTTATTGATAGTCTATGATACCGAGGAACCATAAATGATTAATTTAACCTTAGGCATAGTCGACCAATTCTGATTCCAGTAACAATCCAGCACCTCAAGCAATTTTGATTTAGGTGTTGCCATCCAAGGTAATTCATCAAAAAATAATATTATTTTTTTTATTCTGCTGCTGTTGATTAATAATCATTGTTAATAGAGCAAATACGTCTCGCCAACTTTTTTCATGTCGCAACTTTAAGCCGTCATAAAAAACATGACTAATGCCATCAGTAACATTTTCAATTTGAGTAGACAAATTACCTTCTTTAAGACCAGTGACATTAAAAAAATAACGTTTTTTTAGATGAAAAGAATTGACGGATTAAAAAATTTTTTCCAATCCGGCGCCGGCCGTACACTGCTATAAATTCAGCCCACTTTGATCGATAGAGCTACTCTAATAGCTCTTGTTCTTGTTGCCGACCTATAATCTGCATAAACAACTTTGTGTCATTCAACCATAAATACCAAATTACAATCCGCAGAATAACACAAACAACTATTAATTGCCTTTATTTCAACAAGTTATTTCTTTTTTATTCTACAACAAATAAATAATTGACAAGCTTCAATTACTAGACCCAAGGACCGATGTATCTCCATAAATTAGGAAATTAAACGATGAATTAAAAAGATTGATAAAAAAACTTTAGCCCAACGTAAACGACGTCGTCGTGCACCGGCTGAGCTGATCAGATTTAGCTAGCTTCCCTCTTCAGCTACTACGAGCCGCACCAACGGCGTGACAGCTGGGCTGATCAGATCTTTGCTTTTCAGCCCACTGCGAGCCGCATCAGCGGCGTGGCAGCCCAGTGGTATGAGACAAATACAGTTTTATCCGCATCATGTGCGCTATCATTTCGATTAATAACCCTACTTAATTCGCATGGTACTAATAGTAACTGCATTGCTCGGTTGCCGCGCTCGTTTCACTCGCTCGCAATGGGCAGAAAGACAGATAGGCACGATGTCATCTTTTCCCCTGAGCCATCATTTCAATCAACACCAATGATTCATTCGCCTCAGTGCTGGTGGGGATTGTGTTTGCTCGGTTGCCGCGCTCGTTTCACTTGCTCGCAACGGGTTTAGGCTTATCAGCTTTGTACGATTTTTTTAATCAAAAATAGTGATTTAAT
>CAWUKA010000042.1:0-18303 GCA_963922965.1 uncultured Gammaproteobacteria bacterium | reverse complement strand
ATTCAACGGGCTCAACCATTTTGGAAAGAACTCATATTCCACAAGATGCCCATAGCTGGGGCAAAGAGTATCAAAGCATGGCTAACGATGGCTATGACATTGCTGACTATACTCCATATTCAGTGCCGTCAAATGGTAATTATATTTTATTTGCTAACACCACCTTACTTGGTACCTCAACACCCCTACTTCGAGTGCTGTATGGTGCCGAGCATCCAGTCGCTGATGGCCACGGTGATGCTGGTCCATATCGAGTATGGGATTGGCTTAGTATCGAGCGTCCAGTTGCTGGTAGTCGCTTGATGCACGGCAGTTCTGGTCATGACGAGTCATCTAATATTACTGACTATACAGTCCGAGTAGAAGTCTGTGCTAGTGGCTTACTTGAAGATAATTGTACGTTGTATTCAAATGGTGATTACAAACCAACTGGTTTATTACAAGAATTTGGTGAATCCGGACAAATGAAATTCGGCTTAGTCACTGGCTCGTATACTAAGAATTTATCCGGTGGTGTGTTGCGAAAAACCATCGGCGCTATTGATGATGAAGTCGACGCTGCAACTGGACAATTTACTTCGAGTGTCGGCATCATTAGTACTATCGATCGTATATCAATCCCAAATTTTGGTGGCAGCTATAGCCACCTATCTAACTGTGGTTTTATTTTTAATCGTGAAATTGTTGAAGGCGAATGCCGTTCTTGGGGTAATCCAATTGGAGAAATGATGTATGAGGCATTACGTTATTTTTCTGGTAAGGGCTCAGCAACTTCGTCATTCACTTATTCAGGTGGTGATGATTCAATGCTAGGGTTGCCGCTCGCGACTTGGGATGATCCATATGATGCAAGCAATAATCCAAGTTGTGCAACAGCAAATATGATCGTGATCAGTGACATCAATCCATCGTATGATTCAGACTCAGTGCCAGGTAGCGCATTTAGTTCATTCTCTAGCGACATATCAGGTATGAATGCAGCTGATCTTGCACAAACCATATGGAACACTGAGTATGGTAGCAGCCAATCAGTATTTATTGGGGAGACTTCGGCGTCAGTAGATAATTTGCCAACTGCAAAAAGCACTTCTAGCTTTGGTACGATTCGAGGTTTAGCCCCAGAAGAGCCAACCAAACAAGGTAGCTATTATTCAGCTAGTATGGCGTATTACGGCAAAATTAACGATCTACATAGTGCTGATGGGGACCAAACTGTGACGACATATGCGATTGCACTTGCTTCACAATTACCAAGAATTGAAATCACAGCCGGCACAAATGAAGTCGTGCTAGTGCCATTTGGTAAAACTGTCAGTGGCTGTGGCAGTGTCTCACCTTCTGAAGGTAACTTCCAGCCAACTAACACCATCGTTGATTTCTATGTCGATAGCATCACTTCGACCAGTGGTTCGTTTCGAATTAATTTTGAAGACGTCGCGCAAGGTGCCGATCATGATATGGACGCGATTGCGACTTACTCCTATACCGTCAATGGTGACAACACGATTGATGTCACTGTGACTAGCACTTACGCTGCCGGTAGCTGCGTTCAACACTTAGGTTATGTAATTTCTGGAACTACAGCAGATGGACCATATCTGGTTGTTCGCGACGCTGATACAGCTGCTGGTAATGATGTCGATTACTATGGTGACACTCCAACTGGTGAGCTCCCAGGTGGCACGTGGAATGACAGTTCAGAATTACCACTAACTGATACCAGAACTTTCACACCAAGCTCAAGCCTACCAGCAATACTACTTGAAAATCCACTCTGGTATGCAGCGAAGTGGGGTAACTTTAATGACGAAGATGATGACGATCTGCCCGATCAAACTGGAGAATGGGATAGCGATGCTGACGGCACACCGGATAATTACTTCTTGGTTACCAATGCACTGAATTTGCAAACCCAACTTACTAACGCTTTTAACAACATCATCAATGCTGCCGGTTCAAGCTCCTCAGCAGCTGCTAATAGTGGTTCACTGGTATCAGGCACTCGGATCTACCAAGCTACTTTTACCAGTTCAGATTGGTCAGGCGAGCTATTGTCTTACTTGGTAAATAGCAGTGACGGCCAACTGATCACAACCGGTAGTGCAACCGACGGTGCTGACTGGGAGGCGGGCAAGGAAATCCCAGCAGCCGCTTCGCGTGAAATCTTAACTTACAAACGATCAACTGGTGATGGCGTTGCCTTCCGCTGGCCAACCGATCCAACCTCACCAACTAGCACAGAAATAGATACCACTCAAGTCGCGTATCTCAATACTAATCCAGAAACTCTCGCTACTGATAGTAATGGTGAAGACCGGCTCAACTACTTACGTGGCGATCGCAGTAATGAAGAAAATAGCGGCGGTAATTTCAGAGATAGAAGCACATTGCTTGGCGATCTTGTCAACTCAAATCCAGTCTATGTCAGTGGACCTAGTTTCTTTTACTCAGACACTTGGGGTAGTAGCGATGCCGAAAATTCAATACCTTATTCTATTTTTCAACAAACTTATAGTAATCGCACCGCGATGATTTACGTTGGCTCAAATGACGGCATGCTACATGGCTTCAATGCTGAAACTGGCGCTGAAGTGTTTGCCTATGTCCCAAATGCGGTTTACAACAATTTAAGCCAGCTAACCTCAAAAAATTATGGCCACTATTTTTATGTCGACGGTAGCCCAACCATCGGCGATGCGTTGTTTGATGGTGCTTGGCATACAGTGCTGGTGGGCGGGCTTAGAAAAGGTGGCCAAGGCATATATGCACTCGATATTACTGATCCAGATAATATTTCAGAAGGCAGTGCAAACGACACCGTACTGTGGGAATTTACCGATGCTGATGATGTAGATCTTGGCTACAGCTATAGTGATCCAATCATTTTACGAATGACGAATGGCGAATGGGCAGCCGTATTTGGTAACGGCTATAACAACACAGTCTCTGATGGTAATACCAGCACAACTGGTAATGCAGTACTCTACATCGTTAGACTCAGTGATGGCACCTTAATTCGCAAGATTGATACTGAGGCGGGCACCGCCGATGATCCTACTGGCAACAGCCGACCAAACGGTTTGTCTTCACCAATTGGTGTCGACACTGATGGTGACGATATCGTCGATGCGATCTATGCCGGGGATCTGTTCGGCAATCTATGGAAATTTGATGTCTCAAGTACTGCAACCGGTAGTTGGGACGTCGCCTTCGAACAAAGCAGTATCCCGGAGCCATTATTTATTGCTAAAGATGATGACGGGGTTGAACAACCGATTACATCAAAACCAACGTTAGGACGGCTATCCACTACTAATGGTTCGACGCAAATCTTTTTTGGTACTGGCCAATACATTGAATCAAATGATCGTGATGTATCTGGTGCCACCATGCAAACCTTTTATGGCATTTACGATACCGGCATCCAAATCTCGGGGCGCAGCGATCTACTCGAGCAAGAAATTTTGATGGAGCTAAACGATTTTGGCTTTGATTTACGGGTGACAACAGCAAATACCTATACCGGGAATGAACTCGGCTGGTACCTGGATTTAAATGTATTAGGAAATACTGATCTTGAAGGTGAGCGAGTGACAACAACAGCTGCGATCCGCAGTGGTCGAATCATTTTTACCACCATAATTCCGAGCGAGGATATTTGTGATTATGGTGGTACTGGCTGGCTAATGGAGCTCGACGCAACTACCGGCGCGCGTTTAACCTATAGCCCTTTTGATTTAGACAGTGATGGCGAATTCGACTCAAATGATTTTGTCACTGTCACTATCGACGGCGCTGAGGTATCTATTCCAGTCAGTGGCAAAAAATCACAAGAAGGAATTATCACGACACCCGCAATCATCTCAGCCGGTGATGCTGAATACAAATATAACCCAGGATCTAGCGGTAACATTGAAGTCACTACTGAAAATCCAAGTACCGATCAAGGTCGTAAATCCTGGACCCAAATTCAGTAGCGTGATAATTATTACTAAGCCACGCTGACCAGATTTGCAATTACTTCTATACTATAGATTAATGTGATAGACCCGCCTGGAGATAACTAATGGAAAACTTCGAAGCCTATCTTAAAACTATGGTTGCACAAGAGGGATCTGACCTTTACCTCACCACTGGCGCAACGCCAAGCATGAAGGTACATGGCGCGATGCAACCGCTGAGCGATAGCGTTAACGACAAAGGCGAAGTTCGCGCCTTTGCCGATAGCATCATGACAGAACAACAGCGCACCGAATTCGAAAAAACTTTAGAAATGAATTTAGCGCTATCACGCAGTCAAATTGGCCGCTTTCGGGTCAACATTTTTCAGCAGCGCAATGAAGTTAGCATGGTGATTCGCCATATCAAGACTGAAATTCCATCCTTCACCGATTTGAATTTACCAAACGTATTATCTGAACTCATCATGACAAAGCGTGGCTTGATTTTGTTTGTCGGTGCAACTGGCTCCGGTAAATCAACATCTATTGCCTCACTTATCGATCACCGTAACGCTAATAGTTCAGGCCACATCATCACGATTGAAGATCCAATTGAGTTCTTGTATAAGCACAAAAAATCGATCGTCAATCAACGTGAAGTAGGCATCGATACCTTATCTTATGAGGAAGCATTAAAAAACACCTTACGACAAGCACCTGATGTGATCGCGATCGGTGAGATTCGCGCACAAGACACCATGGAGCATGCGATCAATTTTGCTGAAACCGGCCATCTTTGTGTCTCCACTCTACATGCCAACAATGCTAATCAAGCTTTCGATCGGATCATTAATTTTTTCCCAGAAGAGCGCCATCCACAATTACTGCTAGACTTATCACTCAATGTGCGTGGCGTTATTTCACAGCGCTTGATACCAACTGTCGATGGTAAACGTGTAGCCGCGATAGAAATTTTAATCGGCACACCACTGATTTCAGATATGATTAAACGTGGCGATATCGCCACGATCAAAGAAGTGATGGAAAAGTCAGAAAGTCAAGGTATGCAAACTTTTGACATGTCGTTGTTTAATCTCTTGCAACAAGGCGTAATCACCGAAGAAGAAGCGATCAAGAATGCCGACTCACCAAACAACTTACGCTTGCGTATTAATTTAAAAGACGGCGTCAAACAAGACGCTTCAAGTCAGCCCTTGTCAATTCAGATGGATGATGATAAAACTGACTAAGCATTAGCAAAGCTATATCAGCTAGCATTGTTTTATTTTACTTATAATTCAATATTGAAATGTTGCAATTGTGAAAAACCACGCATAGTCTCAATGTCCATTATGCCAAACCATCAGTACATAGCAAGACAACTGTAACCCTCTATAATATCGCTAACATTCTCATCAACAGGCACCAATCTGTTTCGCTACTCGACAAGCATTAAGACAGCGATATCAAATACACCATAACAATCATTTGATATCGTACATGTTCATGTCGATATGCATGCTTGTACGCTCAATTTTATTCATTGGCTAATCAGTAAAAGGATTGTTTGCACTACTGAACGCAACCATGATCGTTTTGTTCAGCACTATCTATTACTATCAGCTCACTGCACCATCGATAAAGCTTGGATGCTTGCAGCAAGCAGTATAGACTCTAATCCTGGTGCAGCAGAGTCAGTCTAAGTTAACCAACTGCCTGAAGCAGTTCAAGCAAGTTTTTCGGCTATCGTTACTTTCATCAAATCAATACACTTCACAAGCTGTAATAGCATTAAGCTACTCGGCGATCTTCTCAGTGATCGTGGTATCTGTGATTATTTTATTTTACTAATCTTGCAACAACTAATGTTAGCAGGCAATCAAGTGGAGATTTGCCTAGGTAACCATGAGCTTGATTTTCTGATAGCTTTTTTGATAAGAATCCTATAGGATTCGTCAGGTAGATGCTCTAGCCTACCACCAGCTTCAATGGGTGATATACTCGCTGCGCTACCAACAGATGTAATCGCTACTGCTGCTAAACCAGAAGTACCAGCGCAAGGAGGAGGAGCACAGCAACCGATATTAACAGCCACTCAGAGTTCACACTACCAGCAACAAGCGCCTAACCTACCCAGCACCATGCGCAGCCTTACTGCTACCTGAATTATCCTCACGAATAAACTATGAAACTGTTGATATCACTTTAAGCCTTCTACGAGTTGGTGCTACGTTTTTAGCTCAGTGCGAGCTGGATCAGTGCGTGGCAGCCCAGTTGTGTGCGGACAAGCACAATATCATCTTTTCCCCTGCACTATCATTTCAATCAACAGTACCGATTTAGTGTTACGAGTGCTTATGGCGATTAAGTTGCTGGATTGCCACGCGACCACGTTGCTTGCAATAAAAGCACAGTCGAATAATCACAGCTTCATCCGCTTTGCACTAACTCTAAACTTCTTTACTCAAGAAGACTAAATTTAAGATTGTCGTTGTCTAGCGACTCATGGTAGGCAAAAAAAACCCCGCATCAAGCGGGGTTTTTTCGATCTGGGAAGACGAGAGGCATTACATCATGCCGCCCATACCACCCATACCACCCATGCCACCCATGTCAGCGGCACCACCAGCTGCTGCTGATTCCTCTTTCGGTAACTCAGCCACCATAGCTTCGGTTGTGATCATCAGACCAGAGACAGAGGCTGCATTTTGTAATGCACTACGTGTGACTTTAGTTGGATCGAGAATACCCATTTCAATCATATCACCGTATTCACCAGTTGCCGCATTGTAACCGAAGGTACCTTTCTTACGGCTCACTTCGTTCAGGACAACAGAAGCCTCTTCGCCAGCGTTAGCAACGATTCGACGTAATGGCGCTTCCATCGCACGAATAGTGATGTTGATACCGATATTTTGATCTTCGTTATCACCTTCCACTTTAGCTACATCATTGATCGCACGAATCAAAGCAACACCACCGCCGGGCACTACACCTTCTTCAACTGCAGCACGAGTCGCATGCAATGCATCCTCAACACGCGCTTTCTTTTCTTTCATCTCGACTTCAGTCGCAGCACCAACTTTAACGACAGCAACACCGCCTGCAAGTTTAGCAACGCGCTCCTGTAACTTTTCTTTGTCGTAATCGGAGCTAGCTGACTCAGTCAAGGTGCGGATTTGCTGAATACGCGCTTCAATTGCTTTACCCTCACCAGAACCGTCGATAATGGTGGTGTACTCTTTAGTGATCACGACGCGCTTAGCACTACCTAAATCATCCAAAGTAGCTGCTTCAAGTGACTTACCAACTTCTTCCGAAATTACAGTGCCGCCAGTTAAAATAGCAATATCTCCTAACATTGCTTTGCGACGATCACCAAAACCTGGCGCTTTCACCGCAGCAACTTTAACGATGCCACGAATATTGTTGACAACGAGAGTCGCTAACGCTTCACCTTCAACATCTTCAGCCAAGATCAGTAATGAACGGCCTGCTTTTGCGACATTTTCAAGAACTGACAACATATCACGAATATTTGAAAGCTTCTTATCAACCAACAAAATGAAAGGCTGATCAAGTTCAGCACTCATGTTTTGCTGATTGGTAACAAAATAAGGTGAGAGATAACCACGATCAAACTGCATACCTTCGACAATATCTAATTCATTTTCAAAACCAGAGCCGTCTTCAACAGTAATCACACCTTCTTTGCCAACCTTAGCCATCGCTTCAGCGATGATATCACCGACTGAGGAATCAGAGTTTGCTGAAACTGTTGCAACTTGCTTGGTCCATTCGGCACTGGTGCACTCAGTCGACATGCTATGTAGGCTTGCCACTGCAGCCGTAACCGCCTTATCGATACCACGTTTCAAATCCATTGGATTGACGCCAGCAGCAACCGCTTTTAAGCCTTCAACCAACATTGCACGGGCTAATACTGTTGCGGTAGTAGTACCATCACCAGCCACATCAGAAGTTTGCGAAGCGACTTCTTTTACCATCTGAGCGCCCATATTTTCAAACTTGTCGCTGAGTTCAATTTCTTTCGCAACCGATACGCCATCTTTAGTCACCGAAGGCGCGCCGAAAGACTTTTCTAGCACGACGTTACGACCTTTAGGACCAAGTGTAACTTGTACGGCATTCGCTAGAATGTTGACACCATTTAGCATGCGGCGGCGCGCTTCATCTGAAAAATTTATTTCTTTAGCAGACATTTATATTTACCTCATTATTTTACTTAAAACCATTAACCAGCAATAACAGCCATAATGTCGTCTTCACGCATCACAACATAGTCGTCACCATCGATTTTCACTTCCGTGCCGGCATACTTACCAAACAAGATAACGTCACCCAGTTTCACATCAACAGCACGTGTATCTCCGTTTTCCAACACTTTACCGCGACCAATCGCGACTATTTCACCACGCATAGGCTTCTCTGTAGCACTATCTGGAATAACAATCCCACCAGGTGATGTCCTTTCTTCATCAACGCGCTTAACCACAACGCGATCATGTAATGGACGAATATTCAAACTACTCATACTATCCACTCCTAACCATTTATTAAATTAATTTACACTAAAGGTCAAACTGATACCAAACTCAGCAAACCATTATTTGACAAACTCACAAAAAAAGTTGCCAGTGACGCATATATGGGGACCATCATTGAGAAATCAAGTCGCCATATACGAGATTATTAGTCACTTGCCGGTATAAGGTATTTTTATACCCAACTTTACCGATGGGGTAAGCCGCATCAAAAAACTGCTTGCTGAATCATCTTTCGGGGTAGCTTCAGCCTTGGCTTCACTCGCAGCGACTCATAGTGGTAAGAGTTCAACATAGAGTAGGACTTGCCATTCAACAACCATCATTGCAAACTAGCCGACCTAATACAAACAACGACTGTGAGAATGACGTGCGCACATTGTTAAATCGCTGGCTCAAAACCTTGTCCCTTATTAGCTTGGTCTGCTTATGCCAACCAATCGAAGCGAATCAATCCCCACTGCCAGCGGCACAAGCCTTCCCGCTCAGCGCCCGGCTCATCAATAGCACAGCGCTGTCGTTACAGTGGCAAGTTGCGCCAGGCTATTACTTATATCGTGATCGCCTTAGCATCAGCAGTCGCGATCAGCAGCTCATGCTCGGACAAATGCAACGACCAGCAGGAGCAATGAAGCATGATGAATTTTTTGGTAACCAGATGATATATCGCAACATTGTCAACATTGCCGTGCCGTTCAATGCCATGCAGCCGATCAGTCATTTGGTAGTGACGTATCAAGGTTGCGCTGATGTTGGGTATTGTTACCCGCCGATTAGTAAACTGATCGAGATTGATTTACAACAATCAGGTACACTTAACATCAGTGATCCGAATCAAATCCAGAACACCACAGTTAGCGAACAACAAAGCATTCAATCGTTGTTTGTGAAGCGAGATTTTATAATAATTCTAGCAAGCTTTTTTGGCTTTGGTCTGCTACTCAGCTTCACGCCTTGCATCTTACCGATGTTACCGATTTTATCTGGCATCATTCTCGGCCAAAAGCAACCAATAACCACGGCGAAAGCATTTCGATTATCGCTGACCTACACACTGAGCATGGCAACCACTTATGCATTCGCTGGCTTTATAGTCAGCTACCTCGGCAGCTCATTACAAACTAGCCTGCAAAAACCCAGTGTTATTATCGGCTTTAGCGCGCTATTTATTTTGTTAGCACTGTCTTTAATTGGTTTATACGAATTTCGTTTACCGAGTGTGATAACCAACTATTGCAATCGAATCAGCAATAACCAACGAGGCGGTACTTATATTGGCGCAGCAATCATGGGTTGCTTATCGATTTTGATCGTTTCACCTTGTATCACTCCGCCACTGATTGCAGCTCTCGGCTATATGACGCAAACCGGTAACTTAACCCTTGGCACAGCTGCTCTATTTAGCATGGGCCTTGGCTTCGGTTTACCGTTAGTCTTCGTTGGCACTTTAGGCACTCAACTGCTACCCAAGTCTGGGAACTGGATGCAAACCATCAAAACCTTGTTTGGCATTTTGCTACTGGCCGTTGCGGTCGACTTAATGAGCCGTATCGTGCCCGAATCAACAGTGCTATATTTATGGGCGGTACTACTGTTTACCGCCGTAAGTTTATTGGGTTTACTCGAGAGCAGTCACACAAACTGGCAACGCCTAAGCAAAAGTTTTGGCTTGCTGCTCACAGCTTACGGCATCGTATTGTTGGCTGGTGCTAGCCTAGGGAATAGCGATCCATTACGGCCACTAGCCAACCTCAACACTAACCATATAAATCAGCAACAAAGTGAATTTAGTAGTATCAAAAACCTCGAGCAATTAACGCAATCTTTATCAGCAGCGCAGCAAGCTAAACAACCGGTAATGCTTTATTTCTCAGCCAAGTGGTGCTCGACATGCAAATCACTTGAGCGTCACCTGTTCGTAGATAATAGCGTTAAAGCTGCATTAAACGATATGCGTCTATTCAAAATCGATATTAGCGCCCAAACGATAGTGGAGCAAACAATAATGGATACTTACGGCGTTGTTGCCCCACCAGTATTTATTTTTTTCGATCGGGCTGGCATTCAACAACACCAATTACAGTTAGCGGGTGACATTAGCGCTACCGCTTTTATTCAACACATCAAACCCTTAACTAATGAGCGTAGCACTGATGTTTACAAACCAACACAAGCCATTACCGCGACTGATCAGTAGCTTAATCGGATTAAGTCTATTATTTAGCAGTAATAGTTTTAGTCAGGAGAGAGTAGACGTGGCGCTGAACAAAATACCCGCTCCAACGACATTGTTGGTTGATGTTGCAAGCTTATGCAGCCAAATGAATATCATTCCAACGGTTGAAGTCGATCTGCAATATGCTACCGCTGTAAACCTAACTGGAGAGCTGATCGCCGGTTATCATCCAGCCGCGCGCAACGTTGCACTACTTACTCGGCAAGCTGCTTTGGCACTCTGTAATGTGCAAAAACATTTAATCAGCCGAGGACTTGGCCTCAGAATATATGATGCCTATCGCCCACAACGAGCTTCAAAACACTTTGCATCCTGGGCCAAAGACGCCACACCATTGTCAGATTACGAAATCGCACAGAAGGTACTACACTACCCTAATATCCGCAAACAAGATTTATTTCCGCAAGGATATATTACTGTAGATTCGACACACAACTACGGCAATGCAGTCGATTTAACACTAGTGGATCTACACCGTATTGATAAAAAAACTAAACGCACTATACCGCTTGATATGGGTACCAATTTCGATTTTATGGATCTGTTATCGCATACTGACTCCACAGCAATCTCTGAACCAGCACAAGAAAATCGCGCACTGCTCGCGAAGACAATGTTAGGTTATGGCTTTAACCCTTATTCAAAAGAATGGTGGCATTTTACCCATAAAATACGGGAAACAAATTACCCGATGGATCTACCGATTACTCCGGCTCAACGCGGCCTAAACGCAATTATTGAACAAACAGAGTAGTTACCAGCTAACTAAGGCCAACTTGCACCTATTTGTTGCCAACATGCTAGCTTCTAGACAAGCTCTCAGAATTCAGGCACACTAAGTAGCGGTTTTATCGTTCAAAAAATTGCAGGTTGGCATGGATATTCGAAAAGTAAGAACTCTCATTGAGATTGCAAAAAAAAGCGGCATCGCTGAGATTGAAGTTACGGAAGGTGAAGAAGCAGTGCGGATTAGCTTCAATCACCACACGGCTAATACAACATTTCAGCCTGCCACGGCTAACCCAGCCATCACGCCGAGCCTAACTCTGCCAACCAATTCACCACCAAGCCAAGCGGCAGAAATGAATACTATAGCTGGAGACAAAATAGTAGGTCACACTGTCAACTCACCCATGGTCGGAACGCTTTACATCTCACCAGCACCAGGCGAACCCCCCTTCGTCGAAGTCGGACAAAGTGTGCAGCTAGGTGACACGTTATGCATTGTGGAAGCGATGAAGATGTTTAACCCCATCGAAGCAGACAAAGCAGGTACCGTCAGTGCACGCCTCGTTGATAATGGCCAGCCAGTAGAGTTCGGGCAACCTTTGTTTATTATTGAATGAGCTTTACCGATGTTTAATAAAGTTTTGATTGCAAATCGTGGTGAAATTGCACTACGCATTTTAAGAGCCTGTAAAGAACTTGGCATCAAAACTGTTGCTGTTTACTCTAGCGCCGATAATGACTTAAAGCACGTATTATTAGCAGATGAAACCGTCTGTATCGGGGGAGCAGCGCCGAACGACAGCTACTTGAATATTCCGGCTATCATCAGTGCTAGCGAAATCACTGAGGCTGAAGCAATCCATCCTGGTTATGGCTTCTTAGCAGAGAATGCCAACTTTGCTGAACAAGTTGAAAAAAGCGGTTTTACCTTTATTGGTCCAGACGCAGATACTATTCGTCTGATGGGTGATAAGATATCTGCAATCCACGCCATGAAAGCCGCTGGGGTCCCATGCTTACCCGGCTCAAATCAAGCGCTAGGCGATAACAACACTGAAAATTTTGATCTCGCTCGCAAAATTGGTTACCCAATCATTATCAAAGCCGCCGGCGGTGGTGGTGGTCGTGGTATGCGGATCGTTGAAAACGAGGCAAACCTAATCAATGCAATTGCATTAACACGCACAGAAAGCATGGCTGCATTCAACAATGACAAAGTCTACATGGAAAAGTTTCTTCGCACACCTCGCCACATTGAAATTCAAGTGCTAGCCGATGGTTTGGGACACGCGATTCACCTTGGCGAACGCGATTGCTCACTGCAACGCCGTCATCAAAAAGTTGTTGAAGAAGCGCCGGCACCAGGCATTAGCCAAGAACAACGTGCTGCAATTGGTGCACGCTGCGTCCAAGCTTGTATTGACATGAATTACCGTGGCGCTGGGACATTTGAATTTTTATATGAAAATGGCGAATTTTATTTTATCGAAATGAACACTCGAATACAGGTCGAACATCCAGTCACCGAATTAATCACAGGCATCGATATCGTACAAGAACAACTACGCATTGCCACTGGAGAATCACTTCGGTTCACACAAAGCGATGTGCGGATTCAAGGACATGCTATCGAGTGCCGCATCAACGCCGAAGATGCAAAAGAATTTATTCCGTCACCGGGTACAATAAGCTTGTTTCACGCGCCTGGTGGTCCTGGTGTACGGATCGATTCTCATATATATAGTAGCTACACGGTACCACCTTATTATGATTCTTTGATTGGCAAGCTAGTTGTACACGCTGAGAATCGCCGGCTTGCTATTGCAAGAATGTCTAATGCCCTTAACGAAATGGTAATAGAAGGCATTAAGACCAACACAGCTTTGCACCAAACTATCATGATGGATCCAGGTTTCATCAATCAAAGCTTTAATATTCATTATCTTGAAAAAATTCTCACCACAAAGTAGGTCATATATGCCTTGGTTAGAACTCACAATCGTCCCAGCAGAGCACGCTGACCCTGAGTTATTGAGTGAGCTATTATTTAATGCCGGAGCCAACTCAGTCACCTTGCTCGATTCTGCCGATCAAGCCATTTTTGAACCGGAACCAGGCGCAACACCTTTGTGGCAACAAACGAAAGTGGTCGGCTTATTTGATACTGAACAAGCAGCACGGCAGTTTATCAATGAAATCAAGCAAACCTCACTGATCGATAACCATGACCTCAGCATACTCAATGATAAAGACTGGCAAAACTGTTGGAAGGAACATTTCAAAGCTAGCCAATTTGGCACTCAACTCTGGATCTGCCCGAGCTGGCAAACGCCACCTGACCCTGAGGCATGTAACATTTTACTTGACCCAGGCTTAGCGTTTGGTACCGGCAGTCACGCAACCACCTCATTGTGTTTAAATTGGCTTGCTGCCAATCCGCCACTTGATAAAACCGTAATCGATTATGGTTGTGGCTCAGGAATACTCGCGATCGCTGCAAGTAAACTCGGTGCGAAGTGTGTCTACGCTGTTGATATCGACCCGCAGGCTTTAACAGCAACACGCCAAAATGCAGAACAAAACAACATCACTGCCACTCAACTCATCACTTGCCTAGCAAGCGATTTACTGCCAGTGAAAACTGACGTCTTAATTGCCAACATCTTAGCTAACCCACTGCTTAAACTAGCAACCACTTTCACTGAGTTAACGCGCCACCAGTTAGTGCTATCTGGCATTCTACAGGACCAAGCTGAACAAGTCGCAAGCCATTATAGGCATTGGTTTGATGTGCTAGAAGTCACTGACCAAGAAGAGTGGTCCTGCATCAGCGCCATTCACAAGCAATTTAATCCACTTGATCCAGCTTAGTACTGCACTGGAGTGGCCGTATGAAATTTACTCCTTAGGCTCAGACTTTTATTTTTTCACACTTTAGAGCTAATTTGTGTTTCCCACGTGAAAAAAACATGTATAATTTTATTCCGAGTTGCGTAGAAAAATTTTGCAACTGTTTATTTTTTTTGCTAATATATCGCGGGTTAGCGTACTGAAACGAGTTAAACATTGGCAAAAACTCAAAATATTCAGTATATTAAGAACGCATAGTTGTTTACTAAAATTAAAAGGATTGGAGGTCATTAGTCTTATGAGCGTATCAGAAGTTATCGAAAAGCCGGTTACCCACGAGCAATCGACATTCAACGCGCAAAATCGTCCAGGTTTGCAAGAATGCATCGTTAGCGCATTGCAACAGTACTTTGCGAAGCTAGAAGGTCAATCTGTAACCAATTTGTACGATATGGTGCTTGCAGAAGTTGAAGTACCACTGCTTGAAGCAGTGATGCGTTACTGCCGTGGCAACCAAAGCAAAGCAGCAATCATGCTTGGTATCAGTCGTGGCACCTTGCGTAAAAAATTGAAAATTTACAATATCGACTAAAATTTACTTGGTTTTTATATTAAGCGTGTTAACTATATACATTAATACGCTTTTTTTTTACCTAAAAAATATCAACCCACACTTGGGTCAATGCACATAACCCTTTATACTAGCAATGTTTTTGTCACGTAGTGTTGATATTGATTCAATCATTACGCTTATAACAGTACAGTAAGGGATGAAGAGAATGAGAAAAATCGCGATAACTTTAATGGCTTTGTCGTCACTTGGGCTTTCTATCAGCTCACTGGCAAATCAGATTGAACTAAAATCAGAAACCGATAAATACAGCTATGCGCTTGGGATGGACATGGGCAATAGCTTAAAAAATCAGAAAATTGACCTCACGCCAGAAGCGTTTTATCAAGGCTTGAATGCAAGCATGACTGGCGGAAAAACAGTCATTACTGCCGAACAAGCAAAAAATATTTTAATTAGCTTCGAAAAACAGCTCATCGCTAAACGTCAGGCTGAGTTTGCTGCAGCTAGCAACAAAAATAAGACTCAAGGCGAGCAGTTTTTAGCAAGCAACAAGATAAAAGCTGGTGTCAATACATTAGCAAGTGGCCTGCAGTATAAAATCGTCAAGGTCGGTAGCGGTGCAAAACCAAAAGCTTCAGATGTCGTCACTGTTGATTATACAGGCACATTGATTGACGGTACTGAATTTGATAGCTCTTACAAGCGCGGCGAGCCGACTAGTTTTCGACTCAGCCAAGTGATTCCTGGCTGGACCGAAGCCTTGCAACTGATGCCAGCTGGTTCAACTTGGGAAATCTACGTGCCAGCTAAACTAGCTTATGGGACTCAAGGCAACCCAGTCATCGGACCAAACTCAACCCTAGTATTTAAAATTCATTTGATATCAGTTGGTGACAAGGAAAAAAAACTAACTCGTAAGTAATGATCAATAGGGAGTAACCCAGATGTGGTTACTCCCATTTTATTTTTAGCAAAGGCGGGATTGTGTTATGCAACAACGACGGTCGGTTTCAGTCACTCTTAGTTGGCTTGCCATCACACTATTATTAGCTGGTTGTGTGAATCGCACGTCTTTCACCCCCCCTGCCAATCAAATCATGCCAGCAGCTACACGCACAGCACAGCTATCAGCGATTAAGCAGTGGGATATCACTGGTCAAGTGGCAGTGCAAACCGAAGCTGGCGCTGACACTGCTAATGTTGACTGGCAACAAAAAAGTGTTTCTCACTACGTTTTACGCATCTATGGCAACTTCGGCTCTGGCAGTGCCATCATTACTGGCAACCCAACGATGGTTTCACTCGTCGCTAGCGATGGCAAAACTCGCGTGGCCAACACACCAGAAAAAGTTTTATTTGATTACACGGGCTGGTTCGTCCCTATTTCCAATTTACACTACTGGATTCGCGGCCTCGCTGTACCCGAAATCAGTAGCCAACCAAGCTACGATGAGTTCAGCCACATCACTGAACTAAAACAAGCAGGTTGGACCGTGCGATATGATGCATTCACTAATGCAAATGGTGTTGATATGCCACGCAAGATCAGCCTAAGTAACAAATCCATTCATATTAAAATCTTGATCCAATCATGGCAGTTCGACAACGACACAACAGTGGCTACGCACCAGCAAAGTTAAATCTCTTCTTACACATCACTGGGCAACGTGATGATGGTTACCACAATTTACAAACTGCATTTCAATTCCTTGACCATGCTGACATCATCGATTGTGAAAAACGCAATGACGGTGAAATTCATTTAATAACCCCATTTGCCAACATCGATCCAAACGATAACTTGATCGTTAAAGCTGCCTATGCCTTAAAAACTACAACCGACTGCAATAGCGGCGCCAACATTCGCATAAGAAAAAATATTGCGCTTGGTGCTGGCTTAGGTGGCGGCAGCTCTAACGCGGCAACAACATTAGTACTGCTAAATCGGCTCTGGCGGACACAACTCAGTGAGCAACAGTTGCAACAACTTGGCGCCAAGCTCGGTGCTGATGTGCCGGTCTTTATCGGTGGACGAGCTGCCTTCGCGGAAGGCATTGGTGATACCTTATATCCGCACGAATTTGATGAACCTTGGGTTGTGTTGCTAACACCAGCTTGCCAAGTTGCAACCAAGGTTGTTTTTTCTCACCCGAATCTACCACGTACGCGCGCGCCAATTGATTTTGCTGCTGGGCTACCAGGATCTCTCGAGAATGACTGTAGCACAATCGCCCAGGCATTATTCCCGGTTATCAAAACCGCACTGGATTGGTTAGCGCAATTCGGCCCAGCCTATTTAACCGGTACTGGTGCCTGTTGTTTTACCAATGTCGCAAGACGCGCAGCAGCTGACGCAATTGCCCAGCAATCACCATTTCACTGTCGAGTTGCAAAAAAAATGAATCGATCGCTACTTTACACTGCTTGTCCATTAACAAGCCAAGCGTGAATTGATAACCTAGTCAGGCTTTTTTTAATTTTTTTGCTCGAAAAGCTTGCACAGTTGGGTCAGCTTTTTTAAACTATTTTGCTTAGTTGCTAAGCGCGTCATTGTATTAGCTCAAACAAAGTTTATCGACCAATGGTCATTTCCAACCAGTTTTGGGGTGTAGCCAAGTGGCCTAAGGCACGTGGTTTTGATCCACGCATTCCCAGGTTCGAATCCTGGCACCCCAGCCACTCTTCTCAATAGCATGCCAAACACAAGGTAATTGCCAATCAGTCTGATTGGACCCCTTGCGGTTTGAGCTGCTGACTGCGTCACTCGTAGTGAGCTGAAAAATAACCCCAACGCACCAACCTCTTACTGCGGCTGGCACAACCCAGACCGGCCACTCCTCTTCGACGGTAAAGACCTCTACTGATGGAAAGATGACGCCCTCACCTGGGAAAGAAATAATCGATTGGATTGGTATCGCGCCTGCTACCATGAAAGGTGCGACGGAAGACAGCGTCTCACCCTTGCCCCAGCAAGGCTCGGAGATTCTACTCAGCCAACTCGAGGCCAACACCGGCAACCTCCTCGGCTAGGACAACTTTGATGTGGCTAACTGTGGCAGCTGGCGGCCTGCCGCTTTTGAAATACCGGTTGCCATCAATCGGTAACGGCCATTGATAGACATAGTCGATGCCTGTTGATGAGAGCATGCAACAACGCACATCAGCCGCGGGGGTTTGCCTGACATCGAGCACCAACCGGAGTGGTCCCCAACACCCTACCTACCCAGCTGGCACTACTTACTTTACATGCGCCAGCCTGAATTAGGGTTCTCTCTCCATCAGTGCTATCGTGTTATAACGTATGACCTTAAGTGGAGATAAGCCACATGCACATACCGATTGGTGTTTCCAATTTCAGAGAGTTGATTGAGTATCGCTCCAAAAAAACCAGCGTTACCTGTTCGTTGA
>CAWUKA010000041.1:0-18758 GCA_963922965.1 uncultured Gammaproteobacteria bacterium | reverse complement strand
ATAATATCGTGCGTACCTGCACACCACTGGGCTGCCACGCCGCTGATGCGGCTCGTAGTGAGCTGAAAATAAGGATCACCTTGGCAGCATCAATGTATATGGCCTGGATTAACTCAGTAATACCTGTGGGTTGCTTCGGGACTAATGTTTTTGCAGTGGGCTAAGTGATGCTAATTGCTGTGCTCATTAGCATCAGTCATTACTTTATCTGTGCGCATCACGATGCCGTTTCTATGCGCACTGTCTTTACCTATCAAGTATAAATAGTACTTCATAATGCTTTCTGGACTGGCGCAGGCTACCGCCTCTTGGCCGGGAAACGCGTTGCGTTGTAGTTTGGTATCAATTTGCTGCGGTATTATCGCGTTGCAGCGTACGCTGCTTGCTTCAACCTCAGCACTGATGGTTTCAAACAAAGCCCGCAAACCGGCTTTAGCGCTTGCGTACGCACCCCAATACGCCCGGCTGTGTTCGGCGACATCAGCTAAGGTAAAAACCAGCGATCCGGTTTGGCTCTGTTTTAATAGGGGCAATAAGCTGCGCGTTAACATAAACGGCGCATTAAGGTTGGTTTGCATCACGGTATGCCACAGCTTGGTTGGGTAGTGTTCGATCGGTGATAGTCGACCGAGGCTAGCGGCATTGTGAAGTAAGCCATCGAGGCGTTGATATTGTTTGTCGATTGCCATCGCGACTTCATCGCATAGTTGTGGTGAGGCGTGGACTAAATCCAGCGGCATTAAGTACGGCATTGGGTAACCAGCATTCACGATCACATCGTAGGTTTGCTCAAGCTTGGCTTGCGAGCGGCCGAGTAAGATCACAGAAGCGCCATGTTTTGCAAAGGTGATAGCGGCAGTCTTGCCAATGCCATCGCTAGCGCCGGTGACTAAGATCACTCGGTCGCGCAGTAAATCAGGCGATGCGGTGTAATTGTTTAGCATAGCGTTGTTCTCGTTTAGCAAATTTACGGGCTAGAAAAAAATTACGGATTGGAGTGATGCTGGTAAAGCGCGTGAGGCAATCAAAACCACTCGCTTGTAGTTCAGAGGCCAGTACCAGGTTGAGTTCGAGTAACACGATATGAAACCGTTGCAGCTTGCGGATATCAGGTGTTAGCGAGTTGAAGAAGCGATCTTTTGCAGTGCTTAATTCTGCAAACAGTTGCTCGCCGAGCATTTGTAGCTGGTCTGGTTCTGCAAAGAGTTGTTCGACAGTACTGGCTTCAGGCAATAGAGAGAGCGGTAAGTAAAACCGATCTCGCTCGCGATCAAAATGTAGTATTTGTAAGACTTGCAAGCTATGTAAAATAAACGCTAGCTCTTCGACCGTTGCCGCTTGCATGGGTTTGCCTTTGCTGATGACTTGATTGCAAAGCTGAATCAATGGGCCGTGTTCGCGCTGACAAAACGCTTTGAATTCATCCAAGCTATGGTGATGATCGTGATCCAGCTGCTGCAACGTACTACCAATGATGGCGCGAAATAAATTGCTAGTCAGGTTGTAGTTGCTGATGGCAGATAGCAACTGCCGGGTCAGCGGGTGTTGCGGCACCATTTGAAATAGCCGATTAACTTCATCATGCCACCAATGCAGTTTGACGCGTGCTACCCCTCGGTCACTGCAACGATAAGCAATTTGTTTGATATCGTAATAAAATTGATAAATCAGTTTCAGCGCGTTGCGCGGCTTGGTTGGCACTTGCAGTAGGCTGTAGTAAACCATACCGCCTGGTTTTAATGTTAGTAGTTGTTCAACTTTCATCGGCTTTCTTCTTCAATAAATAAATGAGTTCCAGCGCTTGACGCGGGGTTAAGTCATCGGCGTTGATGGTTGCGAGTAATTCAATCGCTGGTGATATTACTCTCGGCTCGCTAAATAAATCAGATTGTTCAGGTAAGCGAATTTGCTCGCGCGCGCTGTCTTGCACCTCGAGCGCAGCGAGTTTGCGCTGGGCTCGCTTCAGTACTGGTGCTGGTAAGCCAGCGAGTTTGGCGACTTGAATGCCGTAACTCTGATTCGCTGGACCTTCAAGCACGCTATGCATAAAAATCACTTCGTCGTTGTATTCAGTGGCATCGAAGTGAATATTATGCGTTATGGCATTGTCAGCTGCGAGCTGAGTCAATTCGAAGTAATGGGTGGCAAATAAAGTAAAGGCGCGAATCTCAGTTGCGAGAAATTCAGCACAGGCCCACGCCAGTGATAAGCCGTCATAAGTGCTGGTACCACGGCCAATTTCATCCATTAGAATTAAGCTCTCGGCACTGGCATTATTTAAAATGTTGGCGGTTTCTGTCATTTCTACCATGAAAGTCGAACGTCCCGAGGCGAGATCATCAGCGGCACCGATGCGAGTAAAAATTCGATCCACCAAGCCAATCTGCGCTGCCTGTGCTGGCACGAAACTACCGATATGGGCAAGTAATACGATCAATGCAGTTTGACGCATGTAGGTTGACTTACCACCCATGTTAGGGCCAGTGATGATCAAGATGCGGCGCTTATCGGTAAAAATGGTATCGTTTGCAACGAACTGCTCTGTCAAGGCTTGCTCCACCACTAAGTGCCGGCCTTGATTGATAGTGATGCCGGGCTCATTGCTGAGCTCAGGGCAGCACAGCGCTAGGCTAATGGCACGCTCAGCAAAGCAGCACAGCACGTCGAGGGTGGCAAGTGCGGTGCTAATCATTTGCAGGGTAGTGAGCTGCTGATTTAAGTCAGTGAGTAATTGTTCATAAAGAGCTTTCTCGCGGCTGAGTGCGCGTTCCCGACTACTCAAAGCTTTATCTTCAAATTGTTTTAACTCTGGCGTAATGTAGCGTTCGGCATTCTTTAGGGTTTGTCGGCGTTGATAATCAGCCGGTGCAGCGCTCGCTTGCGCGCGCGAAATTTCAATATAGTAGCCGTGAACACGATTGTAACCGACTTTGAGTGTGCTAATACCGGTGCGTTCACGTTCACGCTGCTCGAGCTCAACCAGATACTGTCCGGCATTTTCACTCAACGCGCGCAATTCGTCGAGCTCGGTATCAAAACCGGTGGCAATCACACCGCCATCACGAATCAGCATCGGTGGGTTGTCGACAAGGGCACGACTGAGCATGTCAGCGAGCTCTGGTTGCGGTTGGCAGTGTTGGCGAATGTCGTTGACGAGCTCTGCATCGATGCTTGCACAGTGTTGTTGTAGCTCGGGTAGTGCCAGTAGGGTTTGTTTGAGCTGGACTAAATCACGTGGCCGCGCCGAACCGAGACTGATACGAGTGTTGATGCGCTCACTGTCACCGATACCGCGCAATAATTCGTGTAGCGCTAAGCACCGTTCTGCTATCATCAAGGCGCCGACGGCTTGTTGACGTTGCTTGATCAAGTCGAGCTGTCGCAGTGGTTGCTGCAACCAGTGCCGCAATAACCGACTCCCCATCGCAGTTGCCGTGCGGTCGATCACTGCTGCCAAGGTGTGTTGATGGCCGCCGCTTAAGTTAGTAACAAGCTCGAGATTTCTACGGCTGGTAGCATCGAGGATGACATGATCCTCTTGGCGCTCAATGCTCAGGCGATGCAAAGGCGGTAATTCATTGCGTTGAGTTTGCTTGACGTACTGCAATAAACAACCAGCGGCAGCAACCGCCAGGGTTTGTTCTTCAGCACCAAAGCCAGCCAGATCATGGGTTTTGAATTGCTGACATAGTTGGCGTTTGGCACTGGCAAAATCAAACGCCCAACTCGGTTGAATGTTAACGTGCGTCAATTGGCGCAGTGTTGGTACTGCGCTGCAATGTTCGGCAAGTAATATTTCCGCAGGTTGCAAACGCTCGAGTTCGCTCGCTAAGTCGTCAAGGTTAGTTAACTCTAATAAATGCAAACGGCCGGCAGCAATATCGGCATAGGCGAGGCCGAGTTGTTGATCGACCTGTTGAATCGCCAGTAGCACGTGTTCTTTTTTGCGCTCGAGCAAGGCTTCATCGGTGACGGTACCGGGGGTGACAACGCGGGTCACTTTGCGCTCGACCGGGCCTTTACTGCTGCTAACATCACCCACCTGTTCACAAATTGCGACCGATAATCCAAGTTTGACTAATTTAGCCAGATAGCCTTCAGCAGCGTGGTACGGTACCCCAGCCATCGGGATCGTTTGACCACCGGACTGGCCGCGTTGGGTCAAGGTCAGATCAAGCAAACGCGCACCCTGTTCAGCGTCGTCGTAAAACATTTCGTAAAAGTCACCCATACGATAGAACAGCAACGTGTCTGGGAATTCAGCTTTGATCCGTAGGTATTGCTGCATCATCGGTGTGTGTGAGGTGGCTGTGGTTATACTCATATTGCCTTCTTGCACTGACTTGATTAAGCTCTGCTGCGTCGGATTAAGAGTGGGAGTGTAACCCAGCACTGAATTGGAGTCTATCCGCCCAACTCAACGAGGTGAATCATGCAAACCTATCAATTGGCAGCCCGCTGCGGTGAGTTATTATTGGCCAAACAACAGTTGCTCGCAACCGCTGAATCGTGTACCGGTGGTGGGATTGCTGCCGCAATGACTGCGGTACCGGGGAGTTCAGCCTGGTTTGATTGTGGTTTTGTCAGCTACAGTAATGCCGCTAAGCAAGCCATGTTGGCGGTGCCGGCAACATTGTTGGCAGCGCATGGTGCAGTCAGTGAACCAGTGGTCAGAGCCATGGTGGCTGGTACCCTCAGTCAGAGTCGGGCAACAATCGCCTGTGCGGTCAGCGGTGTTGCTGGACCAGGTGGTGGCACGGTCGCGAAACCGGTTGGCTACGTTTGGATCGCCTACGGCAGTGTTATCGCCACCGAAGCCGAGTTGCTGCAACTTGATGGCAACCGTGACGCGATTCGAGCGATGACTTGCGATATCATTTTGCGACGTTTAGTCGACTTTCTACAATAGCATCCCTATTCGTTTTCACTCCTTAGTGCTAATGGTTTGTGTCCGATCATTTTTTGGCTTGACTTGTTTGTTCAATTTGAATTCATATTGTTCATGTACTACACTTTTTTTGTTAGCAAGTGTGATCAGTGAAGATATAACTGTGCTACTCAAGGAGGACAGCGCCATGGCAGAGCAAACCAATGCGAGCGTGACCTTGCAGATCCACAGCAGCAATGGCGAAATGCGGGAGTTAATTTTAGAACCTGGCACCAGCCATCTTTTGGATCCGGGTGAAACCATCGATTTTTCTCAGCTCATTAACCCCGAAGCGATGATTAAGGTTGTCGATGGTAAGTTGGTGTTTAGCTTACCCGAAGGCGGTGCTGCAACTATTGGTAATTTTGATGTTGCGAAACATGCAGCGCGGCTACCGGATGATGTCATCCAGCAATTATTACCACAGCCGACTGTTATTCCCGCTAACTTGCAAATCGCCGTTGCCGATCAGTTGAGTGGTCAGCAGCCAATTTTGACTGATGCAATTCCGTTTGCACAGCCAGGCTTGAATCCGATTCCTAGCTTGTTGCGAACGCCACTGACAACTAACAGCTTGCAGCCTGAGTTGTCGCCGCTCTCGAGTCCTTTGTTACAACCGAATCTGCCAACGCCACCCAACGACAACAGTTTAATTGATGAAAATTTAAATCTATCATTTGCTAGTGATAGCGATGATTTAGCAGTGTCCCCAGTACAACAATTCGATAGTGAACTACCTCCCTCAAGTCGAGCAGTAGCAGCACTACGCGAGAGCTTAACGTCAAGCTTTGAGAATGCAGTTGACTTAGTTAATAACGAGCAAGCGGCGCAGCAAGAGTTGTTACGCCTACTACAGCAGCGCGCAGCATCGCAACAAACTTTAGAGCAAGAAACGAGTGTTGAGCCTGAGCTAGTTATACCGGGCTTGGATTTAACAGGCACTCAGTCAGCTGATCAACTCAGTGGTGATGAAGGTGATGATGTTCTGCGTGGAGAGCGCGGTAATGATGAGTTGTTCGGAAAAGGTGGTGACGATGAAATCTATGGCGGTAGTCATAAAGACATCTTGTACGGCGGTGATGGTGATGATCGGTTGTTTGGTGAAAAACACAATGATCAACTCTATGGTGGTGACGGTGCCGATACTCTATTCGGCGGTAGGCATCATGATATGTTGTACGGTGAGGCTGGCGATGATGTGTTATATGGCGATGAGAGTAATGATCAGCTCTATGGCGGTGATGGTGTTGATCAGCTACATGGTGGCACTGGAAATGACATTCTCTATGGTGGTGCCGATGCTGATCACTTAAGTGGTGATCAAGGGAATGATAAATTGTACGGTGAAGCCGGTGCTGATGTATTGCTCGGTGGTGATGGTCATGACGATCTGTACGGCGGTGATGGTGATGATACGCTTGATGGTGGCAATCAAAATGATGATTTGTACGGCGGTGATGGCAATGACCGGTTGCTTGATCTTGCAGGCAAAAACAAGCTGTATGGCGAAGCCGGTAACGATCAGCTTACCAGTGGTGATAAGCATGACAAGCTCTACGGTGGTAGCGGCCAAGATATCTTAATTGCAGCAGGTGGTAGTGATTACCTCGATGGCGGTGATGATGCTGATAGGCTGTATGGTGGTAGCGGGAATGATACTTTGCTTGGCGGTGCTGGCGCTGATTATCTGGTTGGTGGTGCTGGCGCTGATCACTTGATCGGTGGTACTGGTGCTGACATTTTTACTTGGCACGACCACACTGAAGCGGGTCGTTCTGGGCAACGCGACACGGTAAAAGATTTTAATGTCAATGAAGATAGCATTGATCTAAGTGGTTTTAGCGAGACGATTTACCTACGATGTTTAGATGGTCTCGATGCTAGCTTACAGACGCTCTCATGGCAACAAAAAGGCGATCATACTTTTTTACAATATAATTACCAAGGTAACTCTAAGGCTGATTTTGAAGTTAAATTAAACCAAGTAGTGGCTGATGAGCTAACGTCGGCAGCATTCAAATTCGGTAATGTGGTTGGTAGTGGTACCAATGAGATTTTGGTTGCCGGGCGCGCTGATAGTAATTTGAATGGCGGTGCTGGCGATGATATTTTAGTCTACGATCAAGCTAGTTTGACTGATCTCGGCAGCCTGGTTGGTGGTACTGGTATTGATACCGTGGCGATGGCCGGCACCAATCTCGCCTGGGATTTTAGCGCTATCGATTCGGCCAGCATTAGCGGGATTGAGCGCATTGACATTCGTGGTACTGGCGATAACAGTGCGCGCCTGAGTACGTCAGATGTGCTGGATTTTTCTGATAACAGCACTATTTTTATACAAGGTGATATTGGCGATACCGTACAAGCGGTTGGTGATTGGCAGTATAGCCACGACTTGGTGCAAGATGATGTTTTATACAGTGCCTATGTTGGTCAAGGTGCGACGCTCTACATTGACCAATCTATTGGCAATACTGATTTTGTTTGAACTTTCTCACTCTATCAACAACGTCTTCCTGGCATTTGGGACTAGGCGTATCTGCTCGACTATGTGATAATCGATTCACTCGATGTTGTACGAGCAGTTGTCAGCGATTGGCTATTAAAAATGAAAGGAGATAATCGTGAGTGCAAAAGATAAGGCTTTAGACATAGCTTTAAGTCAAATTGATCGTCAATTTGGTAAGGGATCCATCATGCGGCTGGGTGAGTCCAACGCCCCAGTAGATATAGAGGCCATCTCAACTGGCTCACTAGGCTTAGATATTGCACTCGGTATTGGCGGCATGCCAAAAGGCCGTATTGTTGAGATCTACGGACCGGAGTCCTCAGGTAAAACCACATTAGCACTGCAAACTATTGCCGAATGTCAAAAGCAGGGTGGTACTGCCGCGTTTATCGATGCTGAACACGCCCTGGATCCAATTTATGCCGGTAAACTTGGTGTTGATCTTGATAGTCTACTGGTATCTCAGCCTGATACCGGTGAACAAGCCCTCGAAATTACTGACATGCTAGTGCGCTCTGGTAGTGTCGATATCATCGTAGTGGATTCGGTTGCAGCGCTGACACCTAAGGCTGAAATTGAAGGTGATATGGGCGATTCTCACGTTGGTCTACAGGCACGTTTAATGTCACAGGCATTGCGTAAGTTAACCGGTAACATTAAACGCTCGAACGCACTTGTCGTTTTTATCAACCAAATCCGAATGAAAATCGGCGTCATGTTTGGTAGCCCTGAGACGACCACGGGTGGTAATGCTTTGAAGTTTTATGCTTCAGTTCGGCTCGATATCCGTCGTATCGGTGCAATCAAAAAAGGTGATGAAGTGCTCGGTAATGAAACCCGTATCAAAGTCATTAAAAACAAAGTTGCACCGCCGTTCAAACAAGTTGAGTGTGAAATTTTATACGGCCAAGGTATTTCGCGTGAAAGTGAAATTATTAGCCTCGCGGTGCAACACGATTTTATGGAAAAATCGGGTTCTTGGTATAGCTACGGTGGTGATCGGATTGGCCAAGGTAAAGATAACGTGCGCCAGTTCTTAGTTGATAATCCTGCGATGGCTGCTGAGATTGAAGCGAAAATTAGACAGAAGCTGATGCCAGCACGCAATTCTGCTACGACAACAGCGGCTGAGCATGAAAAATCAGCTGAAGCAGTGCTAGAGGAGGCAGAAGTCTGAGCGATTTAACAACCATTCGGCAAATCGCGCTGCGCTTATTGTCGCAGCGCGAGCATGCTGAGCACGAATTGCGTGATAAGTTGCATAAAAAAAATTTTGCTCCCGAGCATATCGATTGTGTGGTTGCCGAGTGTGTCGAAGAAAACTGGCTGAGCGATGAGCGCTATTGCCAGAGTTACGTCAAGTCGCGTTACGAACGCGGCATTGGTCCGGTGCGAATCAGGATGGATTTGGCTGAACTGGCAGTTGATCCACTCTTTATTGATGTCAATCTGAAACTCTACGATTGGTTTGCACTAGCGAAACAAGTCCGTGCCAACAAGTTTAACCAGGATATACCGCAAGACTATGTTGGGCGGGCTAAGCAACAGCGGTTTTTGCAATACCGCGGCTTTGACGGTGAGCAAATCAATGCGGCAGTGTGTGAGCAGCTTAGCGCGTGATGCAGGTTAGATAGAGTAAGGGTTGTAGCAGTGAAGATGGCAAGTGCCGAACTTAGGCAGCGATTTCTTGATTATTTTAAAACAAACCAGCATGAGGTGATCGCCTCTAGTTCGCTGGTCCCCACCAATGACCCAACCCTGTTGTTTACTAACGCTGGCATGGTGCAATTTAAAGATGTTTTTCTGGGTGCTGAGCAGCACCCCTATCGACGTGCTACTTCCGCGCAACGTTGTTTACGTGCTGGTGGTAAGCACAATGATTTGGAAAACGTTGGTTATACCGCACGTCACCATACCTTCTTCGAAATGTTGGGTAATTTTAGTTTTGGTGATTATTTCAAACGTGAAGCGATTGAGTTAGCTTGGCGCTTTTTGACTGAAGAGTTGAAGTTGCCGGCAGCAAAACTTTGGATTACCGTTTATGAAGATGACTCGGAAGCTGAGGCAATCTGGCTAAATGAAATCAAAGTTGATCCAGCACGCTTTTCGCGCTGTGGCATGGCTGATAATTTTTGGTCGATGGGTGATACTGGTCCGTGTGGACCCTGCTCAGAAATTTTTTACGATCACGGCGCCGACATCGCTGGTGGCCCGCCAGGGAGTGATCAGCAAGATGGTGATCGGTACGTTGAAATTTGGAACTTGGTATTTATGCAGTATCAGCGTGATGCCGACGGCAATATGACTGATTTACCAAAGCCATCGGTTGATACTGGTATGGGTTTAGAGCGTCTGTGCGCAGTTATGCAAGGTGTGACAAATAATTACGATACAGATTTGTTTACTAGCTTGATTGCTGACATAGGCCAACGTGTTGCTGAGACTGATTTAACCCATACGTCACTGCGCGTGATTGCGGATCACATCCGTTCAACCAGTTTTTTAATTCTTGATGGTGTGGTGCCATCAAACGAAGGTCGTGGCTATGTGTTGCGACGTATCATTCGGCGTGCGATTCGTCACGGCCACAAGCTCGGTTTTCGGGCCAGTTTTTTTCATCAGCTAGTACAGCCATTATGCGCAGTGATGGGGCAAGCATACCCTGAATTAGTCAAGCAGCAACAGCACGTGATGCGTTTATTGTTAGCTGAAGAGGATCAGTTTGCTCGCACCTTGGATCAAGGTATGAAGATATTAACCGATGAGATTAATGCTTTAACCGGCACGGAAATTCCTGGTAGTGTTGCATTTCGGCTGTATGATACCTACGGTTTTCCACTTGATTTAGTTGCTGATGTCGCTCGTGAACATCAACTTACCGTTGATGAAGATGGTTTTAGCGATCATATGCAGCAACAGCGACAACAATCCCAAGCTGCCAGTCGATTTGCGGTCGATCAAACTGCTAAACTTATAGTTGTCGGCCGTACTGATTTTTTCGGTTACGACCAAGTCGAACACAGCAGTCAAATCACAGCACTTTATCGCACAGGTGAATCAGTGACAGCGTTGCAGCAAGGTGAACAAGCTATTGTGGTATTAGCGCAAACGCCTTTTTATGCCGAAGCGGGCGGTCAAGTCGGCGACCAGGGTGTGCTGCGGTTTGCAAATGCCGAGTTTCGCGTGCTTGATACAACCAAGCAAGCGGATGTCTTTCTCCATCACGGTGAAGTAGTCACAGGGCAAGTGCAGCTTGGTGATCAAGCACTAGCCCAGATTGATATTGGGCGGCGCCAAGCGATTCGCTTGCATCACTCTACAACTCATTTGTTACATGCGGCGTTACGTGAAATCTTAGGCGAGCATGTTCAGCAAAAAGGTTCACTGGTGAATGATGAAAAATTACGCTTTGACTTTTCGCATTTTGCAGCGCTTACAGCGACTGAGTTAGCGCAAATCGAGCAAGTAGTGAATCGGGAAATTCGCGCCAACAATTTGGTTGAGACCGCTACCATGGATCAACAAGCCGCAAAAGCGATGGGTGCCATGGCGTTGTTTGGTGAAAAATATAGTAATCAGGTTCGCGTTTTGCGGATGGGTGATTTTTCTCTCGAGCTCTGTGGCGGTACTCACGCTACGCGTACCGGTGACATTGGCTATTTTAAAATTACTTTAGAGTCTGGTATTGCTGCTGGTGTGCGCCGAATCGAAGCCGTTGCTGGTGAGCGCGCCGAGCAGTTAGTCGCAGCAAGTGATCAACAATTGCAGAGCCTCTGTCGCTTGTTGAACGTAGGTCAGCAAGCAGTAGAAACTAAAGTACAAGCTCTGCTGCAACGCCAGCGCGAACTCGAAAAGCAAATCGAGACGCAAACGCGACAACACGCGCAAGATCAGCTTGGCGACTTGTTGCAGCAAGTTAAATTGGTGGATGGTATAAATGTACTAGCTGTAGAGCTGCCCGATATTGACAGTAAAATATTACGCGAGTTGCTCGATCAACTGAAAGAAAAACTCAAACCCGCAGTTATCGTTTTAGCGACAGTACAACAAAGTAAAGTTATATTGAGTGCCGGTGTGACAAAAGACTGCGTTGATCGTTTTCATGCAGGCAAACTTGTTAATCATGTCGCACAACAAGTTGGTGGTAAAGGCGGTGGCCGTGCTGATATGGCGCAAGCAGGTGGTAATCGGCCTGAACAGTTAACCACGGCACTTGCAACGGTTGCGGCGTGGATACGCTCGCAAGCTAAATGATACTTAATACTGTTTGATAAAAAGTATTAAATATGCTGTAGGCTTGTATCAATTGCCTATCTCGATTAAACTGGTTGCCCTTGTTGAAGTTGTCCAACTAGTGTGGCGGGAAAAGTATCGATGACGCTGATCGTGCAAAAATATGGTGGTACTTCAGTAGGCACAGTTGAACGAATCCGTGAAGTCGCAAGGAAAGTTTCTGAGGCTGCAAAAGATAATCGAGTCGTTATTGTGTTATCAGCCATGGCTGGCGAAACTGACCGTTTGATCGGCCTAGCAAAGCAGTTATCTGATCGTGTTAATTCACGCGAATATTCCGTCTTGGTTTCTACTGGTGAGCAAGTGTCAGTTGCTTTGCTTTGTATTGCTTTGCACGAACGTGGCTTGCGCGCACGCTCAATGACGGCGTATCAGCTTGGTATTCAAACTGATGAGCAGCATAAAAATGCTAGGATCGTTCAATTTGATAAACAGCAATTGGTGCAATGCATCGAGCAAGGCGAAATTCCGATTGTTGCAGGTTTCCAAGGTGTTAATACCCAAGGCGATGTTGCAACACTGGGCCGCGGTGGTTCTGACACGACAGCTGTTGCAGTGGCAACTGCATTAAATGCAGACGAGTGCCAAATCTATACTGATGTTGATGGTGTCTACACAGCTGATCCGCGTGTTGTACCGAGTGCAAGACGTTTGTCTCACATTAGCATGGAAGAGATGTTAGAGCTTTCGAGCTTAGGTGCGAAGGTGTTACAACCTCGGGCAGTTGAGTTTGCTGGTAAATACCAAGTGCCATTGCGGGTATTGTCGAGCTTTAAGCCCGGACCAGGGACGTTAATTACATTTGAGGGTAACAAGATGGAACAACCTATCGTTGCCGGTGTTGCTTATAACCGTAACGAAGCGAAGTTTACCATCCGCGGAGTACCAGATACTCCAGGAGTGGCTCACGATATTTTAGGGCCGATCAGCGCTGCTAAGATCGACATTGACATGATTATTCAAAATGTTGGTGCCGATGGCAGTACTGATTTTACTTTTACTGTTCACCGAGATGAAGTTGTGCGAGGTCAAGAACTATTGCGCGCTATTGGCGATAAGCTAGGTGCGCGTGAAATTTCTATCAATGATAAGATTGCGAAAATTTCTTTAGTTGGTGTTGGTATGCGTTCGCACGCAGGTGTTGCGAGTACCATGTTCAAGGCACTTGGTGAAGAGGGGATTAATATTCAGCTGATTTCAACCTCTGAGATTAAAATTTCAGTAGTTGTTGATGAGAAGTATTTAGAGCTGGGTGTGAGGACATTACACTCAGCTTTTGAATTAGACTCTGATCCAAGTGAAGAGTTTGATCCAGCTGAACACAGTTACTGAACGCCATACAAAGGAGATTGGTATGTTAATTTTGACGCGACGTATCGGGGAATCACTCGTTATTAATAATAATGTTAACGTCACCGTGTTGGGTGTTAAGGGCAATCAGGTACGCATCGGTGTGCGAGCTCCCGATAGTGTGCCCGTCCATCGCGAAGAGATTTTTCGCCGGATCCAACAAGAGATAGATAGTGGCAATCAAAACGATGAAGTGGTTGCTAACTTACCAGGTAATCAGGAAGTTGTTGTTGAGGAGTTAGAGTCAGTTGTCGATGACTAGCGCATCCTTTGACAAGCGCTGTTTCAATGTTATACTCGCCAATCTCGTGGAGAGATGGCCGAGTGGCTGAAGGCGCTCCCCTGCTAAGGGAGTATGGGAGGAATCCCATCGAGGGTTCGAATCCCTCTCTCTCCGCCAGATCATAAAACAACAGCCAGCGCAAGTGTAAAAGCGAAGCGTCACTTGCGCTGGCTGTTGTTTTATGATGGCGTAAAAGAGAGGGAAGAACCGGAGATAGAAAGAAGAGGGTTCGACAAACAATATACAAACCAACGCGCCCGTAGCTCAGCTGGATAGAGTACCTGGCTACGAACCAGGCGGTCGGGAGTTCGAATCTCTCCGGGCGCGCCAAATCTGCCCTAATTTCAGCCGACTGCGAGGGATTTCAGTCCCGAAGCAGCCAGTGGTGTGAGACAACCACAATTTTATGAATCCACCACAAACTAACACTTTATTATCCTGTGGCGATATAGTTTGCATTTGAAAACCGTATGGTTTCCTTCCATTACCCGATGTGCTTGTCGAAAACTTAGAGCATTGGTTTCGTATTGAGCTGATTTATACCAGCAATGCGCCTGAAGGTAATACTCTGACCAGGCAGGAAACAGCATTGATTGTTGAAAAGGGGTTAACGGTTAGTGCTAAATCACTCATCGAGCATCTGGCGGCAACTAACCATGCAGCAGCCTTAGACTGGATCAAGCAACAAGTTAAACGCAAGCCCGTCGATCTTGGCCAAAATGATATCCTTTGTTCATATCGGCTGATCTTGCAAGGGATTGATGCAGTCAATGCAGGACATTACCGCTCTGTGTCCGTCAGAATCAGTGGCTCTACGGTTTTACTATCAAATGCGCGTAAGGTTCCTGACTTGATGGCAGAGTTTGCTGATTGGCTTGCAGCTGCGCATCATCAACATTCTGTTGAATTAGCTGCAACAGCACATTATCAGCTCGTAACTATACATCCATTTGTTGACGGTAATGGTCGTACTGCACGCTTATTAATGAATATGATTTTATTAATGCAAGGTTACCCGCCAGCGATTATCCGTAAGCGTGATCGCTTAGCTTATATGGCTGCACTCCAAAAGGCCCAGCTTGGTGTTAGTAACGATGGTTATTTCAAAATCATTGCAAAAGCAGTTGATCGATCATTAGATATTTATTTGCGTGCTGCTGCAGGTGAAGAGGCTGTGTTTAGTCGCCGTAAGTGTAACTACTAACCTATAGAATTTTCTCGTTTAAAAAAGGCAGGTGGCACATTGCCAATACCGGCATGAGGCCTTATCAAATTGTATTCATATAACCAGTTCTCAGTGAGCACTCTAACGTCGGTTAACTGGTCAAACAAATACGCGTTTAAGACTTCACGCCGATGAGAACTATTGAACCGTTCAACTAACACATTTTGTGTGGGCTTTCCGGGTTCAATATAACAGAAGGTTATGTCATGCTCCTTGGCCCAACGTTGTAACACAGCTGACCGCAGTTCTGGCCCATTGTCACAACGAATATAGCGTGGATAACCACGTCGATCAGCGATTCGATTCAGCACCCGCGCGATAGGTTTAGCGCTTAATGATACATCGATTTCAATGCCTAAGCCTGCACGGTTAAAATCATCAATGACCTTAAACGTTCTGAAGTGCCGTCCTGTTGTTAAGCTGTCGCTCATAAAATCGATAGACCAACAGGTGTTTTTTTCTGTAGGCACAACAAGTGGCTAGCTCGATAATGAAATACGTTTTTTTATTTTTCTTCGCATCGTTAAATTAAGTTCCTTATACAAGCGATAAACAGGCTTATGATTAACAATCACCTGTTGCTGCCGCAATAAATGATATCATTTCCAGTAACCATATCGTGGGTAGTGATATGCCAAATGAGATAACTAGGCTTTAATCACGTCATCATCGTGGAGTTGTGCTTGATCATAGTAAACACGTCGACCGATACCGACTCACTGACAAGCCCAGCGGATACTGATAAGATATTTTTCAACGATGCGTGCAACCCGTATCCACTTTGATGATGACATTAAATTTTTTCCTCGACGATATCCTGTAAGATTTGATTTTCAAGCGACGCTTTTGGAAACAGTTCTTTGAGACGCCGATTTTCTTCTTCTAGCGCCTTCAGTTTTTTTAAGGCTGAAACCTCCATCCCGCCGTATTTTGAACGCCCTTTGTAATGGATGTTATGACCAATACCATGTTTACGACATAGTTCATCAACCCCAATACCTGACTCACCTTCTTTTAGCAGATTGATAATTTGAGTTTCACTCAATTTGGTTTTTTTCATCGCTTTCGCCTACCTAATATTCACTTGCATTATCGCAGTTTCTCAACATTAAGTAGTTACATTTTAGGGGAATAAGACAGCTGAGCTATCAGAGAATGACGGTTTGCTGAAAATCGGTGAACTTGCCAAACAAGTTGGTGAATCCAACGCTACGATTCGCCATTGGACTAAACAAGGTTTATTAAGCGTCGCTGAAATCACTAAAGCTGGCTACTAACTCTATACCCCTGGCGCTGTGGAGTGGGTTAAAAAAATTCACTTGCTTAAGCAGCAACGATTAACGTTGATAGAAATTAAGCAAAGACTGTGATGACAAGCAGCTTTTGAGTTCATCATTAATCTATACTGGCAGCCTAACCGAGATTAGTTTCAGTTAAACTGTAATTTCAGTTAAATCTCGATAATTCAGTAGGCGCCAGGTTTGTTCCGATTGTGCATTGGTGTCACCGTTATAAACGACGTAGCCATGCGAAATTTGCTCCGGTGCAAGTTTTTTTAAGTAAGTTAAGTTTTTGATAAAGTTGGATTGGAAGGTTTTAGCATATTTAATCTCTACTAGAATTAAGCGACGACCGGACTGACAAATTAAATCAACTTCATGCTGGGATTGGTCACGATAAAAATATATCCACGCGGTTTCGCCTTGGTTCAAGCAATTTTTATACCGGTCTAAAATCACTAGATTTTCAAATAAATTATCTTTTAGTGGGTCACGACTCAGTTGTGCGACATTCTCAATGCCAAGTAGAAAGCATACTAACCCAACATCAGTAAAGTATAATTTTGATGATTTAATGGCGCGCTTGCCAAAATTTTCGAAATAAGGTTGTAGGCGAAAGATAATATAAGATGCTTCTAGCGCCGATACCCAGGCTTGTACCGTGTGATAAGAAATACCAAGCTCATTGCCAATGTGACTCGCTAAGAACTCTGAGCCAATGCGGCTCGCGCATAGTTGCATGAAGCGTTGAAATTGACTCAGCTCTTTAATGTTAATAACCTGGTGTATATCCCGCTCTAAATAAGTCTTCACGTAATTTTTATAAACCAATGTTGGGTTGATTGCTTCACGGAAAATGCCGGGTAAGCCAACGTAATATAAGCGTTCATCGGTCGTTAATCGAATATCACCTTGCATGAGTTCTTGAGTGCTGAGCGGTAACAGCTCAAGTAAGCCAATACGTCCTGCTAATGACTGAGTGATCGATTCAAGTAAGGCAAAGTTATAACTGCCAATAATGACAAACTGCCCATTAACTTGCCGTTGATCAACCTGACTTGTAGATAAGAGAGTAGTTCAGGGACATGATGCACTTCGTCGAAAATAGCGCCTGCTTGACCGAGTGAATGCAATACACTTTTTGGATCTAAACTCACTTGAGCGCGTTCACTCGGATCTTCAAGATTAATATAAGTTTTATCCGCAAAGCACTGCTGCGCTAGCGTTGTTTTACCAGATTGGCGGGGTCCGGTGATGCCAACAATTGGAAAGCTGCGTGCAGATTCAAGCGCGACTGTTCGCATGGCGCGAGTAAATTCTTGTTTAATGAGGCACGATAGCCTTTTTGGTCTTGATTTGATTTATCTTGACTAAATAGAAGTTTTGTTTCTATCTAGTCAATTTTAGAGTGTTCATCAACACTATCAAGCTGATTATTTACCTTATGCTACTATATCATCATTAGTCCTCATAAATTATTTATTTATAATCATATGTTTATGTTAATGCTGACTCAATAGAAGTTAGGCTTCTATTGAGTCAGTTTAGTACAATAGATTGTCGTGTCAGGACCAAGCCGAGCTGGATTAAGGGATGTCTAGCATTTATCGCTTAGCTACCATTCAATGATGCTAGAGATAACTGGCTCTGAGGTGAGGTGATGTCAGCGACTATTGGCAAGTCTACTTGTTGCTGATCACTTACCGCTAGGTCAAGGTGTTGACCATTCATGCGAGTGCTAGTAACGAAAAATGTGCCATGGCTTAAGACAAAATCCGGTGTTTTCCAGTCAGTCATAACCAGCGGTTTGCTACCCACACAACCTTCATCAGCTATTATCACTGCGGTAGGCTTGCGTTTAGGCAGTACAGCTTCGAGCAAAGCTTGCGCCACAGCGGCGGCCAATAAGCCGTCTTGCGTAAGCTCGGTATGTCAGCATGGTCGATGAAACTAGCTTGAGTGCTTGATTAAACGCGGTGATCAAGCAATCGATTTTCTAACGTGCTTGAGTGATCATGGAGGTAATGGAAAAGCAAACATTAATTGACTCAATAGCTGATTCCAACTATTCAATACTTCGCTAAGCACAGCGATCTGATCTTCAAGTTGGTTGCCGAGTGACCGGCATCGTCGAAAATCAGTAAGTTATTGTCTCGTCACTCTGGATCGACTTAATTGAAACAACCGATCTACTCAATCGAATTGGTGGTAATTGTGTCCAATTCATTTAATTTATCCAGCAGCATGACTTCATCGGGGCGGCGCTAAGAATAACGTAATGCCAGATTGCCAAAGTAGGCTTGGCTCTTATGCGCAATCAAGCCTACTGACCCCTAGTATAACCAGCAGCATTGGTCATTCCTTAACTGTTGTTATTGTCAGCAGAATACCTATCAGTAGCTACCACTGCTAGCAAACTCGATGATTCTGGATTTGAGTAAGGCGTGGTTAGACATGAGTTTAACTTCGGTTTCACAAACCAATGAGTAGATTGAAAATACGTTGGGGGAGGCCTCAGCACAGCCCTGCTGAGACCTGCTGTTGATTATGTTCGCTAAGCTTGAAAACCACAGTCTAAAAGCAAGCAAATACTTGATGAAATTGGCATTTATAGTACTATTCACCTTTGCTACTAAATGGAATGGAAAGGTATGTGATGAAGACAGGACTCGTATGGTTTCGTAATGACTTACGTTTAGCTGATAATCCAGCACTTACACAAGCTGCTGCTGATAACGACCAGCTAATTTTACTTTATATTTATGAGAAGCAACGCTGTGGCGCTGCTCAGCGCTGGTGGCTGCAGCAAAGCCTCAGCGCACTGATGACAAGACTGCAACAGCAGGGTGTTCAATTAGTATTACGCTGCGGTGACCCCAAGCAAATTATCT
>CAWUKA010000040.1:0-18866 GCA_963922965.1 uncultured Gammaproteobacteria bacterium | reverse complement strand
GTGACAAGCTTGACATTGATCAATCCAGCTTGGCGACGCTCGATTTAGCAAAGCCAGATCAAATACGTGAACTACTGAATCAATCTTTCTCAAGCATCACTATCCGTGCACCTAAGTCAGGTATCGTGTTAAATCCAAATAAAGACTTGGTACACGCTGCAGAGGCTAGTGACAGCAGTGTTGTTGGCTCGCACATTAAACCCGGTGATGTAGTAGCAGTGATTGGTGATATGTCTGGCCTGACTCTGGCTATTCAAGTCGATGAAGTGAACGTTAACAAGGTTCGAGTTGGTGAAGCAGTCTCGCTGACTGGCCCAGCCTTTGAAACAGCACGCTTACAAGGTTACATCTCGCATATTGACGCACAAGCAGATGCCGACCAGCAAACAGGCTTGGCTTATTTTCCTGTCACGGTGACGGTTCGATCAATTAATCCAGACTTACTAAAAACCATTAAAGTTGGTATGAGTGTTGAGATCAGCCTGACTAGCAATGAAACCAATATTATCAAATTACCAATCAGTAGCGTGCAACACAGTGGCAGTGACTTTTATGTGATGCGAAAAACTAGGGCAGGTTTTGTAAAAACACCAGTGACCGTTGGCCACACCACGCTTACCGACGTTATCATCACTGCCGGGATCAAGGAAGACGATGAAGTGTTATTAAATCCAACGACTTAATAGTAGCTAGTTAGCGTTGCGTAAATAGATTTTGCACCTGATCACGGCCAAATGCATAAGTCATATTACAAAATTCACAAGTGACATCAATCACTTGATTTGCATTGAGAATATCATCTGCCTCATCTTGGCCTAAGGTCTTCACAGCGCGTAACATACGCTGCTCTGAGCAAGGACAGTTAAAACTGACATGCTCGGCATCGTAGAGACGAAAATCGTGCTCTGGAAATAGTGTGATGAACAATTCACTCACATCACTGTCAAGCAACTGCTGTTCGCTGATTGATTTCACCTGCGTTAACCAGTGATTCCAGTCAAGTGCTGCATGACTATCTTGCTCTGGCATGACTTGCAGAATGAAAGCCACTACTCGATCATCGTGTACCGCAATCCGCATCGTTGTTGGAATCTGTTCTGATTGGAGAAAATAGCGCTCTATCGCACCGATGAAGGTGAGGCGGCCAACATCGATGATGCCTTGAAAACGTTGTTGATTTGCCAGTAACAAGGTCGTTAGCACCAATTGGCCATGGCTGATGGCTTGCTGGATACTGGATGGATTGAGCACGCCTTCCCAATTGCCGGTAGCGCGAATTTGTCGCAAGTGATTACATTTGGCGACTAATAATTTTAAATCGCCCTCGCTTTGAAATTGCAAGGTAGTCTCTGACTCGGTTTGCTGATTGGTACTGTAAAACACGCTTACAGCTAGCAGTTGACCAAGCAAATACTGTAATGCCAACGGGTAATGATGTTGTGAAATGATTTCACTAAAACTAGCCTGTAGCTGAATCAGCTGGCCACGCAAAGGCAATGACTGAAGAAGGAAAGATTGTAACTGATCAGTTGGCACCGGACTCAACCTAGCTAGTTCAAAAGCATTGTAGCGTATCAGTATCAGTAAAAAAAATCAACAAATCGATTTGAATCAACATCACAGGTAGTGCTAGTATCTGCTTCAAATCGTGTGATAACACACGGTAACCAACAATTTTTTGCTTCGATGCAGTATCACGTGACTCTCTGTACCAATGAAAGAACTTTACCTCACTGATCAATTAGACTTACTCCTGCAACGTTACCCAGCAGCAAGCGTGATTGAACGCTTAAGCGAATTTATCAACTCAGAGCGGCAACAGCGAGTATAGCAAATTCAAATTGCGGTCGAAGCCATCAGTGATCCGCATAATGTCGCTGCGCTTTTACGCAGCGCCGAAAGCTTTGGTGTACTACGCGCATTTAATCGCAGTTGAAGGACGAGCCGCGGCACATCGAAGTGTGTGACCCAAGGCGCCTATCACTAGCCCGCGGAGTATGGCAACCTCAACGACTATGTCGAACAGATGCAACGGCAAAATATCCGTATCGTTGGCGCTAGTCCTGACGCAAGCTAACCACTACCCGCTATTAACACTGATACACCACTTTGCTTATTATTCGGTAATGAGCAATGCGGTTTAAGTTCAGCCGCGCTCGCCGCTCGTGATGAGCTCTATCGCATCCTCATGTTGGGCATGAGTCAAAGTTTAAATTTATCGGTCAGTGCAGCGGTCAGCCTGTTTGAGCTTGGTCAACGCCACCGTGTAACCACTCGGCGAAACGGCGACTTTGATGAACTCACGCACTTGCACGCCAAAGCCAAGTACTGCACTAACAGCGTCAATCCACGCTTGGTACAGCAGTTATTTCCACTCGCAGGCTAATCCGTAAATAATTATCTGCTCGATGAGCCGGCACTTATCCAGAGGAGGACGGTACTGATTGCTCGGAATCAGATTAAATGGATCAGCTAGTGAAACCTGAGCTGGCTGAACTCTGCTTGCCATAGCCATAAATTCGAATTTAGAAAGCACTGACTGGTAAACCGTAATAAGTCCCTCGCTATGTTAAGGCAGTAACACTTGATAATTAATACCAACTTGGTACTATATAGCTCGTGCTCGGAGGGCCATAACGTGTTAAAAATAAACAAAATGACGGATTATAGCGCTATGATTATCACTTATCTCATGCAAGCCAAAACAGCGAACAGCACTCGCGAAATCGGCCAAGCACTCAACCTCGGTCTGGCAACAGTTCGTAAATGTCTGAAGTTACTACAAATAGCCGGTTTGGTCAGTGCCACCCGTGGCGCCGAGGGCGGTTATCAGCTCGCTAAGCCGGCTACCACCATCAGCCTCTCCGCTTTGATCAGGGCCGTCGAAGGTCAAGCGGCCACCGGCTTGACAGACTGCAGTGTTGAACCCGGTATCTGCCAACACGAATCATCCTGCTCCCTGCGCCACAACTGGATCAATTTGAGCAACGCCCTAATGGCTTTTCTCGATGACATCAGTATTGCCGACATGGTCCAGCGTCACGCTCGTCGACACTTAACAGCACTGGAGGCCAATGATGTCTAATGTTATTAGCAATCTTTTATCACAACAGTACCAGCCTGGTTTTGTCACCGACATTGAGATGGAAACCTTACCGCCTGGACTCAACGAGCAAACCGTTCGGACCATCTCAGCACGTAAAAATGAGCCTGAATTTTTATTGGAGTGGCGATTGCAAGCCTTTCGTCACTGGCAAACTTTAACAGAGCCTACGTGGTCTCACGTCAAATTTGATCCGATTGATTATCAAGCGATCAGTTATTTCGCAGCACCAAAATCACAAGCCGACCGACCAAAAAGTTTGGCTGAGGTCGATCCAAAAATCATTGAAACTTACAACAAGCTCGGTATTCCATTACAAGAGCAAAAAATGCTAGCCGGGGTTGCTGTCGATGCAGTGTTTGATAGTGTCTCGGTTGCAACCACATTCAAAGAAAAACTCGCTGCTGCTGGTGTTGTTTTCTGCTCGTTCAGTGAAGCAGTAGAAAAATATCCAGCATTGATTAAGCAATATTTAGGTACCGTGGTGCCCTATCGCGATAACTACTTTGCCACGTTAAACTCCGCAGTGTTCTCCGATGGCTCCTTTGTTTATATCCCGAAAAACACCCGTTGCCCAATGGAATTATCGACTTATTTTCGTATTAACGCGCAAAACACCGGTCAATTTGAACGAACTTTGATTATCGCGGATAGTGGTAGTTATGTCAGCTACCTTGAAGGTTGCACAGCGCCGATGCGTGACGAAAACCAACTCCACGCCGCTGTGGTTGAGTTAGTCGCATTGGACGATGCTGAAATCAAATATTCAACAGTACAAAATTGGTATCCCGGCGATGAACAGGGTCGTGGTGGTATTTATAATTTCGTTACCAAGCGTGGCGCCTGTCGTGGTAAACGATCAAAAATTTCTTGGACTCAAATTGAAACCGGTTCAGCAATTACTTGGAAATATCCGAGTGTGATCTTAAAAGGTGATCATTCTTGTGGTGAATTTTACTCTGTAGCGCTGACTAACAATTATCAACAAGCAGATACTGGCACCAAGATGATTCATCTTGGCAACAATACCTCAAGTACCATCATTTCCAAAGGTATCTCAGCCGGCAAAGGTCAAAACACTTATCGTGGTTTGGTCCGCATTAGCCCGACAGCCAGTAATGCTAAAAACTACACCCAATGCGATTCACTATTACTGAGTGATGAGTGTGGCGCCCATACCTTACCCTACATCGAGAATAAAAATGCCAGCGCGCAAGTTGCTCATGAAGCCACGACATCAAAAATTAGTGATGAGCAATTATTTTATTGTCGTCAACGCGGCCTCTCAGAAGAAACAGCGATTGCGCTGATCGTCAATGGCTTTTGCAAACGCGTGTTTCAAGAGCTACCGATGGAATTTGCTGTCGAAGCACAAAAACTGATGGAAGTCAGTTTAGAAGGCGCAGTCGGTTAATTAAAAGAAGGATAATTATGCTAGAAGTAAAAAATTTATATGCCGAAGTCCATGGCAAACCTATTCTGCAAGGACTAGATTTAACGATAAATCCCGGTGAAGTGCATGCCATTATGGGCCCCAATGGCTCTGGTAAGAGTACCTTTGCCAATGTCATTACCGGTAAAGCTGGCTACACTATCACTCAAGGTGAAATCTTATTTAAGCAACAAAATATCGCTAAGTTATCAGTTGAGGCACGCGCACAATTGGGTTTATTTTTAGGTTTACAATACCCAACTGAAATCCCCGGCGTGACTAATATTTATTTTTTGAAAACCGCCTTAAATGAAATTCGTAAAATCCGCAGTCTTGAGCCACTAGACGCGATCGATTTTATGGCCAAAATCGATGAACACATCGCAACTTTACGCATGGATAAAGAATTACTCTATCGCGCTGTCAATACTGGCTTTTCTGGCGGCGAAAAAAAGCGTAATGAAATTTTGCAAATGCTGACGCTTGAACCCGACTGTGCGATTCTTGACGAAACCGACTCAGGCTTAGATATCGACGCGTTACGGGTGATTGCCGATGGAGTCAACAGTCTGCGTGATGACAAACGTGGGTTTATTATCATTACGCACTATCAACGTCTGCTTGACTACATTGTGCCTGACGTCATTCACATCCTAGCAAATGGTCGCATCATTCAATCCGGTGATAAATCACTTGCCTTAATCTTAGAGCAGCACGGTTACCAACCAATACTGGAAAGCCAACAATGACCATAGCCGAACGCAATTATGATAGCAAGTTAGTCACAGCAGCCGCTGAAAATACTACTATTGCCTCACTGCGTCAGCAGCACTTCGAACAATATCAGCAATTGGGTTGGCCACGGCGAAAGCAAGAAGCGTGGAAATATTTAGATTTAGCTGAGCTGAAACAGTTTACACCTCTAGCTGCGGCAACAACCAATAACTCAGTAACTATTAGCGACTTTATCTCGGTTCAGCTTGATGTCTATCTGGTTGTCTTAATCAACGGTAAACTCAGCACTGAGCAGTCTGACCTTGACGCACTCAAGCAAATAATCCACGTGTCTACGCTACAAGAATTAACAAGTGCTGAACACTATGGCATGCTTACCAACCATAATCCGTTTGCTGCACTTAACACAGCGATCGCTCAGTATGGACTTTATCTCAATATCCCAGCTGGCGGACGGTTGAATAAGCCGATTCACTTGCTTCATATTAGCGATCAAGTCGCCGAACATCATATTCACCACAGTATACGAGTTGGTGAACAAGCTAGTGCTGCTATCATCGAAAGTTTTTACGGCAGTGAAAGCTACATCAATAACCACCTGACTGAGCTCAGCTTAGCTTCGCACGCTAGTCTGTACCACTATCGCAAGCAGTTGGAGTCAACTAGTGCGTACCACCTCGCAAGCACCCAGATTCATGCTGATCAGAATAGCCATTATCAATTGTTTGCTACTAGCCTTGGCGCTAAGCTCGCACGGCATGACATTGTGCCAAGCTTCATTGCCGAGCATACTAAACTTGACTTACATGGCTTTTATCGGGCAACAGGGCAGCAGCAACAAGATATCTTTATTGGTATCAACCATGACCAGTCACACTGCCAATCAAGCATCGATTTTCGTGGCCTGGCTGACTACAATGCTGTGGCCAACTTTAATGGCACTATTCGAGTACAAAACAAAACACTCAATACCAGTGCCCATATGCAAAATAAAAATCTATTGCTAAGTCCGACCGCAACGGTTAATACCCGACCCAATTTAGAAATTTATGCCCATGATGTGCAATGTAGTCACGGCGCAACGGTTGGTGAATTGGATGAGCAAGCATTATTTTATCTGCGCTCGCGCGGTATCCCTGAATTGACTGCAAAAGCAATACTGCTACAGGGTTTTGCCAAAGCTGTGTTTAATCAGATTAATGATCCTAGCTTGCGTGATTACCTTAATCATGAGCAGGAGTTATCACATGTCTGAACCGATGGCCCAACTCACCACACCACTTGATATCACCAGTATTCGGCAACAGTTTCCAATTTTACAACAAACTGTCAATGGTTACCCGCTTGCATATCTTGATAATGCAGCATCGACACAAAAACCGCTGGCTGTGATTGAAACCCTGAAGCAGTACTATGAACAGGATAATGCTAATATTCACCGTGGCGTGCATCAATTGAGTCAACGCGCAACTAACCAATACGAAGCTGCCCGCCACACCGTGCAACACTTTTTAAATGCTGCTGACTCACGCGAAATTGTTTTTACCAGAGGCACGACTGAGAGTATCAATCTAGTCGCGCAGAGCTACGGCCTAGCTAACATTGGCAAAGATGATGAAATCATCATCAGTACGCTTGAACACCATTCGAATATCGTGCCCTGGCAGCTCTTGTGTGAACAAGTTGGAGCAACGTTACGTATCATACCCATCGATGACAATGGCCAGCTTGATCTTGAAACTTATCGAACGTTAATTAACCCACGAACTAAATTAGTTTCAGTCATTTCAACTTCAAATGCGATTGGCGTCGTAACCCCGCTACAAACCCTCATCGATATGGCGCATCAACACGGTGTTCCAGTATTAATCGATGCTGCGCAGACGGTTGCGCATACTGCCATCGATGTCCAAGCCCTTGATTGTGAGTTTTTAGTTTTCTCTGGCCACAAGTTATTTGGCCCAACCGGAATCGGTGTGTTATACGCAAAAGCAGCTTTACTCGAAGCAATGCCGCCTTATCAATCAGGTGGTGATATGATCCAGCAAGTCAGTTTTGAAAAAACTACTTTTAATCAAGTACCACACAAATTTGAAGCAGGTACACCCAACATTGCCGGTGTTATCGGCCTCGCTGCAGCAATTGATTACGTACTTTCGATTGGCTTTGCTGCCATCGAGTTTCACGAACAAGAACTTATGCAACACTTAGAAGCTGAATTAAATAGCATTGCTGGTATTCAGCTTATTGCGCCGGGTGTCGCAAAGTCCGGTGCAATATCGTTTTACTTTCCTGACATACACGCCCATGATGTTGGCACTATTCTTGATCAGTATGGCGTTGCAATTCGTGCTGGCCACCATTGCACCATGCCTTTGATGCAACGCTTGAGTGTTGCCGCTACCGTGCGCGCATCAATCTCCGTTTATACCGATTATGCCGATATCGATCAACTTGTCACGGCCTTACAACAAGCACGGAGCTTATTTGCATGAGTGTTGAACTACGCGAACTTTACCAACAAGTCATCATCGACCATGGCCGCAACCCACGTCACTTTGGCGAAATTAAAGATTGCGATCACTGTCAAGAAGGTTTTAATCCATTATGCGGTGATCAATTGACGCTTTATATCAAAATAGATAATGACATCATCAGCGACATAAAGTTCAATGGCCAAGGCTGCGCGATTTCAATGGCATCTGCGTCACTGATGGCACAAGCGTTAAAAGGTCTGCCAGTGGCTGATGCGAAAAAATTATTTGCCCGCTTTCATGCTGAATTGACTGATGAAGTCATCACTGATAAAGGTACAGCGCTAGGAAAATTAGCCGTGCTACTCGGTGTAAAAGAATTTCCGGCCCGCGTTAAATGCGCCACTTTAGCCTGGCATACCTTAAAAAATGCACTGACCGAATCCAATCAAAGCGCATGCACGGAGTAACTGAATCATGACAACTGTTAAAACCCATGATCCGACTAGCAAACCACACATTGTTATCACTGCTAGTGCCGCTCAGCACTTCCTTGAACGCGTTGAACAACAGCAAGGCTATGGTATTCGGCTTGGTATTAATAATTCCGGCTGTTCTGGCTTAATGTATCAACTCGATGTGATTACTACACCACCGACTGATTGCGAGTTGATAACTGTTGAAGCGCTACATTTCTTTATTGATAAACAAAGTATTCCTTACTTAAAAGGCACCACTATTGATTATGTGCAAGAAGGTTTAAATTGGAATTTGTACTATCAAAACCCAAATGCAGTTAACGATTGCGGCTGTGGTAAAAGTTTTAATGTGAATGAGACTGGTAATGAATAAGTCATCATCTCAAGTCTTACAACTGACGCGAGATTGCAACGCAATCTTAATACCTGCTGGGACCCCCGTCTTATTACCTGAAAATACCGAGGTTGTTATCACCCAAGATTTAGGTGGCCATGTTACTGTGCGTGTTTTTGATAACCTTGCTCGCATAGATAGTAACGATACTGACGCACTCGGTCCCGAATATACCGCTGCAAAGCCAAGCGCTAATAAATCATATTCGCTTGATGGACCCCTAACAGATAGCTTTATTCTTGAAGTATTGAAATCGTGCTATGATCCTGAAATTCCGATTAATATTGTTGATTTAGGTTTAATCTATAGCGTTACAATTAATCCAATTGATCAAACCAATAACCACGTCGATGTTCAGATGACACTTACTGCAGCCGGTTGTGGTATTGGCCCTGTTTTAGTCACTGAAGTTGAGGCTAAAGTTCGTGCGATTGAATCGGTCAATAGCGTGGCAGTTGAGCTGGTATTTGATCCGCCTTGGCACCAAGGTTTGATGTCAGAAGAAGCAAAATTAACTTTAAATCTTTTTTAACAGTCTGGTTTACTTTATTTGTCATTTGATTTTAAGTATAATGTTCTGAAGTTACAAGGAGTTACTATTATATGCAAGCAGCACATTCAACCTTAGTTCAATCGCAGCAGGTGGAGCAGATAAGTCAAGCTATTAAAGCCGGCAACTGTAGTAGTGCAAAAATGCAAGCTGCTGAATACGTTGAGCGTTTTGGACTCGACGGTCACTTTGGTGATCAGATTAAGGAGTTTATCAACTCGCTTGACAAGCCTAGCCAATCAATATTCGATTCCAACCAACTTTAGTTGTTTGTTTTTATTCTCAAAACAATAAGATGCGTTTATCATTCGCACCATTAATATTAGTGACGTAAAAATTCATCCACCCCACTGCAGGGGCATCAGTCTCGAAGCAGTCCAGTTGTGTGCAGACAGGTACGATATTGTTTTCGCCTCAGAGACATCATTTTAATTAACAGCAGTGATTAAGTGAGCAAACCAGCAGTTATATAGAATGAGACGTACCCTCACCAACTCCATTACTTGCTGTCTCGGGAGTACTCCCTTGTGGCTCTACTAAGGGCCGCTGAGCTAATAGTTGTACTGGTGTAGCAGGTAAATCTAGCACTGTAGGTTGCGGGTCCATCCATGACTTGATGCCTAACTGCTGTGTTAATTCTTGCTTTGCAACTTTGCCAGCATTAATCCAAAACGTTTGCCCTAATAGATAAGAAGCGGTACCGCCGGCAAAGCCAAACCCGCAAGCAATAACAACAGTACTCACTGCTGGTAACTGAATCAAGCTCATACTTACAAATAATGCAAGTAACTGTTGTGCACCAAAATAATGAATAGAAAAATTGGCCATTGCATTGAGTGTGATTGCTAAGTTAGCACCACTTACGGTATAAAATTTATTTTTACCACTATATTCGTAGTCTTCTTGCTCTTGTAAGAGCGATGCTTTAGATATATCAGTATAAATGGTCGAAAGTCGCTGCCAGTAGAAGAGCCCACCATTAACCACTGCACAGATAGAAATACAACCTGCACTCAGTAGTAATGTTGATGCTGATGCATGTGGAAGCATTAGTGCTAGCAAAGTATAAGCACTGTAAGTACATAGCACCCCTAGAGACACCGCGTTGATAATAGCAAAGGCTCGACCGCACCACTTTCCAATTGCCGCATAAGTTGGATTGATCTCAACAGAATGTTTGTCAAAATAATCTTGCGGTTGATCCTCATGGTTAGTTGTCGATGTTTCTCGATCCATATAGCCAAATAAGGTTTCGAACTCACCGGCAGAATATACCAAAGCGACAAATATACCACCGGTAAACATAATCACTCCTGAAGCTACTTGCATACCGAGCACGACAGCAACCGCTGCGTTCAATAGTGCTGAAACAAACAGAGCAAGCGCAGCAAGTGCATATTTAATCTTATTGCTTAAACTAAATCTTGGATTAGCAAATAAACCCAATATCTTAGAAATACCCTCAAGACCACGCTTTTCAATCAAATCTGGAATTAAAGCTGCATTCATCAACCAATTGACAAAAAATCCAGCGCCGAAACCGACCACGATAGCGATACTCCAGGCTACTACCAGAGCCACGAGCGTCGGTGCATGTAGCGCCAATGCGACCGAGCAAATGATATCAAGTAGCGTTGTTACACCTTGAATGCCAATAAAGATTGAAGCAATTAATGCAATGAGGTGTGCAATTAGTCTTGCCCAGTTGAACCTAGGCCTGATATATTTTCCTCTAGTATTAGACACTTATGTAAACTCCTGTTATTTGCTGTTATGCTAGCGCAAAATGCGCACCAAGATGACAAATAATTATCATTATTACAGCATAAAATGCATAAATATGCAATAATATTTTATATTTATTCAATTTATTGATTGTTAAAGCCAAAAAAGTCATTTATTATACAACATAACTGTACGAGATAAAAGCATGGATCAGCCAGAAAATGAAGCTAAACAAGGCTTAGTCAACGATTTACGCGAATTATTGATGGCTGGTATTGTCGGTAGCCAAGATGAGTTGTGCGCTATCTTACAAGCTAAAGGTCACCAGATTAATCAGTCAAAATTATCTCGGGTATTACGCAAACTCAATGCTAGCAAAGAAAAAAATGAAAAAGGTGAATTTGTCTATCGGATTCCACGCGAGCCTGCACCACCAACCGCCTCAACAGCACTCAGTCACTTAATCACGCGCATCGCACATAATGAAGCGTTGATTGTGATCTTCACCACTCCGGGTGCAGCCTCTTTGATTGCACGGCTACTTGATTACCATCACCAAGCAATCAATATCCTAGCAACGTTGGCTGGTGATGACGTGATTTATGTCACACCGAATTCAATTCATGCAATAGAATCAATAGTAGCCGATATCAAAAAACTTTTATTTAATTGATCACTGCAACGTTAAAAGCTTATCGGCTTCGCGCAGACCAGAAAGATAAGCACCTTGTACGGTGGCTGGCTGATCAATATGAGTTGCTTCACCAGCAAAGTAAATTCGGCCACCGACTGTGTTCGCTAAAACTGTGTAGTCGGCTGGAGTCGCACCAACCGTTAGATATGAATGTGAACCAAGCGCAAAAGGATCAGAATCCCAGCGTGTCACCTTATAACTCGACGGTAGCGGCACCGCATTGCCGTAACAAGTCTTTAGTTTAGTGGTTAATGCTCGGACGATACTGGCATCTGAGCGCGCTTCCATTTCCTTTGCAAACCCAGCACCGATGTAAGCGATTAATGAAGCGTCATCATGATAATAATCAGAATTCATAAACACAGGAAATTCAGTCACTTTATCACTAGCAAAAGTAAAAAACTCTTTCTGTTCAGCCCAAAACACATCATCGTATTGCAGCACAATTTTATTGATGACACCAGAACCGAGTCGAGCAATGACACGCTGTTTTTCTTGCGGCAATGGCGGTGAAAAAGTAACTTGATTTGATTTCAACACTCCAACAGGTAACGTAGTAATCGCATAGTCTGCTTTGTATTGTTGCTTGTCAGTACTAACAGTAACACCTGCACCATTATAAAGAATATTTTCTACAGCCTGATTTAAACTCAGATCCAATCCATTAGCAAGCTGATTAGTTAACTGAGCATAGCCTTCGATAGGCAACCGATCAATGGTAAATAGTTTTAATTGATTCAACATATGCTGAAGTGATAACTGATTCAAATCAGCAGTTGCCATCAAGGTAGCGAGAGATTGCCACAGTGTTAATGCTTTGGTTTCAGCAGCTGTGACATACTGACTCGTCAAGTATTGTTGCAGCCCATCTGCAACAGAAATATCACTGTGTAAGGTGGCGCTTAACTGTCTAAACTGATCAGATAAATTGTCTGTTGTAAAAATTAAATCATTCACCATTGAATCAGTAGCAACTGAACCGTCCGGATTAAACAATTGCATATTTTCATAGCGGCTAGGTATTAATTTAATCTCAAAACTACTTGCTAAATTTAACAGTGGATTGGTTGGTGTATCAGCCATAGTTGCAGCACCTAAGTCATAGGCTAGGCCAAGACTTTTATCAGTCCAAATACGACCACCGACACGGTCACGCGCTTCGAGCAATTTTACCTTGGCACCCTGCTGTTGTAGCAAGCTTGCAGCAGCCAAACCTGCGATACCTGCACCTACCACAATGACGTCAAATTTTTCTGGATATTTGTTTGCTGCAAACAACCGCGACGGCGCGGTGGTTGCAGCGAGCATACCACTAGCTAAAACTGTTTTCAGGAAACGTCGGCGTGACTGATCGTAGTGACTCACTAGCCACCACCTGGACCAAGTTGCTCTGCTTCTTGAATCCAACCCATCAGCGCCTTTACTATTTTCTGCGCTTGGTCTACGCTAGAAATATTAAATTTGGATTTCTGCTGATAAACTTCATTGCGCTTCTGATAACGGCGAATAGTAAATTTTTCTGGGCCATAACTTTCTTTTTGTCGGTCCCAATCTTGATACTTGAAGATCAACGTTGCCCAAGCACCCTTGGTCAATACAATTTTGTCGAGTTGCTTAACTGTAACAATACCATCTTCGGTATACTCAATGCTTAAGTCGTCAACTGTTGCTGCCATGCCATCACCTCCTGTTAGCCTTTTTTTTAAAAACAACAGTTTACAATGGCGAGACCGGAGAAGCAAAGTGCAGCACAAGCCACTTAACAGTCAGTAGTGTAACTAAACTATTCGGTTAATTTTTTAATCAGTATTGGCTGAGTATGACCCTGCGCAAGCGGAGTTAAAACAACGCATAGAGAAATGGTGATAACGCCGCACTCTGACTGATAAAGGTAAGTGTTGAAAATAAAGCCAGAGATAACAAAATAGGTAGTAACCAAAAGCGTTTACGCGCTTTTAAATAACTCCAAAATTCCATCAACAAATCCATCACATGACCTCCTTTAATGTGGCCCAGCATGATTAACAGCAGGTATGGTGTCAGTTGTTTGGCTTGACAAGTGCGTTAATGCTTTAGCAAGCGTAGCAGCTACAACTTGATGACCGTAACGTGTGTAATGCACGATGTAAGGAAAATACAACAGCTGACGAGGTCCAGCATTGATTGCTGCTAACTGCAAGGCTGGCGTCAAATCAATAAAATGAAAACCCAGCCTAGTTGCTTGCTGAGTCAGATACTGTCGCTGCTTGGTACTAAACGCAGGCATCAACTGGGCTAATTCGGGATCATCAAACTGAACCAAGCCTGCATAAGCGCTATAGGCAGACGGTGAATAGCTAACGACAGGAATAAAATGATATTGCTTTGACAAGTCAACAAAGTTAGTTAAAGCTGTGTCAAACGCTGAAAATGAAATTGTCCCACTCTGCACTTGTCTCGCGGTCTCGACTTCACTGATATCAGTATTATCTTGATTAAAATTAATCGCTGCGTCAGGGTATACCGCCCGGTAACGAAAATTAATTTCAGCTTCACTTGAACCACGCTGATCGCGCTTAGCGCTCGTTACTTTATAGAAGCGCCGTGCACCGGTGGCAAGTAAATTGACGGCATAACTGTATTGACCAATGACGCTATCACGTAACTTAAAGAATTGATGGCCCAAAAAACCAACTGGTACTGACTGATGTTGGGCGGATAACTTGTGGGCTTTAATACCTGCAATAAGCTCTTGATCCGCAAGCGTCTCCGCTAAGTCGTTACCTTCATAAATATTCATGATGACGAAACGCGGTTGTTTGGCTAAACCGAATTGTTTCAAATACTGTAAATAAGCTAGCGGTGCCGTACCAGAGATGGCCAAATTATAGCTAGAGCGATTTAATCGCTGACCGAGCAGTATAGGCCAGGATTGATCATTGGGCACGCCAGTACAAAACGTAAATGAATCGCCGATGGCAATGATATCGATAATCTTGTGATCACGATAAGTATTGGGTGGGTTACAAAAGCCAAGCTCATCAGCTGGGTGCGGCGGCACAATCTCTGGATCTTTTTGCTTATGCAAGATGGCGGCAAACGGCTTATAGTAAGAAAGATCGCGACCACCATCATCACGCTTAAAGAACCGACGCTCCGATAACATTGGCAAACCCAGCTGCTGAGCAATTTGGTGGCGCAATCGCGGCTCAAAGTCACGAAGTAATTTAATCGGAATCGCGACAGGATACAGACGCAGCAATAACTCCAGCAGCAATACAAAAATCATCAGCATGAAAAAAAATTGTATCGTCAAGCGTGCTAGACGAGTGATAAATGAAGTGGGCATAGCGATTTAGTCCAGCGATAATAAAATAGTCGTATTCTATCAAACCAAAGCAGCGGATCAAGCACCCGCCGACAACTTAGCAATGGTTCAGTAGCAAGCGTTAATACTGAACAATGCTTATGAACAATGATTAAATTAACTACAATAAAATTAGACTTACTCGGGTACGGTCTCAGTTTCGACAGTGACTTTATTAATCAGAATCGGTTCCTGCGGCACATCACTGTGGCCATGGCTAGTGCCAGTGGCAACCGCTTTGATCGCATCTACAACATCCATGCCTGCAGTGACTTGACCAAACACGCAATAACCCCAGCCATCAATCGAGCTCGAGCGATAGTTTAAGAAATCGTTATTAGCGACGTTAATAAAGAATTGGGCAGTCGCCGAATGCGGATCACTAGTGCGTGCCATGGCAATGCTACCGATGCGATTCGGGCTAGCTCGCTCAGCTTCATTATCAATCGGTGTCTCGGTTGGCTTTTGTTGCATATCAGCATCAAAGCCACCACCTTGGATCATGAAGCCATCAATCACACGATGAAAAATAGTGCCGTCATAAAAACTTTGTTCAGCATAGTTTAAAAAATTCTTTGCTGTCAGCGGAGTGCGCTCAAAATCTAATGTGATGGTGATATCACCGAGAGAAGTTGAAAGTGTAACCATAAAAAACTCGCTTACCGGATGAAATTCACATTATAGATTAATTTGTTAGCAAAAGCAAAACCTAGCTTTGTGTGAACGTCAAATCGTTTCAGATTAACTGGGCTGATCTATTATGGCCGTGGTGGTTCATAGAAACCTAAATCTTCATCATCGTTAGCGCAGTAGCCATCGTCCCTCACATCAATTGTTTCTACAGTAGGATGAGCGGAGTCTATCTTGGGAACAGGTAAAGGCTGATCAAGCCGAATGGTAAGGCTTGCGCTTTGCGGGTCAAGCCAACGGGTAACGTGAAAAATTGGCGTCAATAGCCAAAGCGTAACAGACTGAACAGCATCAATCACACCAGCATCGTGATCATGACCAGCTGTTGCAGCTGGAGATTTGCTAGCTGTTTGCTGATTACATTTATTTAGCCGATTATAGATAAAGAATGGCGTATCGGTAATCGCTTCCGCAATGAAGGTACAACTGGCAGCTAAAATCTTTGCAGAAATAACAATGCCGAATGAATTGTTAATGCCTTTTGAAATCGCTTGAAACACTTTAGCAAAGGTTTCTGCACTGCCTTCTATCCCTTCACCCGCTACTGCTGCTTCACCAATGTAATGAAAAAACATCGCCGCAAGCGCAACGACAAAACCAACGCTGTATCCGATGACGTTAAGTATGATGTGACAACGCTCAGTCGCAGACACTCTTTGAAAGCGAGTAAAGGTTTGACTCAGAAAATTTCTTGAACTAGCAATGTCGGTTAAATTGATGAAGCCTTTCTTCAAATACTTCATCGCATTCCAGCCGTGTTTGAGAGTAAACAAAAACATCACCGGCATGTAAGTCAAGACGATTAAGCCTGTACTGATCAGTAATGCATACGATGGCAATAGCAAACCTAGCGTTGAGCTGGTTGCCAAAATCCATTCACTGCCTTGCGCAACTGCCATTAACAATGCAATGCTTAACACACCGATAAATGCCAACCCCATCAGACAAGCGGGCACAACATGCATGAATTGTTGTTTCCAGTTCAGCTCTGACCATGGCTGTGATGGTTTAAAGCTATCAAGTAGTGAGACGTAAATTTGGCGAAAAATACTTTTCAGAATAGCTTCTGATAGGGTTTGAAGCATCAATAACCCAAAGGTAATCGCTGCAAAGCCAGCAAAAATTGAGGTCGTCATCAGTGGCAACACTGCCAAAGCAGTACTACTGGTAGTGACAAAGCCGAGTAGATAAATTACGGTCGGCAGCGCATGAGTAAAAGTCATACAGCCAAAACCGATACCAACTGCGGCGGCATAAAACAGCGCCACGTAAGTTAACAATGTTTTTTGCCTCAACTCAGCTTTAATCAGTTGCTCGATATGCGTGTTTGATTCGCCTAGAAGCTTGTTAACCTGAGTTGGATTATCTTCGATTTCCTTCTCAGCTTGATGGAGTTGGCCGAGGAGGGTAATTTCAGCTTTATTCAAGGTACTGGTAAAGCTATAACGTTTCTTGACTGCCTTATTAATGGATGAGAGATGAGTCCCAACCGCGTTGTCTAACACTTGGTGTTGTGATTGTACTTGTTGTTCCCGCCCAGCAAGCCGATTTAAAATCATATTTTTTGCTACAACTTCGTTGTAATAGGCTATTTGGTGTTGTTCGGTTTCAAATTTATCTAACGTCTGTTTAACAATCGCGAGGTGTCGATTAATAATCGCTGCCCGCAAATTTTTGATCACATCAAACTGCACGATCGACACCAGCGCTTCTTGCACATCATCGAGGTAAACGGTCAGTTCAGTCGCAAAACCACCTAAGCCAACACAAATCAGCCAAAACAAACTAGTGGCGGGGAAGGTGCTGGCATACGCCGCTGCACCGATGATACCAACTGCCGTTGCAGCGATAATAGAAAAACTGCGAGCAGTTTGCCTAATAGTCGACTCAGAAAAATAACCTGACATGAGTGATGGACCTCGTTTTATCGATAATGATTCTCATTAACACCAGTATCAATATCTTAGTTGAACTGTTTTCGAAAAGAAAGGTTTTGGTTATACCGATTTTTGTCAATAAAGGCAACAAATGAATCACTAAGGCGCGACATTGCAACGCTGAGATGCCAACATGCTTACACAATGCTATTAGTCTGGTTATAATCGAGCTTAACTGTTGCGAGCAAGATACCAACCGGATGATAACAAACCACGTACTCACTAGTGAGCAGCCTTTATTTGACCCGCGCCTACAGCGACTACTAAATGTGACTTACATTAGTGTCTTTAGCTTGCTGTTTCTGCATCTACTTAACAACGGTTTTATCATTCGCTCCGATGGTCCGAGCTATATTCACGCCGCAGTCTTCCGCTCTAGCTTGTATCCAACCCTACTCGCTGGCTATCGCCTTTTGTTTGGTGACAACAACTATCAAGGGTTTGTGTTGCTGCAACTATGCCTCGGTTATTACGGTTGTTGGTTCACGGCAACATCGCTAACTCACTTATTTAAACTAGATAGCAATGTCAAAGCGCTCTGCTTTACGCTATTACTTAGCCCTTATTTTTTCGGTGATTATCGTTTCGCTAATTTGATTTTGTCAGATGCGATTGCTTACCCGCTATTCTTAATCGCCATCAGTCAATTGCTACGCGGCTTGATCGAACAGCAAACCAACTATTTACTGCACTGCCTGGGCTTACTTATATTGTGTATACTCACCCGGCGCCAATTCTTATTCGTCTATCCGGCGTTTGCTATCCTCCTCAGTTACATTGCGTTCTACCGCCGACAACAATTTCAATTGTTAACGCTAGTGCTGGTCTTCATCGGCTCGATGCTGGTAACTAACCTACTTGAACGCAGTTACCAGTATTTGGTACACGATCATTTCACCACAGTACCTTTTGTTGGCTTTCAATTGGTTAATGCACCGCTGTATGTCGCCAATGCTGAAGACGCAGCAGCTTTCACTGACCCATTACAACGTCATATTTTTACTGAAACTTTCAGCCGCCTAACTGCCCAGAATGCAACTCTTGCTGCATTCAAACAAAATAAAGCCTTAGTCGACCATCATTACCATCACTTTGCTGGGGTCTACAATACGATTTGCTGGTATACCTTAAAAGTTGTCCTAGCTGAGCACGGTATCACGGATTGGTATGCGATCGATGCTATCACTCTCGACATGACCTGGACACTACTCAAACGCCATCCGCTTGAATGGTTTAAACTCTATTTTGCCAATGTGAATTTTAAGATGGGGGGTTACTACTACACAGTGTTGTTCTTGTTGTTGCTT
>CAWUKA010000039.1:0-19120 GCA_963922965.1 uncultured Gammaproteobacteria bacterium | reverse complement strand
TCAACCTCTACTACGGCAAACCGGTGGTGCTGCTGATTGACGAGTATGATGCGCCAATCTTACAAGCCTACAGCAGTGGTTATTACCAAGACGCGATTGGTTTTTTCCGTAACTTGTTTTCCGCCGCCCTCAAAGATAACCCGTCTCTCGCGAAAGGGGTGATGACCGGCGTTTTACGGGTCGCGAAAGAAAATATCTTCTCCGGCTTAAACAATGTCAAAGTCTATTCGATGTTACATGATAAGTACGCGAGTTACTTTGGCTTTACCGATGTGGAGGTGGATGAGTTACTCAAGCGAGCCAACTTAAGCGTTGATCGCAACGCTATCAAAAACTGGTACAACGGGTACAGTTTCGGCAACCAGCTGATCTATAACTCCTGGTCGATCATTAATTGTGGCGACGAGTCGGGTAAACTGATGCCGTATTGGATCAACACCAGTGGTAATCAATTTGAGCCTTACTAACCAGTGCCAACAATGAGGTGCAATAAAAATTACAAACCTTGATGACCGGTGGCAACCTCAAACAAACGGTCAGTGAGTATGTTGCTTTTGAACATCTGAACACGGATCAAACGACACTCTGGAGTTTATTGTTGATGTCGGGTTATTTGCGTGGCGCGAACACCGAAGCCCAAGGTTTGTTATTGAAAGTTGATTTGTCGATCCCAAATCAAGAAGTACTCGCGTTTTATCAATACGTCATCATGGCTTGGCTATCGGCGTATCGGGGCTCGGATTGGTACGATCAGTTTATATAAAACTTAGTGACTGGGAATATTACTGAGTTTGAGGTTGACTTGCAAAGTTTGATCGAGCATACCTTCAGCTTTCGCGATGTCGATAAGAAAAATGGCGAGCGCTTTTACCACGGCGTCATGCTCGGCTTAGTCGCCAGCCTGCGTGATCGCTACGACATTAAATCCAACCGCGAGTCTGGTAGGGGTTATTTGATGCGATGCTGACTCCAAAGCAGAAGACTGACAACGGCATTGTGTTTGAATTTAAAATTGCAGAGAGTAAAGCCAAGCTTGACGCCGCCGCGATACAAGCCTTACAACAAATCATTGCCAAAGACTACGTGAAAGAACTCCAGCAACAAGGTGTCAGCAACATCATTAAGATCGGCATCTCCTTTGCCGGTGAGCAGATTAAAGTCGTGAGTGAGACTTGATAGCAAAATGCTGCTAGCAGCCTGGCGCGCTGTGCATTTTCATTATCTATTTTGTAAGAGTAAATGCTGACAAAAAAACCTACAACTATCGATTAACTGATATTTGATGAGTCTTTTTGCTAACAAATATTTTTATTGTCAGCAACTTAATTTTTTTATTTCTGTCTCACACGCTCAAATGCTGGCAGTGGGCACAAAAGCAGATAGGCACAATTCTATAAATTTTGTTTGCACCACTATTTTAATTAATAGCCTTGATAAAATCGCGATCGAATCTATCTTTGCAATTTCTCATGCTTGCGAGATTTCTTTTCCTCGATGAGGAGTCGCACTTTTTTAAGGCCGCTTTCTACTCTAAGAGCTGCTTCTTGATTACCATAGCGTCTAGCGAGGAACATCAGCTCTGATGCTCTGCGTATATCTTTTTTAACACCGATACCGTAAAGATAATATTCAGGTAGCATATAAAGTGCTTTATTATGGCCACCATTTGCTGCTAGTGTTAACCATTTTGCTGACTCAGCTAAATCACGTTTTACAAGCTCACCTTTGAGATAAATACTTGCTAGCTCAAATTGCGAAGGGGTGTCATCATGATTGGCTGCAAGCTTCAGCCACTTAACACTCCTGTCTGGTTGAAATTGATAAGACTGTCCTATCAAAAAAAAATTTTGCAGCTTCCCTTTGAGTATATCTGTCTCCTACTTTTGCTTTAGTTTCGAGTTCATCAATAATTACTTGATTGAGTTTTTCTCGTAGTGCGTATGATTTTTCATCTAGTAATCTATTGTTAAGGCTAAGCATATCAGTTCTTGGGTAGATCTCATTTAAGTCGAGATAAACAGATATTCTACGGACAAAGTCATCAATATCTATTTTGTGTGTCGTTGCAAATGAGGCATTAATCACAATAACTGAGGCGATAACAGCGTATTTAATTACAGATTTAATTTGGTATCGCATAGGTTTGGATAACATAGGTTGTGTTCCCGTATGGTGTGAATTGCTAATAGGCTGAATATCAACTAAGTTTGGATACCAGTAGCACTCAGCATGACTGAGAAAACTTAACATAATCTTAACAGCTAATTTATCAGGCTAACCGTGTAGCAAAGTGACTAATAGTTTTCACGTTCACGCGATCTCCTGCATTCACAAATACTTTATTTCGTTACCTAGTTGCTGTAGACTCTCGCACATATTTTCTGTTGTCTCTAAAGCTGCGCGAGAGTTAGTGATGTTAGTTGAGCATAAACAAGTTAATTTATCCCCAGATAGCTGTTCTCGACGAGTTTTCCGATTGCGAGCTCTTGCTCATGTTTTCTTAACGTCTTATCAATTTTCAGCGGATCAAGTCCGTACTTATGATTTCACTTGTGCGACAGCTCGCTACCAGAGTGCAAACATCAGTTTTGGTTTATCGCCGAGCTGAACTCTTATTTGATTTTCAAGGAGTGATATTATTTGGCATGGAGTGCCGACCTAAAGAAAAGTTAGGGGAGGATCTACCATGGTTGATGAAATCATCACAGATGAAACGGGTGCCGCAGTTGGCAAATTCATGATGCAACCGAACGCTGCGGACTTTCAGCATGCTTTTACCGCCATGTTTGCTCAAGCCGGCATTGCTGAATTTACTCCGGAGCTGCTAAAACAACTTAACGTCTCATTACATGCAAATGGCAGTTGGCGTAAACACCGGGCTAGCGGTCAAGTCCGATCTGATTATCTTGATACAGTTTGGCAGCTCAAACCTAGTGATCGTTTGCAGGAGGTTGTAATGCGACTGCCGCAGAGCAACATTGATCTGTCAACCTATCAACTTTCTCTTAGAGGTAATAAGAACCTCACTAGCGATAATATCGACCCCGCTCTACTCTATGTTAGCTTTGACAGCAAACAGCCTGATGGCTTTGTATATTGGGTGCTTGACCCTGAGGGTAAAATTGCTACCGATGTCATCACAATTGCAGAGCTTATCAACCAGAGCGGTGATGTTGAGCAAGCGCGGGCGCCCACAGCACCACTGACACTTGCAACGCTGCAACCTTATTTGCTACAGATTTTAAAACTCACTACCGAGCGTGGTCACACGGTTGGGCTTTCACCCCATGCTGGTAGTCAGTCAGATTGGTCAGAAGCACGTAGGCGAGGAACACAAGCTGCTGCTGGTGCAGGCTTTGCTGGTGTCGGGCTTACTGTATTTGCTGAATATGAATTAGGCCTCCTCGGTATAGGTGCCATTACTGGTGCAAGTGCTGCGTCTGGTGTTGGCCTGTTAGTTGCATTAGCAACCTATTGCGCGGCAGAGCATGGTAAAGCAAAAAGTGTTGATTTTGAGCAAGCATTAACTGCAGCGGCCCAGCTACTAAAAAACGGTGATCGTGTTGCAGCAGCTGAAAAACTCGATACTGTGCTAACTCAGTCGTCTTTGAGCCAGTGGTTCCGGAATTTTTTCATCACGAAGGATCAGCAGATTTTATCTCATCTGTTTCGTGGTGTCAGTGCCGAATCTAGCTCAGCAGCTGATCGAGCTGACGATCCAGCTACGCAATTCAGTCAGTATCGTCAAGGTCTGGGCATTAGCTCATCAGCACAAACAAGTTTCATTACTCTGATGATGCAACTGCAATTATTGCGTTTAGCGGTTGAAGCTAAGACCGATGCTGCCTGGCTAAAGCAGTTAAAGTTAACGCGTGCACGGGCAATAGCACAAGCCGCTGGTTTTATTGGCCGGACTCAAGTTGGGCGCAGTCTAACGCTGAGTTTTTATCAGAAAGTGGTAGCCTTGATGAATGGCATCACACAGAAAATGAGTTTATTACGAGATATCACTCATGCCGATCCAAGACAGCATGCCGAAATTAACACGCAGCTCAACAAAATGGTTAATGAATTTTTGTCAGTTGATACATTATATCTCCTGCATAGTCTTGGTCGCGACGGTGAACGACTTGAAGTTTTTACGCTATTCTTGCAAGCGCTTTTGCTGACGCAAGCTGAATATACTGACTCTACTGTGCTGGAGGTAGATACTACCAATTACTTGGTAAGTAGCCTCCTTGTTGATTCTGCCCAAGTTGATTCTTCTACGCCAATAACAATACAGTTGTTGGTTGCTAAGCTCGCGCAGTGTTGTCAGCGATTGCAGTCATACCGCGATCGTTACTCTGATAAAGATAGTGCTCACGAACCACTAGATAAGATAGAAAAACTTAGTGTTTGGTTAATGGTTAGCTTGATCGATCAAGACCATACGACACTAGAGCAGACTATTGCTTTGGCAACACAGCTCAAGGTTCCTGATACCAGTTCGCTTGTGGGCCGTCTATATCAATCTTTAGTTGATCAAATCACTTTTATGCAGACCTTACCGCTAGCGTTGCGTGGTGAAGCGATGACGCTAATTGATTGGCTGCATTGTCTTGAATCCAATGCCAGTTTCAGTGCCCTCGCTGATCCTGATAGTGGCGATACGCAACTACATGCATTAGTACGTTTGCCGAAATTGACCGAAGCTGCTGAAGATGTTGCGGTAGTGCAACGCATCGCCAAGCAGTTGCGTGATTTGGTTACCACGCGGAATGCTGCGCATGAAACGCCACTTGTTATCCTGCGCACAACTACTGATCCCTACCAGCTCGCAAGCCTGCTGGTACATCCGCAGTTGCCTGTAGCCAGTAAATCTAAGCTGCTCACTCTACGACAGCGCTTGCATTATTTAGCTACTGCGTTGTATTCAGCTTGTATCAAGCAATCCGATCTTGAGGTATTAGCCCGAGTCACGCCTAGCTTGACACAATCACAGCTCGCAGCACTGGCGGCGGAATTATTGGCAACAGTGAGTGATGGGTCTGTGATTGACTCAACTCCAGCCTACCAGCGGCATGCCGAAGCGTGGCAGCAACAGTTTTCTAACCTGCATGGTGATGTTGCGACGTTAACTTTGCCAACATTACAACAGCCAACCATTGATGGTTGTGAGCTAGTCGGAAACCATCCAGCTTTACTTGAACAGCTGGAGCGGCTATCAGTTCGACCGAATCGATTGCAAGCAGGTATGCCTTACTCTAACTTGCATACGTTGTTGACTACTCCCGACTCTAGCCACTCTCTTGCAGTAGTACGACAGCTTGCTAGTTTATCGGGTCGACCTTTGATTACGCTGAGCTGTTTGGATAACTCTATTACGATTGAAGCGATAGCAGAGTTATTACGCTATGCTCAACAGCAACAAAATCTAATGATTGCTCTTGTTGATGTAGAGGGCTGGAGTAAAGCTTTTTTAGCTGGGCTACAATCATTAATTGCAAAAATCGACCCTGAGGCTGATGTCGCTATACTTGTCACCGCGACTGACATTGGTCAACTCGATCCAGCATTCACCAGCCATTCGTTTGCTGAAGTTATTCATTTAGCAGCTGTACTCGACCCAGAGCAAGTGCAAACCGTGAAAGCGACGATTCTAGCGGGCTTGCAAATTAGCGAGTGTGGGTTGTATGTCGATCCAGAATTAGCTGGGGAGTTGACTTCGTCAAATGGTTTGCAACTGATGGATGCTTGCGACAGTCTGGATTTAAAGCGTATTGAGGTGGCATTGCAAACATTTATTGCTGACTTGTTGAGAACAAAGCCACACGACAATCATGTAGTACTTCTTACGCTTGATGATATTAATCACATCTTGCAACGCGAGCAGCGTAAATTCAACAGATCGATTCGAACCCCTCTTCAACACTACATCACTAGAAACCAAGTACGGCTATTTCCAGCTACAGCACCCGCTGGTAGCTACCAAGTCAGTGATAGCAAGTTGCTCCCTGTGGTGTTTGATGCAGTTACTACAGCATCGCATGAGCCAGTCATTCCGGCTAGTGCATACCGCGGTGCTGCTGTTGCTACTTTGGTTGGTACTGGTTTTTTCAGCGGTACTTCGCCGTATTTTGCGGGTAGTGATACAATTAGAGATCACCAGCAGCAAGCTAGTGATGCTAGTGCTCAACTATCTGGTCCAAGATAAGGTGGCCTATAGTGCACAATGTGTTGTTATGTTTATAATAGAAAGTAATCATCAATTTATAATTAGAAGAAATTGTAGAAAGTTATGAGATGTTTTTCGGTTTTAGCTGGAAGGCAAGTAAGAAATAATCCACCTGCCGCGAGTTATCAGCCAAATTATAGTTTGGTATTGTATGGTGCTGCAGTTGATTTAACAGATGCGACTGTGTACGCAACCAGACTACGCGAGGCGAAATTAAATCACAGTTTCTCACTCAGTATCAGTGCGATCCGTTCCCCAGCTATCGTTGCTGAAGTCGTCTGCGGTCTACTTCAAAATCCAACCCTCCACGATCAAGTCACGATAAATGTTAGCCAGAGTCATATCAGTCGGCCTGATGCAATACGGATAGTCACTGCACTTAAGTCAGCTGATTTGTCTTGTTGTCGGCAGTTAGCACTCTACTTTGGTAGTTGTGCTGCTGATCCTGCTGGCAATCCAACCGATGCTGATGCCTTAGTGATTGAGTTGGCACATGCATTCGGCGAAGTTCAATTGCCTGCTCTGTTGGAGTTGAGTTTGGTCAGTAATCAGCTCACAGATATAGCTGTTGAGGCGTTAGCCAGAGCTTTGCAATCACTGCAGTTCATACCCAAAGTGCTGTGGCTGATGAGCAACCGAATCAGTGATACTGGTGCTATTGCTTTAGCAGATTCGCTCAGTACGGTATATCGCCGTTCTAATCCAGAGACATTAGTATCGGGTTGCACTGATTACTGCCAATTTCTATCGGAGTTTAATGCTAGTGCTTCAATCAATTTGTCTGGCAACCAGATTGGTGATGGTGGCGCAACAGCCTTCGCACAACTTATAGCAGCGGGTTTGCCACCGAAGGTACTGAGTTTAAAAGCTAATCCTATTGCTGCCGAAGGTACGTTAGCGTTGACTAATGCATTGCTACTAACCGATGAGTTTTTACCTGATACACTGCCACAATATTTTGGTGGTAATCCGCTGGTTGCTGCTAGTGCGCAAACGCTTGCGGCAGCATTAGTATTCTCACCACCAACTAAAGCTTATGAATTTAAGCTTGAGCTTGATAGCTTGGGTGCTGATGGCACTAGTAGCATGCTTGATGCATTCAAACAATTACCTGTGTTACCCAGTAAACTTCAAGTGCTTGGTCGGTTATCGGAGCAGCCAACGGTAGTAGAACATCTTGTTCAGTTTATTGCCGCAGCCCGTTTGCCCGTAAACTTCGTACTTGATTTAACTGGCACTGGAGTTGATGCTGCAACAGCGCAGAAGCTTGCTGAGATATTAAGTGCTGAATTACCAATAGGTTTTCGTCTTGTGTTAGATAAAAATCCGATTGACAATGATGGTGTAACTGCACTTGCTAGCCAGTTGCAACAAGCGGCCCAGTTACCAATCGCTATTCGACTCAGCCTTGCTGATTGCCATAGCGTTACTGATGCTGGTGCAAAAGCATTAGCAGCAGTATTTGAGAATCAGGCGCTGCCCAATGGTTTTAGCTTCACTATCACTAGTGATGAATTTACTGATCTCGGCATGCAGGTGTTTGTTGAGGCACTCAAACCAGAAAAAAACGTAACACCAGCTGTATCGTTAAACGTAGGTGGTCGGAAACTGACTACCGTTACTGGTTCAGCACTTGCTGCTGTGCTAGAAAACCAAATCAATAGACAGTTAAAGGTATCGCTAGTAGGCCATCAATTTCACACTCGCAATAATCCACTCGTGTCTTACACGAGTGACCGTGTCAAAGCGTTGAGAAGACTTGGTGTGCATTATAGCTTATTACTGAATTCACTCGTTGAGGTGAGACAGTTACCTAAGGCAGTGCTTAATGAGATTTTTACTTATTTATTACCACATCGTAAGAATGATAGCGCTGGCCAACAAATGCTTTTGCAAAAATTAGCAACTAATAGCCAGAACCGATTGGCATTATATTGTCGTCGTAAAGCGGAGCAACGTCGGGTCGATGAGAAACGCAAACAACAGACTACTTCTAAACACCGACTTGCTAGCATTGGTTTTGCAATGACTGCAGCCATCACTTTTCTGACTGCACTGGCTTACTTTGCGCCGGCAGTCTTACCGCTCTTACTGATCCAATGGTTTAGTTCTACAGTCAGTGTTGCTACGATAGCACTTGTGTTTGGTGTCAGTGCTTGGCTGTACTCGCATTCACAACGTCCAATCGATTTGCCAGTCGCTAAAGTGGACCTGGAGTTAATGTTAGCTACTTCAACATCACCACAACCAGCATCGCCACGCTCCGTTGTATTGCCTGGCACACCACCAAATTCAGTCAGCCCAGCAATGCCATTTTATCGGAGTGATGATGACGGTAGGACTGACGAGGAAGGCAGCTCAAGTCCAGAACCGAGTGAAGCTGGATGTGATGCTGACTCTGAACAAGATAGATCTTTACCGTTAGTAGTACTTGCTAGCGGAAAATTTCTTCGGCCTAGTCTTTTCTCCGCTGCTGAACCACCACAAGATCCGGAAGTGGCTACGGCAATGCTTGGTGGCCCAGCCTCTCCGTACTAAGATTCTGCAATTTGGTATATTGACTTCCAAATTATAAAAAATCAGATAAATTGTTGAATATTCACAATTAAAATAGCAGCGCTAAGCTGTGTATTGGCTGTTATCTAGCAGTTTACAAGGCTTAAGCCAGCTCAATTGCGATCAGTATCTTCGTGCTCTATTGTATTGCCCAGCAAGTTTCCGACTTCAGTCACGTAACAGGACAATTTTGTTGATTCAATGTCAGAGCTTACTCGGCCGTGTATTCATTAGCGTTTTCATGTAGCAGCGGTCATATAATGCTGTTTAGCTCGCTCAATATTTTTTGCAGCATGCCGGCTAGAGAAATTACCGTTATTTCATTAGTGTATGGGTATTCATCTTCACCTGAATAGATGCAGAATTTTTCTGTTGCACCGACTATTTCACATGCTCTATGAAAACCTTTTGCTATTGTTGGTGATTTACTCTTTTTGATTTCGATTGCCCAGAGTTGATTTGCAGAGGGCTTGATAAGTAAATCAATTTCATCTCCACTAGCATTTCGATAAAAGAACGTTTCGTGCCAATTCGGTAAAATAGATAATATATTTTCAATTATAAAGCCTTCCCAACTTTTACCAGCAATTGGATGAGAAATTAACTCTTCATAACTATTTATATTTAATAGGCGATGTAGAATACCGCTGTCTCTTAAGTATATATATGGTGACTTAACTAATCGTTTTTTTGTGTTCATGTAGTACGGTTGTAAACGACGAACTAAAAGTAAGTCACAGAGAATATCAATGTAATGTGCCACTGTTTTGTGATTAATGCCCATGCTCTCTGCCAAAGTTGATGTATTTGCTTTTTGACCTTGTAAGTGGGCAAGCATAGTCCAAAGCCGACGCAAACGTTCAGCGGGAACTCTAAAACCGAGTTGATTGATATCACGCTCAAGGTAGGTGCGAATAAAGTCTTCACGCCACTGAGTGCTGTCTGCATCATTTGCAGCAATATAGCTTTGCGGAAATCCACCACGGACCCAGAGTTTTAATAAATCTTTTGTAGTCAAATTATTAAGTTCGATTGGTGTTAATCCGCCGAGCTCGAGGTAGCTGATGCGACCGGCAAGAGTTTCTGATGATTGTCGCAATAGATCCATAGAAGCAGATCCGAGAAGCAAAAATTGTTCTTTGTTTTTTCCTGCTTGACGGTTGTTATCAATTAAACCTCTTAATACAGTAAAGATTTCTGGAGCGCGCTGAATTTCATCTAAGATAATCAATTTGTCACTATGTAGAGGCAGGAAGCTATAAGGATCTCGCAATTTTTCTTGATCGGAATGGTTTTCAAGATCGAGATAAATTGATGGTATTTTTTCTGCGATTCTAAGCGCGAGCGTTGTTTTACCAACTTGTCTTGGGCCCATAAGTACCACTGCAGGCATTCGTTGCAAGCGCGTAAGCAGTCTATCTGTGAGCCATCTTTCATACATATTCTGCATTTTGGTATATTGACTCCCAAATTGCAAGAAATGAGATAAGCTATTGAATATTCATAATTAAAATAGCAGCGCTAAGCTGTATATTGGCTGTTAGCTAGCAGTTTACAAGGCTTAAGCCAGCTCAATTGCCACAGCGACTGCTTCGCCGCCACCTATGCAAAGACTAGCGATACCGCGTTTGCCACTGATACGTTGCATGGCATGGATCAAGGTGATGAGAATGCGTGCACCGGAAGCGCCCACCGGATGGCCAAGTGCACAGGCGCCGCCGTGGATATTGACACTATCGTGTGGAATCGACAGCTCTTGCATGGCGGCCATGGTAACCACAGCAAAGGCTTCGTTAATTTCAAATAAGTCGACATCAGCAATTTGCCAATTTAATTGCGTCAGGAGTTTTTTGATTGCGGTGACTGGGGCAGTGGTAAACCAGCCAGGTGCATGCGCATAGCTGCTATGGCCACAGATCGTTGCTTGGATTGGTAAACCCTCAGCTTTTGCTTTGCTCGCTGTTGTTAACACTAATGCAGCTGCACCATCAGATATTGAGCTAGCGTTAGCTGCAGTTACGGTACCGTCTTTGGCAAAGGCGGGTTTGAGAGTGGGGATCTTGTCAGCTTTACCTTTGCTCGGTTGTTCATCAGTTGCGAATACTGTTTCACCTTTACGGCTACGAACGGTAACGGGTGCAATTTCATTTGTAAAGTAACCGTTGGTGATCGCATGTTGAGCGCGTTGTAGTGATGCGATCGCAAATTCATCTTGCGCTTCACGACTAAATTGATAATGCGCTGCAGTGGCTTCAGCAAAGACACCCATCAGTTGGCCTTTTTCGTACGCATCTTCCAAACCATCTAAAAACATATGATCGTAGAGTTCACCATGACCCAACCGATAACCTGAGCGTGCTTTGTTGATCAGGTACGGTGCTCGGGTCATGTTTTCCAAACCGCCAGCGATGCCAAGATTGATGCTGCCGGCTTTAATGGCATCATGAATTTGCATCACTGCTTTCAAACCCGAGCCGCACATTTTATTAATAGTGGTGCAGGGCGTGTATTCAGTTAAGCCAGCACCAAGCGCTGCTTGGCGTGCTGGTGCTTGGCCTTGGCCAGCTTGTAATACGCAGCCCATGATAACCTCGTCAACGTGTTTGACATTGAGCTGACTGCGCTCAACCGCTGCTTGAATGGCCGCGGCACCAAGTGCGCTGGCACTGGTTTCAGCGAATTGCCCCTGTAGACTACCGATTGCTGTGCGGGCAGATGATGTGATGACTATTGGATCAGACATGGTTGTATTCCTTATTGAGTTTGAGAAAATAATTCGCGACCAACCAGCATGCGGCGGATTTCAGAAGTACCGGCACCGATTTCGTAGAGTTTAGCATCACGTAGTAAGCGGCCAACTGGATACTCATTGGTATAGCCATTGCCACCTAAGCATTGGATCGCTTGTAGTGCCATTTGTGTGGCGCGTTCGGCGAGATAAAGGATGACGCCAGCTGCATCTTGTCGTTTAACTTGTTTGCGATCGCAGGCCATGGCGACAGCATAAAGATAAGCACGGCAGGCGCACAGTTCAGTGTACATATCAGCAATTTTACCTTGCATCAATTGAAATTCACCAATCGCTTGATTGAATTGCTTGCGTTGATGAATATAAGGAATGACTTGATCAAGGCAGGCTTGCATTAAGCCTAGTGGCCCAGCTGCTAGCACCACTCGTTCGTAATCAAGCCCACTCATTAACACCTTAACACCTTGGTTGAGTTCACCAAGGATATTTTCAGCTGGTACAATACAATCTTCAAACACTAGCTCACAGGTATTTGAGCCACGCATACCAAGCTTATCGAGTTTTTGTGCGGTAGAAAAACCACTAAAGCTACTCTCGACAATAAATGCAGTAATGCCTTTTGTACCAGCATTGCTATCAGTTTTAGCATATACCACCAAGGTACTGGCTTCGGGACCATTTGTGATCCACATTTTATTGCCGTTTAAGATAAAATGATCCGAGTGCTGCACCGCTTGCAAACGCATACTGACAACATCAGAGCCTGCAGCTGTCTCACTCATTGCCAGTGCACCAATGTGATCCCCGCTAATCAATGCTGGTAAGTACTGTTGCTTTTGTTGTTCGGTGCCATTAAGTCTGATTTGGTTGATGCATAAATTTGAATGAGCACCGTAACTTAGTCCAACCGCGCCCGATGCTCGGCTAATTTCTTCCATTGCTAACACATGCTCGAGGTAACCAAGACCAGCACCGTCATATTCGGGTTCAACTGTGATGCCATTCACGCCAAGCTCGCCGAACTTCTTCCACAGCTGTGCTGGGAATTGATTGTTAGCATCAACCTCGGCGGCAATGGGAGCTATTTCTTGTTGAGCAAAGCGGAACACACTCTCTCGAATTAGTTCGGCTTGTTCTGGTAGGGGGATGGCTAATGCTTGCTGAAACATCTCTATCAGTCCTTGTGCAGATGCAGTATTCAATTTTATTGTAGAGCTTTTTTGACAATACTCAATGGCTAACGAAACAGTCTAATGAGTGCTTATGGCAGATCCTGTCATGCTAGGTTAAGCAGTTGATTACCTTGTAGTCGCAACAGTGCTTGCCGGTAGAGGCTGACATGAATTAATTCATCAAAGTCAGTCACCCAAGCAAGATACGCTTGATGCGTGAAGTGGTTGGTTTGAGTATAAAGAGAGAATAAGTCAAGTAAAATTTTCACTCGCGTGAGCTGGTTGTGTCCATTGATGGCTTGGTAAGAGCTGATTGGATCGGTAAAAGTCTGTAAAACCGCGTTGTCGCTCGCCGCTTCCTTCAAACTCAATAGAGCTTGTCGCAACTGGTGCTGTTCAGTTTGATTGAGCTCATGTAGATCAATTTGATTCAGGGCCACAATTTGTTTGTCGACGCGCTGCATTAAGCGTTGTGATTGATGGCTAGTGCCGAAGTTGTAAAGCAAGGCCATGGCTATCACGAATGGAATGCATAGCCAGGTCAACTGACGTAGGCGTTGGCTGCTGCCTGCAAACAAAGCAAAAGGAATCGTGATAAAGCTACCCAGCAGCAACATACCAATCACCCAAATCACTCTACTACCTAGCCGTGGTTGAGTTTTAATACAGTGATAAATTGACCACAGTGGCTGAATGATGATGACCAGCAAGATAGTACTGTAGACGATAAAAAGATTGATGCTGATCATGGCAAATTGCTCTTACAGCCAGGTGTTAATTTAATGGCCACTAGTATACCTGCTCATCACTTTTCACTCAACTCCACTTGTTTTTCATTGACGATGCCGTGTGGCACATGTGCGGTTGCGACATGTTGACTCGCGGGCTGACAATGACGTAGCTGATCATCAAAATAGAAATCAGCAGCGAAGGCTTGAATAAAGTTAGCTTTGTCCATGCCACCCAGAAATAGTGATTCATCAATACGAATTTGCCAATCACGTAGGGTTTTGATCACTCTTTCATGCGCTGGTGCCGATCGTGCGGTTATTAATGCGGTTCGAATTGGGCAGTTATCATTTCGATATAAGGTTTGAATATCATGCAGTTTCTGTAGGAATGATTTGAACGGACCACCGGCAAGCGGGGTATTGGCTGATTCAGTTTCGTTACTATTAAATGCAGATAAGCCATCAGCCTGATAAATACGTTCAGCTTCATCGGAAAATAACACAGAGTCACCGTCGAATGCGATTTTGAGAATTGGATTAGTGCTAGTGGCAGGATTGGTTGATAAAATTGTTGCTGCTGGACATTGGGCTAACAAAGCATTTTTTACATCTTCAAGGTTGGCTGATAAAAATAAGTCAGCAGTAAATGCTTTCAGATAAGCATAAGGGGTCTGTCCATTTGTAAAAGCAGCACGCGTGATAGCTAAGTTATGATATTGAATGCTATTGAAAATTCGCAAACCAGTATCAGAGCTATTGCGAGACACTAATATCACTTCTACGAGTACTTCATCGGTGTCAGGGTGACGTAGAGCTAGTAATTTTTTTGCAAGGTTAAAAGCAACGCCAGGCAGCAGTGGCACTAATTCATTTTTGATCTGATGATCGGCATACTGATCTAAGCCATGTTGCATAAAAACTTGATGGCTTTCATCAAGATCAAATAACGCACGTGATGATAGAGCAACGACTAATTTATTCATGGGGATAAACCTCAGTTTCAGTTTTGGGATAAACATGCCAGTACCGTAGCTGCGGAAAATACAAACTTACTTGGATAGGTTGCTCTACCATAGGTTGCATAACTTGTTGATAGTGCCGTAATTGAGCGTGGTATTGCTGGGCTTCTAACTGGATGAACTCTGCTAAAGTTTGCTTTGGTGCCGGCAAGCTAGTTTTGTAGTCGATGATCCAAAATACGCCAGCATCGATAAAACAACGGTCGATGATGATGGTTTGAAAGCCATCATCAATTCGTGCTGTGAATGCCACTTCTGAACGATGTTGTTGATGTGGTGATAAAATCCAACGGCCGACTGGGTCTGATAGTATCGCTTCGATAGCAGTTTGAAGTTGAGCAAGCGCTTGTTGGAGCTGATTTGGTTGTATCTGATAGCGCGCAAGTAAGCTGTACCAGTAGCTGCGTTGGTTGATGATATGCTGTGGTGTCCAATCTGCGATAGCATCAGTGCTGATTTGTTCAAGTACTTTATGAATCGCAGAGCCTAAACCACGAGCGTAACTATCAGTTGTGCGCAGTGAAAATGGGTTCTCACGCGTTTGTTTTGATTGTTCATAAGTTGTAAGTGTAGGGTGCTGCCAGTTTGCTGTTAGCCGTAATAGTTGGGTACTGTGATATTGCTCAGGCTGACTTGGGATTGAGTTAGTTTGGATCGATGTTGACTCAAAGTGTGCTTGTAGTAAGGCTAAGAACGAACCTTTTTTTCCGCTCGAGGTTTCATCATCAGCATGCTTAACACAACCGAGTAAATGGAGGTGATGTTTCGCTCGAGTTAGCGCAACATATAATAAGCGAATTTGTTCATAGTCTGCTTTGCGCTTGTTGATTTGACGTAAAAAAGTATAAATAGCACTATCGGTATAAGCATCGTGAATCGGTGCTAGTAATAAATCAACACTATGCTGCTGCGGATGTAGCAACCATATCATTAACTGCTTAGCATCAGTGGGTGTAATTTTGTGTAAGCTTGGTAGAATGACGCAATCAAATTCCAATCCTTTTGCTTTATGAATCGTCATGACTTGCACACAGGTTTTCGTAATCGACTCTTGATTTGCAAACAATTGCTCAAGCGCACGGTCGAGTTCGTCCGGATCAAATCGGTAACAGCTAAACTGATTGAGTAAATTGAAGTATTGCTCAGTATAATGAGTGTCGATCGCTGTTTGATAACAGCTGGTGCCGCCTAGTGCATACCAGGTTTTTTTGATCCAGTCAGCGAGTGCTAGGCGTTGGTACTGTTGCAATGCATAGTTGATTATTGGATAGATTCGAGCTAGCCGTCTGATACCATCTTCACTCAGCTTGAGTTGCTGGTAATTTTTTATTTGAGTCCAGATAGATGCCCGTAGGTCGGTTTTCACAAGCTGATGTAAATCACTCAAAGTCAAACCACACAGTGGCGACCGCAATAGACTGAGCCAACTGATTCGATCGGTTAAGTCGATCATCGCTTTGGTTAGACATAGCAAGTCTAGGATTACAGGCTCTGATGCTAAGCAATCAATATCAATAGCTTGGTACGGAATTGAGTGTTGGCGTAATGCAGGTAAAATGTAGTCAAGATGAGCCCGGGCACGAACTAAGATAGCAATTGATTGCTCAGGTTGCTGTTGACGTTGCTGTTGAATCAGCTCAACAACACGATTTGCTTCGCTAAGTTCATCACCCAGTTGCTCAGTAGTGACTGTGGTCTTATTAGTCTTGAAGGCATAGGCTGGGGTATAACTGACCGCACCTTGAAAGATATCATCTCGTTTTGGAAAGATACTACCACAGACTCGATTAATAAACTCAATAACAGTCTGGCTTGAGCGAAAATTGGTATTAAGCTGTAGTGGGATGAGGTTTATCGCACCAATACCTTGCTGTTGAGCACGTAAAAATAAACCAACCTCAGCTTCGCGAAAACGGTAGATTGATTGCATCGGATCGCCAACAATAAAAAGACTACGACCATCTTGAGCAGACCACCCAGCTGTTAGCTTTTCCAGTAATTGGAATTGGGTTGTTGATGTATCTTGAAATTCATCAACTAAAATATGTTGAATTTTGTAGTCTAGACTCAAGCTAAGATCAGTCGGTGCTTCGTCTTCACCGAGTGCAGCAAGGGCAGAAATTGCAATTTCGGTATAATCTACTTGTTGTTGTTTATTAAAAGTTAATTTCAGCTTGGCAGCGATTATGGGTAGTAACTCGATCAATGCGGCAAGGGTATGCCATTCATCAGTGCGATATTGTTGTGGTGGTAGTTGAGTAATTTGGAATATTTGATCAGCTAAGTTATCATCATCGTTATGGGCCAGTTCGACAATCAGTTCAAGCATCGTTTGCTTCATATCAGTATAACGTTTTTTGTCTACGGTCGATGTCGCTGAACTAGGTGCAGGAAAGCCCACAGTCTTAGTTACACTTTTACGCCAACTGCCAGTCTTAGTGATCAAGCTTTCACAGATTGACTGCCAAATTGGAAGTTGCTCTCGGCATGCTTGTAGAGTGTCAGGTAGCTCCAGTGCTGCTAACGATGGCAAAAACTCAGAACGGAACTGAGTGAGAGTCCAGAGTTGTTGTAGCTGTGTCGCGCTGAAACATTGTATAAGTTGAGTTAACTGTTGTTGGCAGAGTCTAGCTATATTGGTTTCAAGAATTTGGCGTAACTCTATCGCTGAGTGTGGTTGTAAAATCAGTGGTAGCCATTGATCCCGTTTCGCCAGCATGTCACAGAGTAGGCGTTTCACCTGTTGATAGTTATGATCAAGGTGCAGTAGTAAATGTTGTAGCGCTGCTTGCCAACGACTTTTAGTAGCAAGACTCGCAAGTACCTCATCGATAGCTTGCTCATACAGTGGTTGTGCCTGATTTGCGATGTCAGTTGCTAAGCCTGATTGTGACAGTAATGGCATTTGTCGGGTCAAGGTTGCACAAAGTGAATCGATGGTCATGATCCGAAGACGATTTGGATTTTGACAAAGGTGCCAGCCAAGTTCACTATCGCGTGTTAGCACTTGTTTTGTAAGTCGCCAGGTGATTTTGCCATGCTGCTGATCTGGCTCAGCGTTGTCTTTAGCATCGGTTAATTTTTCAATGATGCGTTGTTTCATTTCGGCAGCAGCTTTGCGGGTGAAGGTGATCGCAAGGATAGACTCTGGTTCATCAACAACGCTCAGTAAGTTTAAAAAGCGTTGTGTAAGTAATTCTGTCTTGCCAGAACCAGCTGGTGCTTGCACGATATAAGAGTTTTGAATTTGAATCGCCTGTGTACGCGCGGCCTGATCAAGCACTAATGATTGCATGCTGTTACATCCCCATTCACACGACACAGTGTTTGCAATTGACAAGATTGGCAAGTCAAATCTGCATACTTTGGTTGTACGCGAGCCTCGCCAGCGCAAAATTCGTTAAGGGTTTGGTTGATACTTTTTTGCCACTGTATAGACAATTGTTGTATTGTTAATTCATTATCATCAGCTAATTTTCGTACTGGAATTGCACCGGGTATGATGTCACCACGGTCTGCAATAGCACGAAACCGTAGTCCAGCTGGCCGTAGTTCTGCGTAGGCAATCGCAATAGTTTTTTCCGTCACTGTATTGCTGAATGCTAATGTATATAACGGTAACTGTAATGCATCTGGTTTATCACCAAACCAACCATAAATCGAGTTGGAGCCTGACTTATAATCAATAATAACATATTCGCCAGATACTAACTGATCGATTCGATCAATTTGTAGATTCAAGGTTAAGTTTTCGTGTTTATATTCGATGCGCTGTTCACGTTGTACAACAGTGAAGGATGATCGTTCACTTTCGATAGTCAGCCATCTATCAAGGAGGATGTATAGCCGTTGTTGCTCGAGTTGCTTTTCGATCGGTTTAAAAAAATGTTGATGTTGGTTTAATGCTTGTTTAATAGCGCGAGTAATTGAATCGCTACGTTGTGATGTGCTGAGTTGTAACAAGCTTTGCTGAGTTTTGACTTGTCCCCAAAATAGCTCTAGCGCTTTGTGCATCACAATCCCTTTGTCGATTGCATTTAAGCCAATGCTAGCATCATCTTGACGATTAGCATTTAAGCGGATACGAGCAAAAGCACGAAATGGACAGGCAACTTGCTCAGCCAAAATCCAAGCACCAGAGCTGATGGTTTCAGTTGTAGATAGTGGTGGGGCGGTATCATCTTGTATACGCTCAAGGATTTGGCTCTGTGGAGTAGTTTGCAATGAGTTGCGTGACAAAGTTATTGTTGTTGGTTGTAATGGAAGCATTGTCAGTAGAGAACTGACTTGTAATTCAGCATCCGCCTGCTGTTCAGCATGGCTAAAAATAACAGTTGTTGCCATTTGTTTTAAGCGTTCTGTGACGTGACTGCAAAATTCAAATTCACGCTCGGCTGATGCATGCGGCATTTTTTGTTTGCGCTGCAGCGCTACAGGCAAAAATGGATTGGGTTTTGCTTGTGGTGGCCATACCTGTGCCGTTAAACCAGCAATCCATGCTGCATCAAAGGTTTGCCCAGAGACTTCGAGCACACCTAAAATTTCAATCTTGGCATCAGTTTTTTCTGGTTGGAAAACAGTATCGGCTACTAATTGTTGGAAATGTGCTAGTGCTTCGATGTAACTTAACTCAGATTTGATATAGTCAAAGCAAGCAAACTCACTCAATAACGTTT
>CAWUKA010000038.1:0-19409 GCA_963922965.1 uncultured Gammaproteobacteria bacterium | reverse complement strand
CCCGTAGGAGTCTGGGCCGTGTCTCAGTCCCAGTGTGGCTGTTCGTCCTCTCAGACCAGCTACGGATCGTCGCCTTGGTGGGCTTTTACCCCACCAACAAGCTAATCCGACGTAGGCTCATCTTTTAGCGAAAGCATAATATAGAGGCTTCCTTTAGCCCGTAGGCCATATGCGGTATTAGCTCGGGTTTCCCCGAGTTGTCCCCCACTAGAAGGTAGATTCCTACGCATTACTCACCCGTTCGCCACTCGCCAGCCAAAAACCCGAAAGTTAATGCTGCTGCCGTTCGACTTGCATGTGTTAAGCGTGCCGCCAGCGTTCAATCTGAGCCAGGATCAAACTCTTCATTTTTACCTGTCTCACACTTTCTGAATAAACATATTAGTGTGACTATCTTTTGCTCAAAGTTACTGCTGCTGTGCAGTGTATACTTCAAGCTGAGTTATGAATCCAACGCAGCTGAGCATACCCACACAAATTGCTCATTAATACTTTTTTAAAGTACGTTCTGTTGTTTTGTAACAGAGATTGGGCATTCTACTAGGTTTCACCCCACTGTCAACCGGGTTTTACAAAAAAACCTAATTTATCTGCAAATGTACTCGGCAATCTACAAATCGATTCAAAAACAGGAGGATAAGTCACAAGCTAATCAGTCAGAAACAAATTGACTTGAAGAATAGTCAGCAACAGAAGAGGCAACTATTCTTAAGTGATCAAAGGCATACTTATTGCAGTTATAGGAATGGTTACAATGATTAATTTAAAGCTACCGGCCTCAAGATAAATCATTAACCATATAATACTTAACGATTATTTTACACCTCTCGGTACACTTCAAAAACGAGGTCTACTCAATTATCACGGGAGATCATGTTGAATCGAAAACCGATACTCTTGCCACTAGCATTGTTGTCAATGCTATTTTTTACTAGCGTACTTGCTGGTGATCTCAGCTTGTTGGAAGGGAATGTCGCGAGCGATTCATCTGAATCTCACTTCACAACATCACTAGAAGAATTCACTGAAATCGCAACTAGCGGTGACGCAAATGCACAAGCGATGCTTGGTAGCATGTACTTTCATGGCCGCGGTGTGCCCCAAAACGATAATACTGCTTTTCGATGGTTCATGAGCGCAGCAAGACAAAACAATGGCTGGGCACAGTATATGATTGGCTTAATGCATGCCGAAGGCAGAGGCACCATTCGTGACATTGCTGTCGCAAGTAAGTGGTACAGGCGGGCCGCTGAAAACGGGGTTGCTGACGCACAATTTGCACTTGCAGAGCTCTATCAGTCTGGACGCGGCGTAGAACCCAGTAAAAAGCAAGCTATGCGCTGGTATCGCAGCGCCGCTGTTGGTGGCATTGCTGAAGCCCAATATCAAGTTGGCCGAGCCTATGAACTCGGTGAACCTGGCTTTCGCAGAAGTCAGGCTGATGCACGCAAGTGGTATCGTGATGCAGCAGAACAAGGCCACATATCAGCCCAGTACAAGCTCGGCATACTTTATCAAAATCAACTTCATGACTCAGCACAAAATTATTACGAAGCTGTCAAGTGGCTACAAAAAGCAATGCAACAAGGCCACGCCCAAGCGTTAGAAGCTCTTAGCAAGCTCTATACGAATGTAAATGCACAACACGCCCTCGGTGAAATGTATCAAAAAGGCATTGATGTACCACAAAACTATGAAGAAGCAGCATCATGGTACAGGCTGGCGGCGGAACAAAACCATGCACAAGCTCAATTCGCATTAGGGTGGTGCTATGAACATGGTCGCGGTGTGACGCGCGACTACCAAACAGCATCTACTTGGTATCGTCGCGCAAGTGAACAAGCAAATCCAGATGGCCAAGCTGCACTTGGCTCACTCTACTTGAGAGGTCTTGGTGTACATGAAGATCACCAGCGTGGCATCAAACTCTTACGCCAGGCAGAGTTAACGAATAATGCCCGATCGCAGTACTTTCTTGGCATTACCTATATCGAAGGCCGCGGTGTAGCACAAAACTACATGAAAGGCATGAATTGGTTGAAAAAATCCGCTAAACAAAATTTTATCGAAGCTCAGCTCAAATTAGCTGATATCTATGTTACCGGCACAGAAGGTAAAAATGTTGACATCAGCAAAGCATTAGAGTGGTACGCATCAGTAGCACATCAAGGCAACCTAAGAGCTATCGACGCCTTACTCAAGATCACAGCATTACACGGTCAAGGTTTGGGTGTGACGAAAGATTACATACAGGCCATCAACTGGTATAAAAAAGCTGCTGAGAAAGGTCGCCCAGAAGCTATGTTTGCTCTAGGAGCAGTTTATGAAAATGGCCTTGGGATCCCTCGCGACGAAGACAAAGCGTTTAGCTGGTACTCTAAGGCGTCAGTCGCACACTACGCGCCAGCTTTTTATAAGCTTGGCTACATTTATGAGCATGGCATTAGTAAAGCCCAGGATTACACCTTAGCACGTGAGTGGTATCTAAAAGCAGCCGAGTATGGCGAGTCATCAGCAGAACTTGCCCTTGCTCGCTTCTATCTAGATGGCAAAGGAGTTCATGTTGACAATAACAATGCGATAAAATGGTTAAAAAAAGCCACACATCATAACAATACAGAAGCCATGACACTGCTCGCTAAAATCTACCTAGATGGCAATATTACTGGGTTAGATACAGCAAAAGGTTTACAGCTATTGCGCTCTGCCGCTGAGCAGCATTCGCCCCATGCTGAGTATGAAATAGGTAGACGCTATGAATTTGGCAACACTCTTACCAAAAACATTTCGCAAGCTCGCCTATGGTACGAGCGCGCGGCCAAACAAAGTTTTCCACTCGCGCAGGCACATTTAGCCAAACTGATTCTGCAACAAGAAAGCGATCAGCCAGATTCATTAGAGCGAGCTATTAAATTATTACGTGCAGCTTCGATAGCTAGTATCAGTGAAGCTTACTATCAGCTTGGACTAGCTCACAATGAAGGGAAGGGAGTCAATAAAGATCCACTACAAGCACTCGCCTATTACCAAAAAGCAGCAGCACGTGGCCATGTAAAGGCTCAAGCAGCACTTGGGGCAGTTTATTTATTTGGCGACCAGGCAATCGGCCGAAATCTAGAGCAAGCATCAAGTTGGTATTTGCAAGCAGCAAAGCAGGGACATGCCACCGCTCAATATAATTTAGGCATCATGTATAGCCAAGGGCTTGGCGTCAAGCAAAACTATAACAAAGCCATATATTGGTTACAGATATCAGCAACCGAAGGATACAATATACCTGCCATGCTTGCCTTAGCATCATTCTACCTATACGGCAAAGGTGTAAAACAAAATTCACAGTTAGCAATTGAATGGTATACAAAGGCAGCCAATAAAAAAGAACCAAAAGCGTATGTTGCTCTTGGATCTCTCTTTAAAGAGGGCATAGGTATTGAACGTGATTTTAGTATAGCAGCAGACTGGTATCATAGAGCTGCGAAGCTAGGTAACAGTATTGGTCAGTACAACCTCGGTTTGATGTATTTACATGGCGAAGGCGTGAAACAAAATGAATTAACGGCTATCAACTGGCTACAAAAGGCGGCACAACAAAATAACCCTCGTGCGCAATATCACCTTGGTAAAATCTATGCGGAAGGCAGTGACGTTGGTCACAACCCTGCACAAGCTAAGCTATGGCTTAACCATGCAGCGAGGGCAGGCTATGCGCAGGCACAATATGAGCTTGGCGAAATTTATCTAAATGAACACAATCCAACCGCAACAGACTACTCAGCTGCACTGTATTGGCTTGATAAAGCTGCTGAACAAGGCAATACACAAGCACAATTTAAACTTGGCAAAATGTATTCTCTTGGAACTGGTATAAAACAGGATAGCATTGAAGGCTTTGCTTGGATAAGTGTTGCAGCAGCACATGGCTATAAGCCGGCTCTGCAAGAAAGAGAAAAAATGTTAAACCGGTTAAGCGCCGAACAATTACCTCACGCGCTACAACGGGCAAGGGAATATGCACAGCGCTATGCTAGCTACTAAAAAAAGGGAGCCTACGCTCCCTTCTTCTTATTTCAGAATTGAATTCAAATTAGAAAATAAAGGTAAGGCCGGTTGAAAGTACATTTGCACCATCACCATTTGCGCCATCAGAATCTTCATAATTCCAGTCTCTACGAAAATTGACCTTCAAATCGACATTTTTAAGTAGGTTGTAGTGGTAATCAGCATACAAACGCTGTTTCGCAACAACCTCGTCTGCTATACGAACGTCAACTGCTTGACTTGATTTCTCGTAACCAAACATCATATGGCCAGGATAACGAATACCAACCTCGCGAAGCGGGAAGCAGACACGCATTGCAATAGCACTAGGCTTAGCACCACCTGTTGTCACACCGTTTGCTGATTCACTAAATTCACTACCTATAGTAGGCTCTGCAAAAGACTCCGTTGCCGATACGTAATCAACTGCAAACTTAAATGGACGATATTTCATCATCAAGCTAGCACTCATACCATCGACGTGAGCCTGCAAACGAGGCGCGGCAACTGACATGATATCAGTATCACCAATGTTATTAATCCAACCTAAACGTAAATCCCAGACGAATTTACCAGAACCGGTAAGAAAATAATTTCTGTAGCGCAGATACGCACCATAAGTATTCATTTTAGTTTCCAAAGCGTTAGCTGGATCGGTAACGCCTGTGAAAGCATATACCGCGCCATCAAAACCGCGTACACCAATAACACCAGCCATAACAGAAGGCGCAGTTGTAGTGCTAAGCTGCTCTGTACTCGAATCAAACAGTTTCTGTATGCTTCTATCAGCTATGCCGAATGGTAATACTTGTTTACCAGCACGTAGAAAATACGGATAACGATCAAAGTGTGAGAGAGTACCATAAAGCTCTTCAACCCTGACGCGGTTATCATCTTGCTGAGCATAATCAAAATTAGCTTGCAAATCAGCCCAGCTATTGAGCTCAGAATTAATCGCAACGCGTGCGTTACCAACACTGAAATCACTCACGTTCCCGGTGATTAGATTACCTGTGGAACGGCCGAGTGGCGTAGTGCCGCGAAAAACCCAAGTATCGTTGGCAAAATCAGCACGAACTTGAGCTGCAGCACGAAAACCAGTATTTGGTAGCAAGCGGCTATGTGGCTGAACATCAACTTGGTTTGGATTAATACGCGTTTGGTAGGCAACTTCACGTTTCGAATGGGCAAAAGAAATGGTGCTGAGTAAGCACGCAAAACCCATTAAAAAGACCCCAATAACTTTCTTATTCATTTATATCGCTCCATAATTTTTGACTTTAGCTGATCAAAATGATCGCTGCTTAAAGTAATGCACGATTGAGAGTGTAGCGCATTAATTTTGAAAACAACAGTTCTTTAAGCAAAAAATTAAAATATAAACAACCAGTTAGGTTCAATTTTTTTACACATAGAGCATATTATTGGGATTGTCGGATTGTATTCACCCTGGTAAAAACGGTCATAAAACTTGGCATCAGGACCAAGAGCGCGTACCATATTCGCTAATATTGATAGGCCGATTTAATATAACGCTATGATCTAACAAACAAAATTAGGAGGAATTATGGCCCGGGGAATAAACAAAGTTATTTTGATTGGGAATTTAGGTGCTGACCCAGAGATACGATACTTGCCTAGCGGCAATGCCGTTGCAAATATCTCACTCGCCACCAGCTCATCCTGGAAGGACAAACAGACCGGTGAGCAGCAAGACCGCACCGAGTGGCACCGCATCGTGCTATTCAATCGGCTCGCTGAGATTGCGGGGGAATACCTTCGCAAAGGCTCAAAAATATATATCGAAGGCAGTTTAAAAACGCGAAAATGGCAAGATAAAAGCGGTCAAGATCGGTATACCACTGAAATTGTTGGCAATGAGATGACAATGCTTGATGGACGCTCAGGCGGTACCTCAGAATTAGGCACAAGCTTTTCCTCAAATGATCATTTCCAAGGTGGTAGCCAGGAAGCTATGACAGCTGAGAGCACTAGCACGAGCAGCGAAACGTTCGACGACGATATACCTTTTTAAGCGAGGGTAACAAACCAATAGTCAAACATTTATCTTTGAAGCTTTGCGCTCGATCAAATTGTAATCCGATACAAAACTTGCTCTCGCGCCTTGACTTCCTTAACCTTTCTGGCCACACAAATAAATTATTTGGAAAATAAAACAGTGTCCTTTTTTTGCATTTTGAGCAGCCACTATCGAGTTAGTGATAGTCAAGTGAAACATCATTTACGGTAGCATTCATGATGTATGCTGAAACCGACCTAGTAGAGTCGCCAACTGAAAACAGCTATGGCACCTTTGTTGACGCATTTAGTATAAAACTTGCTAGAAATTGCGATAGATTGAATAGCCGTTGCTATAACGAATTCGCAGTAGCTTACTTTCAACAATATCCTGATGAGCAACTGCTAGGACAGCAAAGCTTAAGGAGCATTACTCAAACACTTACCTCACTTGATCCAGCAGCAAGAATGAGCAAGCTCGCCCCGGTATTTGTGAGGCTTGTATCCAGGTGTGCTGGCACCAGAAACCCAGTTTTGATGCAGACGACTATACCGGCTGATAATGATCAAGAACCCTCTCATAACTCGCAAATCACTATGCCAAGCATTCACGTAGAAAGACTTGCAACGCTTTTTAAGATTAACGCAGGGGTGGCAACGGGATTATGTCGCGATTCAAACATATATAATCTCGATAATCTCACTGCTTTATTTATCCTTTTTCTATTACGGCAAGAAATCAGCGGGAATCATCAGAAACTTCTACCAACTAGCATCTTTGTTAGCAACAAATATAAAATCCTACTTCAGTGCTACAATCAGCTCTATGGAAATCACGCAGATTCTTGGGTTGACCTATATAGACTATTCTTTGAAGAAGATGGTGTCTCTCTCGACGATGCAGTAACACTGTTGGGCAAAGTCATCAGAAAATCAAAAAGTGACCAAATTAAACAAATAGGCTTAGCTGATGTAGAAGAGCTTTTGTGTCGCGATCTGCCAGGCATTACTCTAGATGAGCAATTCTTCGATGGACTAACTTTTACGCTCAGTACCGGCAGGTTTCAATACAATCAGCTTTCAGCCGACCAAAAAATTTTTGTCAAAGTATATTTTGCACACCGATATTATGGTAATGATTTCGAAGCCATGAGCGTTAAGCTTCAAGCAGAGCTCTCATTAGAAAAAATCGAAACTATAAGATGTGACACAGATTTTTTAAATGAGGTTGAAAAGGTACTGCATAGTGTAAAGCCGAACTGGGCGCTTATACATGGTAGCTATCAAACTGATGCTAAAACGACGCCTGTAACTTACGCTGAACTAACGAGAATTCAGCAGCAAACCCTAGCAGACTACGTAAGGCTTCGACATGAAAATTCATCCTTGACCCATTCTGACGTAATAGCCCAACTTAACAGTCAGCGCAAAACTCAAATACCAAAGCCCTTCGCGGAATTTGTTCTACTGGGAACATGGCATTCACTTTATGGAATCGATTTAGATCCGTTTAGCAATAAAATTCTTGTGGCAGCTCTGGAGCTACTTGTTAGATATATATCAACCAGACACCAAATACTCAGCATTTTAAGAGACGCAGCTGCGCCTGACTTAATTCCAAAACCCAAAAAAATACAGATAATTACTCCAAACACAGCAGCATTTATTATGCCTTCTGTTGACGCATTCACTACTCACATCAGTCAACGGCCTAAGCAACAGCCCAGCTCAACACTGGAAGTGATAGCAACGTACGGCAAAGAGTGGATTAGACGAGTAACAGCACAAAGCAGCAAGGAAACAGTAGACTACACAGCACTGTTACCGAGTGCTAAATGGCTACAAGCACAGTTCAGCTCCCGGGTACGCACTGAAGCCATAAAATTTGATCAAGTAAAAGCGGCCGCAATTAAACTTATAAAAGAATGTGCCAGAGAGTTAGTTTCAAGTAATACTTTTGTTTCTGAATTTAATCGACAAATAGATGCCATCAATGACACTTGGCATAATACCGATGCATCTAAACCTGAAATCAGTGGAATCAATTTTAGTGACCCAATCATTGCCGCACACCTACGCCCGTATCGAGCGAATAGAATGATGGTACAAAATCCAAATTTACTAACAACAGTTTGGCATCAATGGTTTGCTCAATACAGTCATGATCCTAATCAACAACAGTTAGGCTTAGTGCCATGGGATACTATTCCGGATAGCTTCATGCAGCAACTTAAAGGACAGCCCCAACTAGCAGATTTAGCAACTCATGGCGAAGCAATTCGAAGCTACATCAGGCAAAGAGCAACAGCACACACCATCTGCCGTCCGTACAACAAAGAAGCTTCACTCCCGAATGTTCATCAGGTAGTCTGCCAAGTGTTGCGAGAAGGCACAACAAAACCTCAACTACTTATTGAAAGCAATACAGGACAATTAAATGAGATATGGTGTGATTACATTCAATCGCGATTCAATCACATGCCAGCTGTTGAACCTGAACAACATGAAGCCCTCATAAAAAAATGGCAAAGTAGACATCCGGAAAGCGTTTTAGCAATATTAGCAAACTATGCCAACGCTGTTAGTGATAGTCGTGAATCTACAGAAAGACCAGACATTGGCACCAGCGCATTAAGAGAGGCTCTACAAGCTTTAGACCTAAAGACACAAGCCGTCACAAACCCATTTAGGATTGGTGAAGAACCGGCAACTATATTCTTCAACTGCTCTGGTGAGGATTGGCATTGGGTCACACCGCTACATCAAGATAATACTGCTGCAAAAATCATGCGGGATAGCAGCCTCAAGCTCGCAAGAAAACATCGTGCGCAAACCGGCCCCATAGCAAGCCGAGACATAAGGTATGAAAAAACAACCACGCGGCCACCACAAGGAGGTACATCAGCGCGCCGCGGTGACCTTGAAATAAACGCACACGCTCCACAAATACCTAGCCACTCCCCCCAGCCTTGCACTCCAGAAGCCAGAATGGCCCAGAGGCATTATAAAAGCCGGAGCAAGTCAGAAAGTAGAAATCAGCGCGTTACGGCGTTACCAACCTTGAACCAGCTATTCTCAATTGCAACTATTTTAGTAGTGACTATAATACCGTTCGCGGTAGCCTATCTCATACCTGCACTATCAAACTTTAACACTACGTTATTATTAGCCTCAGTTTTACTGGCCGCTTCTACTATCTTCTTTTCAAGAATGAACGCAATTCTTTCAGAGCAGGAATTGCTGGCTGAGTGCAGTGGAAATTTCAAAGTTTCGCCACCAAAACCAAAATTAGTCACGAGACTTAAATGCAGTGGCTATATACCGTCTAAAGAAGATAGCAGACCTGGGCAGCAGCAAAGCACACCGAGGATAGGCAAGACAACTAACCAGCAGCAGCCAACTCGTCTTGGTTTATTTTAAGACTAACAGGATCAGAAACAATTATCTTGCTGCGTTCAACAAGCTCGATATATGCCATTGGCGCAGCATCACCGGCGCGAAAACCACACTTTAGGACCCGAGTATAGCCACCTGGGCGTCCTTTGAATCGTGGACCGAGAGTATCAAACAATTTTTTTACCGCGAGCTTGCTACGTAGACGTCTAAATGCCAACCGACGATTGGCAACAGTATCAATCTTGGATAATGTGATCAGAGGTTCAATTACTGTTCGTAACTCTTTACTCTTGGCAGTCGTAGTTTTTATAATTTCGTGCTCTATTAACGAAGCCGCCATATTACGAAACATCAATTCGCGGTGGCTACGCTTTCTATTTAATTTACGACCTTTCTTAAGATGCCTCATTTTTTCACCTATTAATTGATTAGCTAACGTTAAACTTTTTCACCATCTTGCTTCAACGAGCTAGGAGGCCATACTTCGAGCTTCATACCCAAAGAGAGTGACTTTGAAGCAAGTACAGTTTTAATTTCAGTTAGCGACTTCTTACCTAAATTTGGCGTTTTCAGCAATTCATTTTCACTGCGCTGGATCAAGTCACCAATAAAATAAATATTCTCAGCTTTTAAGCAATTAGCGGATCGCACTGTTAACTCTAGATCATCGACTGGACGCAACAGAATTGGATCAATTTCAGGCTCATCTTTGGCAGCATTAATCATCGCATCATCTTTGAGCGCCACAAAACTTGCTAATTGATGCTGAAGTATAGTTGCGGATACTCGGATCGCTTCTTCAGGATCAATAGTGCCGTTAGTCTCAATATCAAGAATAAGCTTATCAAGATCAGTGCGCTTCTCCACTCGAGCGGCTTCTACTGAGTATGCAACACGCAGTATTGGACTGAATGACGCATCAAGCTGAAGAAAACCAATAGATGTATCAGCCTCTTCATCAACGAGCTCTTGCCTAGCAACTGCAGGCTGGTAGCCACGACCTTTAGTTACCCTGACTTCGATATTGATTTCGGCATCGCCTGTTAAATTTGCAATAACATAATCTGGATTGACAATCTCAAGATTCGAGACAGTTTGAATATCGCCAGCAAGTAGTTGACCTTCACCACGCTTATGCAATCTCAATTTTACTTCATCATGCCCCTGAGCATCGATAGCAACATTTTTTAAATTAAGCAAAATATCAATAACGTCTTCTTGCACACCATCAATGGTACTGTATTCGTGTAGCACCCCATCTATCTTAACCTCGGTAATAGCGTAGCCTGGCATAGAAGAAAGTAGTATTCTCCTCAAGGCATTTCCCAGAGTGTGACCATAGCCTCGCTCTAATGGCTCTAAAACAACCCTGGCACGCGTCGAACTTTTGCGCTCGACTTGTATACTGCGTGGGGTCAATAAACTGTTAATAAAATCCTGCATCTGTCACTTACTCCCGGTATGACGCTATTTAGAATATAACTCAACGACCAAGTTTTCATTGATATCTGGTGGTAACTCACTACGCTCAGGTAAGCGCTTGAATGCACCTAATAATTTAGTGATATCGACATCAAGCCAATCCGGCTGAGGTCTATGCTGTGACAACTCGACAGCAGCCGCAACACGCGCTTGCGCTTTACTCTTCTCGCTAACCTCAACGAGGTCACCTGGTTTAATACGATATGAAGGTATATTTGTTATGACACCGTTAACAATTATTGATTTGTGACGGACAAGCTGCCTTGCCTCAGCACGCGTTGATGCGAAACCCATACGGTAAACAACGTTATCTAAACGAGACTCGAGCAAAAACAGCAAATTTTGCCCTGTTGAGCCTTTCATGCGAGCAGCTTCTTTATAATAATTGCGGAATTGCCGCTCTAACACCCCATAAGTGTGACGTATTGCTTGCTTCATCCGCAACTGTGAATCAAAGTTACTGCCTCGCCCACCACGCCTAGCACCGTGTTGCCCGGGTGGCACATCAAGCTTACACTTTGTATCAAGAGGACGAATATCACTCTTTAATGAGGATAGGGGTTTTAGACGTCGTACTAATTTACAAGTTGGACCCAAATATCTCGCCATAATTGTCGCTCCTATACTCTTCTCTTCTTCTTAGGCCGACAGCCATTGTGCGGTATGCCTGTTTGGTCTCCAATTTCAATCACTTTCAAGCCTAGCGACATGATTGAGCGTATTGCTGATTCACGTCCTGGCCCAGGGCCTTTGATGTGAATACAGATAGTCTTAACACCATATTCATCCCTAGCAATAAGCCCTGCCTTCTCTGCTGCAACCTGGGCAGCAAATGGTGTACCTTTACGCGCGCCTTTAAATCCCGCAGTCCCAGCAGAACCCCAACAAATGACGTTGCCTTGCCGATCAGTGATACTGATGATGGTGTTATTAAAAGAGGCGTGGATAGTGACAAGAGCATCACTAACAATACGCTTGACCTTCTTTTTTGTTTTTGCCTTCACATTCTTCTGAGTAACTGCCATAAACTAATTAACCTTTTGTATAAAATAATTTGACGACTTATGCTTTTTTCTTGCCTGGGATAGCGCGACGACGACCTTTTCGGGTACGGGCATTAGTCCGAGTCCGTTGTCCTCTGGCAGGTAAGCCTCTCCTGTGACGCATACCACGGTAACAACCCAGATCCATCAGCCGCTTGATTGCCATGCTGTCTTCTCGCCGTAAATCGCCCTCTACAGGATACTTCTCAACTTGCCCACGTAGACTGTCTAACTCAGCGTCAGTCAAGTCCTTCACCTGTGTTTGCTGGTCAACACCACAAGTCGCACAAATCTTTTCAGCTGTTGACTTGCCAATACCGTAAATGTCGGTCAAGGCAATAACTACATGTTTACGGATCGGTAAGTTGATTCCGGCAATTCGTGTCATTTTTGTCGCCATACTTTACTCCAAAGAACTAGCTGCAACGTGCATAAAAACACGCCATTATATATGAGGATGATAAAAAATCAACTCCTGATTTTTATCCTTGCCGCTGCTTATGCTTAGGATCAGAACAAATAACTCGCACAACCCCATTCCTACGTACTATCTTACAATTACGACAAATTTTCTTAACTGAAGCCCTAACTTTCATCACTATTATCCTAACTTAACGTAAAAAACCTGAGCGAGATGAGCCTTGCGTCTTCATGCTCGCTTTCCGCATCAATGACTCATACTGGTGTGACATTAAATGCGACTGTATTTGCGCAATAAAATCCATCACTACAACAACAATAATTAGTAATGACGTTCCACCAAAATTAAACGTCACATGCCAGGTTAGGCGCATAAACTCTGGCAATAGCGAAACAATGATCAGGTATAAAGCGCCAACTAGAGTCAGGCGCGACATCACTGCATCAATATATCGTGCAGTTTGGTCGCCAGGACGAATGCCTTGTATGAATGCACCCGACCGCTTCAAATTATCTGCAGTGTCTTTTGGATTAAAAACCAAGGCCGTGTAAAAAAATGCAAATGCAATAATGGCGATCGACAAGCAAAGCATGTAAAGCGGCTGACCTGGCGACAATAGCAAAGCAATATCACTTAACCAGCTAAAACCTTCACTCGCAGCAAAAAATTGTGCGATTGTTGCCGGCAAGAGTACAATGCTGGAAGCAAAAATAGGTGGGATAACACCAGCCATGTTGATTTTGAATGGCAAGTGGGTTGTTTGAGCACTATAGCCACCAACCCTAGTTCGCTGGCGCTGAGCATAGCTGACTTTGATACGACGTTGACCTCTTTCTACAAAAACTACAAAGGTAACGACCGCCGCAATAACAAAAAGTATGGTAAAAAAGCTTAAACCTTGTAGTTGACCTTCTTTGAACTGCTGTACTAAACCAGCAACAGCACCTGGCAAACTAGAGACAATACCAGCGAAGATAATCATAGAAATACCATTCCCAACACCGTATTCTGTGATCTGCTCACCAAGCCACATTAAAAACATAGTGCCAGTAACTAAGGTAACAACAGCTACCAAATAAAAGCCAAAACCAGCATAAAGTGCAATATTTTTCGCAACCAACCACTTTGACATGCCAACAGCTTGAAAAGTTGCTAATAAGAGTGTGCTGTAGCGAGTATACTGACTTAACTTACGCCTACCTGACTCGCCTTCCTTCTTTAATTGTTCAAGCTTAGGGGAAACAACAGAAAACATTTGAATAATGATTGATGCAGTTATATACGGCATAATCCCCAGCGCAAACACAGTCAAACGAGTCAATGCTCCACCCGAAAACATGTTTAGAAATCCGAAAATACTAGAAGCTTGGCCGCTGAATAGATCAACAAGTCTCTTTGGATCTAAACCCGGAACTGGTACATGGGCGCCGATGCGAAAAACAACAAGACCAAGCAACAGAAAAACCAAACGACTTTTTAGCTCAGTTAAACCGCCAGATTTTAGCTGAGGTGTCATTTTTCTAGATGTTGTATTACCCTTTGTTCCCATGACTTATTCTTCGACTGCTCCACCTGCTGCTTCAATTGCTTGCTTAGCGCCTTGAGTAGTCCGAATCCCTTTAATAGTGAGCAACTTTACTAGCTGGCCTGAGGCAATCACTTTAGCATATTTTATTTTTCGACTGATGATGTTCGCTGCCACGAGGGTTTTCATATCAACGATCGAGCCGGACTCAAGTTTATTTAATTCTGATAGACGAACCTCAGCAGTCACAGTCGCGAGGTATGAATTAAAACCTGATTTTGGTATGCGGCGATGTAGTGGCATCTGACCGCCTTCAAAAACGACTTTATGAAAACCACCGGAACGCGCATGTTGACCTTTATGACCGCGACCACAAGTTTTACCCAGGCCAGAGCCAATGCCACGACCACGACGAAATGCCTTGCGTTTCGCACCCTCTGCTGGGCGTATTGAATTCAATCGCATCGTTAAACTTCCTCTACTTCAAGCATATATCTAATTTGGTTAACGCGGCCACGGTTAACTGCATTATCGATCACTTCAACAACCTGTTGCATACGGCGCAACCCTAAGGCAGCTAGCGTTGCTTTGTGTTTTTGCAAACGACCAATAGGGCTCTTTATCAATTTTAACTTTATTTTTTTAACAACCATCGTTCTACCTTACTTACTGCACAATCTCTTTCAATGTCAGACCACGCTTTTCCGCGATCTCATCCGGTGATAACATGCTCTGCAAACCATTGATGGTGGCAAGTGCAACATTCATTGGGTTATTAGAGCCTTGACTCTTTGCAAGAACATTTTTGACACCGACTGCATCAAAAACCGCTCGCATCGGACCACCCGCAATAATACCAGTACCCTCGGAAGCTGGTTTCATAAAAACGCGTGAGGCGCCGTGACGAGATTTAACCTCATAGAACAAAGTCGTACCATCTAACTCCACCTGCGTCATGTTCTTGCGGGCGTTTTCCATTGCCTTTTGAATAGCAAGAGGGACTTCGCGCGATTTACCAAGCCCAACACCAACTTTACCAGCACCGTTACCAACCACGACCGTCGCTGAAAACGTGAGAATGCGGCCACCCTTAACAACTTTTGTGGTGCGTCGCATTTGAATAACTTGCTCTAGCAAACCATCGCTCTTTGTAGCAGTATCATAACTCATATCTTTTTACCCTTAAAACTCAAGCCCAGCTTCTCGCGCTGCTGCTGCAAGCGCCTCTACCCTGCCGTGATATTTATAACCAGAGCGATCAAAGGCAATGGCCTTAATGCCTTTATCAAGGCAACGCTTAGCAATTGCCTCGCCAATACGCCTAGCAGCTTCAATGTTACTGGTTATCCCAAGTTGGCGAAATCCCTTTTCAAGCGTCGACGCAGTAGCGACAACTACACCAGATGAATCAATCACTTGAGCATATACGTGCATATTAGATCGATAAACTGTTAAACGAGTATCGCGTTGCTTATGAATTCTTGCGCGAGTCCGGCGTGCACGGCGCAAACGCTTTTCTTTTTTAGTTGCTTGCATATGAAAACCTACTTTTTCTTGGTTTCTTTCAAAATAACGACTTCATCAGCATAACGTACACCTTTACCTTTATAAGGCTCAGGTCGACGAAATGCTCTAATTTCTGCTGCCGTTTGCCCAACAAGTTGTTTATCAGCACCCTTGATCAGTATCTCAGTCTGGGAAGGCAGCTCAAACGAAACACCTTCGGGAGCCTTATACTCAACTGTGTGTGACAAACCAAGCGACAAAATTAAGGTAGCACCTTGTAACTGTGCTCGATAACCGACACCAACTAGGAGTAATTTTTTTTCAAAACCCTGACTAACACCACACACCATATTTCTAACAAGTGCTGCGGTTGTGCCAACCATTGCTCTTGCTTCTTTACTGTTTGAAAGGGGCAAAACACGTATACCAGCATCAGTAAACTCGAGCTTAATGGTTTCACTCAGACCAAACTTTAGCTCACCTTTGACACCTTTCACAGTCATGGAACGACCCTCGACTTTAACATCGACACCGCTTGGGACTGCAATTGGGGTTCTTGCAATACGTGAGATATTTGCTAATTCCATCATAGTGACTCCTTAGGACACGTAGCAGATGACTTCGCCACCTATACCTAGTTTTCTCGCTGCTCGGTCCGTCATTACACCTTTAGACGTTGATACGATAGCAACTCCGTAACCACCCATAACTCGGGGCAGTTCTGCACAAGTCTTGTAGACACGCAGCGCTGAGCGACTGACGCGCTTAATGACAGCAATCACTGGCTTTGACTTAAAATACTTTAATTCGATGGTCAGCAATGGTTTTTTATCATCGCTAATGTTGTAACTGAGAATGTAGCCTTCCTCTTTTAACACACTAGCGATTGCTATTTTAAGCTTCGACGAAGGCATGACAACGAACTGTTTTGCACTGGCTAAACTATTACGAATCCGCGTTAACATATCGGCGATCGGATCTTGCATACTCATACTATAACTCCAATTTAGATTTTCGCTGATGCAAACAGCGCTCAAAAACTCGAACTTACCAACTTGCCTTTACCAACCCTGGGATATCTCCAAACATGGCATAAATTCGCAACATATTGCGGCTAAGACCAAATTTACCATAGTATCCACGCGGTCTGCCGGTTAAGCTACAGCGGTTACGCACTCTCGTCGGACTTGCGTTACGTGGCAAAGCTTGCAGCTGGTGTTGAAAACTCATCATCTCTTCATAAGAAGAAGCCCGGCGAATTGCTTTTTTTAGCTCGAGACGCTTACCAGCATATTTGCTGACGATTTTCTTACGTTTTTCATTGCGGGCTCTTATCGATTTTTTTGACATAGCTTAGTAACCTTTTTACTGTGAATCTGATTCAGCTTTCGTACTTCGTCCACCTTTGAGTGGAAAATTAAATGCAGCTAGCAATGCTCGACCTTCCTGATCAGTCAAAGCAGTGGTTGTAATACAGATGTTTAAACCACGTAATTTATCAATTTTATCGTAGTCGATTTCAGGAAAAGCAATTTGTTCTTGAATGCCTATGCTGTAATTGCCGCGACCATCAAATGCTTTTGGACTGTAGCCACGAAAATCACGCACACGAGGGATAGCGATTGAAATCAGACGATCGAGAAACTCGTACATGCACTCGCCACGCAGAGTGACTTTACAGCCTATCGGCCAATCTTCACGAATCTTAAAGCTAGCAATAGATTTTCTGGCAACTGTCTTAACTGGCTTCTGACCAGCTATTTTTGACATATCATCAAGCGCCGCAGTCAACAACTTCTTGTCGTTTACTGCTTCGCCTACACCCATGTTAAGTGTAATCTTGGTAATCTTTGGCACCCGCATAATATTTTTAATACCGAGCTGCTTTTGCAACTGTGGAATAACTTCTTCTTGATAAAATTGTTTCAACCTTGCCATAACATCACTTCCTAAATGTCGACAACTTCTTGTGTCGATTTAAAATATCTTACTTTTGTACCATCTTCTAAAAACTTGTACCCGACCCGATCGGCTTTCTGTATCGCTGCGTTGTAAAGCGCAACATTAGAAATGTGTATCGGCGCTTCCTTGTCAACTATGCCACCAGCTTCGCCGGTCTGAGGGTTGCCGCGCTTATGCTTTTTCACGACATTAATACCCATAACTATGACTCGATCATTGCGCATAACTTGCAATACATCGCCTACTTTGCCTTTGTATTTACCCGTAATAACAACGACGCGATCACCTTTCTTAATTCTACGTTTCTGCCTCACACGGGGCACTGACAGCTGCCTTTTTGTTGCCATATTTGATTCCTCAGTTACAACACTTCTGGTGCTAACGAAATAATTTTCATAAATAGTTCATTTCTTAGCTCTCGAGTTACTGGGCCAAAAATTCGTGTTCCGATCGGTTGGTTCTGATTATTCAACAATACCACCGCATTGTTATCAAACCTTATAATAGAGCCATCATGTCGACGAACTCCTTTACGGGTACGAACAACAACTGCTTTTAGAACATCGCCAGTCTTAACACGACCACGTGGGATCGCTTCTTTGACACTGACTTTAATAATGTCACCAACTCGAGCGTAGCGCCTCTTAGATCCCCCCAGCACCTTGATGCACATGACGCGTCTCGCACCACTGTTATCTGCCACATCAAGCACTGACTGCATTTGTATCATTAATCAATCTCCAACATCTGCGGCTTTATGAGAGCCCTAAATAAACTGCCAATAAAGCTAAACTGCTTTTTCCAAAATCTCAACCAACACCCAAGCCTTCAATTTAGAAAGTGGCCGTGTTTCTGCAATCTTCACCACATCACCGATTTTGCATTGGTTAGTTTCGTCATGCACATGAAGCTTTGTTGTCTTTGTAATAAACTTGCGATACAAAGCGTGCTCTACCTTGCGCGAGATGGCAACGACAACTGTTTTATCCATCTTGTCTTTGACCACTCGGCCAATGACCGTACGCTGAATTTTATTCTCTGTGGCTTGGCTCATAAGTCACTACCTTTGATCATTGCATGTAATACGGTTTTAGCTTGTGCAACTGCTCGCCTGGTCTGACGAATTTTGTGCGTAGTCGTCAACTGGCTTGTTGCTTTAGCCATCTTCAATTGAAGCAATTGTCGCTTAAGCTCAATGATGTGAGCTCGCAAACCATCGATATTTTTTTCTTTCAACTCGGCTATAGTCATTAGGCGATCGCTCTCTCTTCAAAAATTGTTTTCACTGGGAGTTTTGCGGCAGCTAACGCAAATGCCTCGCGAGCCAACTCAGCAGAGACACCTTCCATTTCGAACAGCATAGTGCCTGGTTTAATTTCAGCAACCCAGTACTCTACACTACCCTTACCTTTACCCTGGCGAACCTCAAGTGGCTTTTTAGTGATTGGCTTGTCAGGAAAGATTCTAATCCATATTTCACCGCCACGCTTTATATGCCGTGTCATTGCACGACGCGCAGCTTCAATTTGACGTGAATTAATCCGTCCACGCTGGGTGGACTTCAAACCAAACTCACCAAAGCTAACCTTATTACCACGGGTAGCAACGCCTCTGTTGCGACCTTTTTGTTGCTTACGGTATTTGGTACGTTTTGGCATTAACATTGTTCTTATACTCCTACTGTTTCAGCGTCTGCCTGCTCAGCTGGACCAGCAGCAAAAACTTCACCTTTAAAAATCCAGACTTTCACGCCGATGATACCGTAAGTAGTTTTTGCTTCGGCAACACCGTAATTAATATCAGCACGTAAGGTATGCAGTGGCACACGGCCTTCGCGATACCACTCAGTGCGCGCGATCTCGGCACCGCCAAGACGTCCAGCCACACAAATTTTAATGCCTTGCGCACCAACGCGCATAGTTGACGTCACCGCGCGCTTCATAGCTCGGCGAAACATAATACGTCGCTCTAGCTGTTGAGCAATACTTTCAGCAACCAGCGTAGCATCAAGCTCTGG
>CAWUKA010000037.1:0-19603 GCA_963922965.1 uncultured Gammaproteobacteria bacterium | reverse complement strand
GGTAAAATCATAAACGTTCGATGCTCTAAGTTCAGTCACCATATATTGCCAACGTTGGACCAAGCTGGAGTGCTCATCAAGCCAAGCTGAATAGCAGGCTTTATAACCTTTGTTAGTGTCAGAATATGCAAGCACACTGGTGCAAAATCGACTTTGTAACCAATCAATATCATCACGAATAGCAGCGCGCGCTAGTGCATCCCAATGATTTTCTACAACATGGGCGCTGATCTGATCTTTAAACCACTCGAGATCAAGCTGATGACCGAGATAGTAGTATAACTCAGCCATTTCACTCAGCTCATAAGCACTCTGGTGAGTTAGCTCAATGATATCGAGCGCAGGGTACATCATCTTAATGCAAGCAACATAACGGGATATTTTTTCTGGCACGCCAAAAAATAAATTCTCTTGCACAGAGTGGTCAATCTTATCTTTACTTACACCACCAGATATCTTTTCAAGCGTCGATATTATTTTATCAACATGTGGTGAATAACGTTGATCAAGCTCTGCAATAGTCAGTTGCTGACGATTATTTTTCAGCAACCAACGTGCAGAACGACGCATTAGCCGAGCAGAATCACGCATGATTTCATCTTGCACATGGGCGGGCACTTGGTAATCAAGTGAACGCACTTGCTGCCAAAGCTCACTAATACCAAAGATTTGTTTTGCAGCGTAATAAGCACGGACGATATCAGGTAGACTTGCACCAGTTTCTTCGTGCAAGCGACGACAAAATGTCATACCGACCTCGTTAATCAACTCGTTTGCAAGTTGTGTTGCGATAATTTCGCGACGTAAATTATGTTGTAAAATTTCAGCAGTAAAGCGCTCGCGTAGTGGCTGTGGAAAGTAATTCAAAATAACCGTTTCGAAATAAGGGTCCTCAGGCGCATCTGATTCGACAATGGCACGCTTGAGTGCAATCTTGCTATAGCCGAGTAACACAGAAAATTCTGGACTACACATGCCTTGTGATTGACTTTTGCGTTCAATCATATCGTCACTACTTGGTAGAAATTCTAGCTCACGGTTGAGGTTCGCAGAACGCTCAAGCTCACCAATATAACGTGTATTTAATTCGGAATGCACTAGTGAGTAACGAGTCGCAGTCGTAATAGCAAAAGTCTGCAAATAATTATCTTTCAGGACTAAGTCTGCCACTTCATCGGTCATTGATTCTAATAAGACATTGCGCTGCTTTTCTGTAAGGTCACCATTACGAACAATTTGGTCAAGTAAGATTTTGATATTGACTTCTCGATCGGAACAGTTAACGCCAGCAGAATTATCAATAAAATCTGCATAAATAAGTCCACCAGCAAGTGCATATTCTACACGTGCAAGCTGAGTAAAACCAAGATTACCCCCTTCACCAACTACGCGACAAGTTAATTCGTTCGCATCAATTCGAACAGTATCGTTGGCGCGATCACCAACCATCGCGTTTGACTCAGCTGATGATTTAACATAGGTGCCAATACCACCGTTCCACAGCAGATCAACCGGGGTTTTGAGTAACGCTTTAATCAGAACAGTCGGTCGCACACGATTTATCTTCAACCCAGTTAAGCTCATGATCTCAGGGCTAATGTCGATATATTTGGCAAAGCGCTCAAAGATACCACCACCTTTGGAGATAAGATTTCGATCGTAATTGTTCCAGGTTGAGCGTGGCAATTGAAACATACGCTCACGCTCACAAAAGCTTGCTTCAAGATCCGGATCCGGATCAATAAAGATATGCATATGATTAAAAGCAGCGACCAAACGGATCTTAGGCGATAATAACATACCGTTACCAAACACATCACCACTCATGTCACCAATGCCGATGACACTAAAAGGTGTTTCTTGGCTATTGATATCAAGTTCACGAAAATGACGTTTCACTGACTCCCAGGTACCACGAGCAGTGATACCCATTTTTTTATGATCGTAACCAGTGCTGCCACCAGAAGCAAAAGCATCGCCAAGCCAAAATTGATATTCAGCAGAGATACTATTGGCGATGTCAGAAAAAGTTGCCGTACCTTTGTCTGCAGCAACAACCAAATAAGCATCATCGTCATCATAACGAATTAAGTTTTTTGGCAATATAGTTTTACCAGCAACAACATTGTCAGTTACATCAAGCAAACCGCGGATGAAAATTTTGTAACGCTCAACACCTTCTGCATAGATGACTTCACGATCAGTGGTTATTGGCATTTGTTTAGCGATGAAGCCACCTTTCGCACCATGTGGCACAATAACTGCATTTTTTACTTGCTGCGCTTTCATCAAGCCTAACACTTCGGTGCGGAAATCCTCTTGCCGATCCGACCAACGCAAACCACCACGAGCGATCTTTTCACCGCGTAAGTGAACACCTTCAACTTTTGGCGAATAAACAAAAATCTCATACATGGGCAGTGGTAAGGGTAATTCTGGAATTTTGCTCGGGTCAAATTTTAACGACAACCAAGACTTAAATGAACCATCAGCTTGGGTTTGAAAATAGTTGCAACGCAGTGTTGCTAATAGCAAGTCAAGCAAACGACGCAAAATACGATCTTCATCAATATTTTCTATGACATCAAAATTGCTATTGAGCTTAGCGAGTAAATCTTTAATAACGAAGCCTTCACGACAATCATGATCTGGATTAAATCGGGCATGAAAAAGCTCAACGATAGTTTTAACAATCGCTGAATGCTTGTACAAGGCTGCTGAAATATATTGTTGGCTAAATGGAAAGCGTACTTGGCGCAGATAACGTGTATATGCACGCAACATACTCGTCTCGCGCCAAGTAATTTGTGCAGATAAAATTAAACGGTTCAAGCTATCATCTTCGGCCTCACCAAGCCAAATTTTGGTAAAAGCTTCTTGAAAATAAGCCTTAATGGTTTCAAGCTCGATATCATTCGGCAAGTTGTGGGTCATCTCAAATACACTGATACGAATGGTGACACCATTAGCCTGAGTCACTTTAAACGGCCGTTGGCGCACGACTCGCAAACCCATATTTTCTAGCATCGGCATGATGTCAGATAACGGCGTCTTATATTCAAGACGAAATAGCTTTAAGTGCAAACTATTTTCTGAATCATTCAGTGGTCGCGACAATGTAATCGAAAAATTATCTTCATTATCTAAGCGCTCAAAATGTTCGATATCGTGTACCGCAATACGAGCACTAAAGGTTTCTTGATAGCCAGCGCGGAAAGCATCCATATATTTTAAATGATAAAGATTCCCAAGCTCTTCACCATAGTACTCTATTAAATTATCTTTTAATTCATCTCGCCACTCGCGTGCAACACTCACGATCTTTTGTTCGATCGCATTTACATCGGGCTCAATATCATGCTTTTCAATCCGAATTACAAAATGAATCCGCGCCAAAGGTGAATCGGAGAGGTGAATCGAAAATGACATATCGGTACTTTTAAAGGTTTGACCGAGTATTTTTTGAATGCGGCGTCGCAAATCTGTATTGAATCGATCATTTGGCACATAGACCAAACAAGAGACATAACGGCCATAGACATCGCGGCGCATGAACAAGCGGATGCGTTGACGCTCTTGTAAATGCAAAATACCCAAGCAAATTTTTGCTAATTCTTCGGCTTGACCCTGCAATAAATCATCGCGTGGAAAAGTTTCGATGATATTCATCATAGTTTTCATCGCATAACCTGGTCGAGCCATACGTGCATAATGTAAAATTGCTTCGACTTTTTTATCGAGCAATGGAATGCGATTAGGATTGGTATTATAAGCTGTTGCAGTGTATAAACCCACAATACGACATTCGCCTATCACATCTCCCTGATCATTAAAACGCTTAATGCCAATATAGTCGGTATACACCGGTCGGTGTACAGTAGACATGGTGTTGGTTTTAGCAAGAATTAAAATATCAGGACCAAGCGTTAACTGGCGCGCCTCTTCTGTCATCAATGCAATACTACGCAGTGATTTTGTCGCAGTTTTGTTCCGTAGCACCCCTAAACCAGTCTCGGTTAATGGCGAAAGCACTTTATCATTATCATGCTCAAGCAACTGATAGTCACGACAACCAAGAAAAGTGAAATTATCATCTACGATCCACTCGAGAAACTTGACGCTGTCTGCAAAGGCAGGATGTATTGCTGGCGAGTAATGTTGTTTGATCTCAGCAATACAATCTTCTACCCGCTGTCGGATAGGCTGCCAGTCGGCAACTGCTAACTCAACATCTTGTAGCACCCGCAGTAAATTATCGCGCAAATCTTTCTGCTTGTCCGGATCGGCAATTCGATCAATCTCCATATAAATCGGTGCTTCGGAACTGATACTTGGATTATCAATGTTACTGTCTTGGCGAAAAATTTCGATGATTTGGTGATGCTCGTCGCGCACAAACTTAATGCCACCACAATGAATAGTGTAGTGGACGGTGTAACCCAAACGATTAATTTCCATGCGTGCGGTATCAACCAAAAATGGCATATCCGCACCAATGATTTCTATCACGGTGTGCTTCGAGCTCCATTCATGCAAATCAAAACTTGGATTATAAACACGGACTTTTAATTCAGTAGGTTTGCGCTGATTGATAAAATCCCAGAATGAAATCAGTGAGCCGTATAGATCGACAATCTCGGAGCCAATTAAATCTTCACTGGCAACCGATTGAAAATATTGGTGGGCGAAGCTCGTAATCAGTTTGGCGCGTGCAAGCGGGATTCGTTCTTGCACCAATTGCAATACTGCCTCAATTGGATTGTTGTGATCTTTACTCATAACCGAACTAGCTCCTACAACTGCGCAACAAGGCAGCGACACTGCTGCTGTTAGTACCCTTAAGTATATATTAGTGTGGCCTGGTTTGGGCAATAAGCCACAGAGGTGTTGCTAGCCAGCAGTACCTGTAAATAATTCCTGTTGCGTCAAGAGGAGCATTATAAGACATGCGCTTGTGCAATGTCGAACACAAATATAACTAAGATATCAGCGAGCAGAGTTAGCTTCAGCAGTCGAGAAGTTAAATAACTGCGGGTGGTGAAAAAGTATTTGACCAACTGCAAGTGACGCTAACAAGGTCAGCTTGGGCTAACTATGGTTTGCCAATTATTTCAATGAGTTGATTGAGATATTGATTGACTAAGCATGCAGATCAAATTTCAACATGTCAGTTAAATGCTGGCGATCGAGCAAACTCGACTGGTTAGTATAGGCATTAATGATCCGATCAATGCGGGCGTCACCAGTATTAGCCTTATCGTCCACGTCAGTGGTCGTGCTCAAATCAGCCTGAATCACTGTCATAAAATGCCCGATCTGCTGACTGCTCACGCGTTGTGCTGGCATGGAACTTGCAGTTTCATCACCATAAAGCACAGCGAAGTGGCTGGCGCGAGGCGCAATTGAGGTGTGGTCGTCCAGCTGCGAGTGGCCACCGTTACGTTTGCTCAGGAATTCTTCTTCTTGTTGTATGCGAGCGATAATTGTGCGGACAACAGATGTCGGCATTTAATTACCTCGAGGTCAACGTTTTTAAGTATAGTACAAATAATACACTATGCAACGCTTTGCCTACGATTTTTTCCAACAATTTGATTTATATAGATAATTTGCTTCTAATTGGGTTGGGTCCAGGGTTTGACCGGCCGCAATAGCAGCACGAGCAAGCCCAACCGCACTCGCCGCTGAGGGGTAAATGTCAGCAAAACTTGGCGCTTGATCGACCTGTTGCTGCCAATCACCCAACACCGCCTGCTCAGTGCGCGTCAATAATGTGTCAGCGGCGGCAATTGGATACATGACATCGACTTGGATAGGCTGCATCAAGCTGGCGGCATCAAGTGCGTACTCAGCAAAGTAACACTGCCGCATGCGCGCATCGACCCAGACATAGGCACGCTCGATTTGTTGCTGATCGTATGCCGTCTGCGCTAATAGTTGTAGTGAAGATAAACTCACCACAGGTGCATCAGCAGCAAATGCCAAAGCTTGCGCCGCCGCCAGCGCCAAGCGAATCCCGGTAAATTGGCCCGGACCATGACCCACCACCACTGCAGTCAGCTCAGTGACATGCACCGCTGCGGCAACGCAAACCTGCTGCAATAACGCAAGCAAATGCTGGCTGTGTTGGCGCGCGCTGGTTTGAGTCTGCTGCTGAACCGCAGCGTCAGTTGCGATCGCAATACTGAGTTGATCCGAAGAACTATCTAGCAGTAATAAAGTCATTGTCCCTGATGAATAATATGTTGCTCGATGCCAGTTTCTTTACTCCAAACCAGATCGCTAATAATTTTAAATTTTGCCAATGTCATAGCGCCACGTTTATTATGTTTCGCTGTAAGCTCATTCAGTAACATCGCACGATCGATAACGTAAATATCATACGGTTGATAATCATCATTAAACAAAATTAACAGCACATAATCCCACTCAGCATTAGTACTGAGTTGGCCTAAACGTTGGCTTGATTTTGATTGTTCGAAGGTAACGCGGCCTTTAATCTGAAAACGCTGCTGCTGCCAGCAACCGGTAGTACCGATGGCGTCAACCCCATTAACCGCGGTTTCTGGTTCTACTAAGGGCAACAACCGAATCGCATCGTGCTTGGCTAACTCACTGGTCACCGGTAGCGTTTTACCAGTGGTACGATAGTAGTCCGCGGCCAATAACCGGGTCTGATTTAGCAACCGTTGCACGCTATAAGTCATGTTTAATCTTGCCACTCGCGTTCGAGATATTGCATTTTGTCAGCTGTTTGTTGCCAATCGTCAGCATCACTCGGAGGTTGCTTCTGATTAGTGATCACTGGCCACTGGGAAGCAAGTTCACGATTTAGCTCAACTAAGCCCTGTTGCTCGGGTGCCAGGTCATCTTCAGCAATAATCGCTTCAACTGGACACTCGGGCTCACACAAGGCGCAATCAATACACTCATCGGGGTTGATGGCAAGCATATTTGGACCTTCGTAAAAACAATCCACCGGGCAAACCTCAACGCAATCGGTATACTTACATCGAATACATTTTTCAGTGACCACAAACGCCATGACTTCACTCCTCTTGGTTCATTCACCACAAGCGTATGGCGAACCGCAGCCAGTCGCAAACTGCTCTTGCTGGGTAGCGGACTGTAGCTGTTGCTGCTGTAACAACGCTTGTTGGTATTGGCTAAAATTCTGTTGCTCAGGATCGCGCGCAACTGCAGTCCGGCAAGGCTGGTGTAAATAAGCCTCTAGCTGTTCGGTTTTACTAATATCAGGCAACTGCATGCGCTGCAAGTCAGCTAGGCTGGAGTGAATGCAAGGATCGCACTCTAAACTGCGATGTGGTAACACTGGAAAACCAGCGGCACGGATATACTCATCACGCTGCTGTTGGGATAACTGCAGTAGTGGGTGCCAGACGCGGCGACCACCGTAATGCTCACTCGTCTCGATGTATTCACTCAGTTGTTGATTGGCGCGTGACGCCTGCTTTTGTTTTGCCAGCACCAGTGTTGTTGCCGCCGTAGGATCGACCGTGTCGAGCCAATCGAGTAGCGTCATGCCTTTCAGGTAAGTCGCACACCATTGAAATTTTTGGCTTGGCCACTCGCCGCGTTGCTTGGCAAGCTCGGCAAAGCCAAGTCTGGCTTGCAGGCGAATGACTTCAAAGCCACAACGGCGGACATAACTTTCTGCAGCGCTAACCCGCTCTGACCAGTTTGCGGCTGACCAACCGGTGTCGATTGAAACCACGCAAACATCGGTGATTGCTCGCTGGTGAAACCATTCAATCAAAGCAAGGCTATCGTTGCCATAATTGGCCTGAATCAAATAACGCATGTGTCTATCAATCACTTTAACTTATGTGGTGCCCGGGGCCGGACTCGAACCGGCACGTGATTACTCACGAGGGATTTTAAGTCCCTTGCGTCTACCAATTTCGCCACCCGGGCTTGGGTAGCATGAGCAAGCAGAAAACGAATGTCTCCAAATTTGGAGGCTGGGGCCGGAATCGAACCGGCGTACACGGCTTTGCAGGCCGCTGCATAACCACTCTGCCACCCAGCCGCGAATTTATTATTAAAGTTCTGGAGCGGGAAACGAGACTCGAACTCGCGACCCCAACCTTGGCAAGGTTGTACTCTACCAACTGAGCTATTCCCGCAAGAGGTCGCTATTCTAAACCACGGTCAAACCTTGTCAAGCACTTTGCTGCACATCTTGCTCGATGAAATTACTACAACTTTGTTAACCGATACGGCAAGAGTAGGCTGATCTTTTAGGTGTTCAGCGATAAAATTGAATATTATTTTGCTAATTAGCGCAATTGTGTTAATATCCGCATTTGATATTTGTATTGAAAATACACTATCAAGGTCAACACACGTGCGCAGTTTAATCAGCAGACCCAATCTACGGGAGTAATCAGTATGTCGAAAAGGCCATCACCAAAAAAGCGACCACCGGCGCGACCACAACCTAAACGACAACAACTAGACGAAGCTGCTGCTCAGCAAAAAGCGCAAGGCAAATCAAACCAACCACAACAAGGGGAAGCAACAATGGACAAACCAAAGCAACCATCACAAGAAACAAGCACAACTGAAACACCAGCTGCGCCTACGAGCACGTCTGCTGTAGACGGCAGTGAGGCTGCAGATGCACAGGCGAATTCGCCAGCGGCTGCAGCAGACGCAAGCACGCCGGGATCAATACCAACAGTAACAGCAACAGAGCAAGGCGATGAGCACCGAGATGTACCTACTGCCAAACCACCAGCACCAGCTACTGCTATCCCCCCTGCTCCTGAGCCGCAGCCACAAGGTGATAAAGCAGGTGATGAGCAAACAGAGCAAGCAGCGGCACGAGGTTCCCGTAGTGCTGCGGGTACTTCTTCTAGACAACGACCTGCCGCACCACGAAACACTGGTAGAAGCCTCAAGTTAGGGCTCGGCCTACTGTTAGTTGCTGGCGCTGGCATAGCATTTCTTGCTTATCAGGCGGTAATCGTTGCTGCTGTGCTCGCGGTTGTGGGTAGTGGACTTACCGCTTCAGCCATTGGTGAAAAAATGAGAACGCGAAAGCTTAGTCGAGTAGATGAACAAAGTCGTCGTGGTGCAACGGGTAATTCACAGAGGCTGCCGAGAACAAGAAAAGAAGCACCGCAAGTAAATTCTCAAGCGCGTCGTGGGGCAAATCCAGTAGTTGACCGAACATCTGGTCAATCTGGTCAACCTGCAAAACCAGGCTTAGGTAGTAGCCACTAACTACCCTGAGATTACTGTTGGCTTGCCCGGAGCGTCGGCCAAGCTGCTTTCAGGTAAGCCAACAGACTCCATAATGTCAATGCTAGTGCGATGTAAAGTGTGAAGTAACCGAGCCAAACTAGCCAACCCCCTGCTGCTCGACCACTCAGCAACAACAGCCAAATGGCTAATGCCTGCATCGCTGTTTTTGTTTTGCCAATCATAGAGACAGCGACGTTGGTACGCTTACCAACCTCAGCCATCCACTCTCGCAGTGCAGAGACGAGCACTTCGCGGCTAATCATTATAGCGGCAGGGACGGCCAGGGTTGCGAACCGGCCGACTAACAACACTAAACTGACTGAAATGATTAATTTGTCGGCAACTGGATCGAGAAAAGCACCAAACGCAGTCGTTTGTTGTAAGTAGCGCGCTAACCAGCCATCAAGCCAATCAGTGATCAATGCCACTGCAAAAATGCTAGCCGCGAGCCACTCGCTACCTTGGAAATCAAGGTAAAAGCTAACGATAAAAACTGGCACAAGCGCGATTCTGATCCAAGTTAAAAAAGTCGGTACTGTCATGATGGCCTCCTTCCGGCGCAGCCTGATACATCAGCAAGAGTCTAGCAGAATCACTGTTCAGAGTGAAAAGTAATGTATGCTTTTCAAGCGAGTGCGGGCTAAGCTGTCTCTACAGCTTGAGTGTGGTAATGATCTTCAACCCCCTAGGCATTGCTGATATTTTTAGCTCTGTGCCAGCGACACGCGCTAGCCCACTGCGAGGGACATCAGTCCCGAAGCAGCCCAGTTGTGTACAGACAAACATAGTTTGATATCTTATGCATAAATTATCATTTTATTATCTTGTTGTGATTAAGTGGTACAAGTGCTTGTAGTAATTAAGTTGCTGGGTTGCCACGCTCGCTTACGCTCACTCGCAATGGGCTGAAACGTTAGCATCATACTTCAAGATGCCTAGCTGATCTTTATTTTCAAGTCTAAAAAACAGTGATGCTTTTTTGAAGACTACACGGATCTATTCACGGCGGCTTATAAAGATCAGCCGGATAGCGTTAGCAAGTGCCTCACAATAGCAAGATCTGCATGAATTTTGTTTGCACCCTCATTTCAATTAATAATCGAAATTGTAGTTGCTGGGTTGCCACGCTCGCTTACGCTCACTCGCAATGGACATAAATGAAAATCAGCTAGGTAACATCATCTAATACGCCCAGCAACAGGATGAATTCCGCTCATTACACTCACTCGTGATGAGCACGAATAGCCACAATCCTAACAATCGCTCTCAGGGTGCATGAAAGTGAGCGTAAATACGTGCCGCTAATGCTTGGCTAATACCTTTAACATTAGCGATATCGGCACAACTTGCTTGCTGTAAACCCTGAATGCCACCAAATGCTTGCAACAATTGCTTACGCCGTTTCGCACCAATACCTTCAATGTCTTGTAACACTGATTGAGTACGATTTTTTTGCCGTGCGTGACGGTGACCGGCAAGGGCAAAACGATGTGATTCATCGCGAATATGTTGAATTAAATGCAGCGCAATATCATCAGGGGCTAAATAAAAACCTTGCATTTGATCGCGCCGATACAATGTCTCCAAACCAGCTTTACGACCAGCGCCCTTCGCTACAGCAATCACTAGCAGGTGATCAAGATCGAGCTCTGCTAAGGCGGTGATAGCTTGTTGTAGCTGACCTTTACCACCATCGATAAATAACACATCAGGTAGTTTGACAACAGAATCTTCATCACGCTGGGTACCTTTAAAGCGCCGACTGACGGCTTGTTTGATGGCAGCATAGTCATCACCGCCACTCGCTAAGCCAGTAATTCGAAAACGTCGGTAATCTTGTTTGATTGGGCCAGTTTCACCAAAGACAACACAAGAAGCAATGGTCGCTTCACCCAGACTATGGCTGATATCAAAGCATTCGAGCCGCCTGGGCAAAGTCGGTAGTGCGAGCGCTTGCTGCAAAGCCAATAGCCGCTGATTCGTTTGCTTGCGACTAAGAATTTTTTGCTGTAGAGCTTGTTGGCCGCTCGCCAGCGCCATGTCAACCCATTGCTGCTGTTGTTTAGTTTTCGCCTTAAATAAATTAATTTTCTTGTTGTAGTGGGTTTGTAAACTCGACGCTAGCCAGTCTTGATCATCTGGCTTAAGACTGCAGACAATTTTTTTCGGCATATTCATGGTCGGTGTCATGGTTGTGTAGTAAATGGAAATAAATTGAGACAATATCGCACTATCGGATAAATCGAGCGGCACCTGTGGATAATGTTTCGAGTCACCGATTAACTGCTCAGCACGGATGTGGAGCAAATGTAAGGCGACGATACCATGCTGACGCAAAATAACAATGACATCAGTATCATCAGTTAAATTCGCCACATGTTGCTGTTGCTGAATTTGGCGTAAGTTATTAATAATATCACGACATTGGGCTGCTTTTTCATACGCCTGTGTTTGTGAAGCCTGTTCCATTTGCTGAACAAAGCGCTCGATTAAGCTTTTGCTCTTGCCTTCGAGAAACATGACCGCATCACGCACTGAATTAGCGTAGTCATCAGCACTGATGTAATCAACACAGGGCGCGGTACAACGTTTAATTTGATACTGCAGACACGGTCTGGTTCGGTTTTGAAAAAAACTATCTTTACAATTACGTAAGCGAAATAATTTTTGCATGATTTTTAAGGTTTCACGCACAGCACGCTTATTCGGATAAGGGCCAAAATAATCGCCAGGTAATTTTTTATTACCACGGTAAAAGTCGATGCGTGGGAACTCATGCTTTGAAGATAAATAAACATACGGATAACCCTTGCTGTCACGCAATAAAATATTATAGCGTGGTTTATATTTCTTTATAAAATTACTCTCAAGCAATAAGGCTTCATCTTCACTGTGTGTGATCATCAATTTGATATCAGCGATTTGACTGACTAGCTGTGCAGTTTTTTGATCCGGCAGATTACTACGAAAATAACTAGTGAGACGTTTTTTTAAATTTCGCGCCTTGCCAACATATACGAGCTGACCATCAGCGGCAAACATGCGATAAACGCCTGGCTGTTGGGTAACATGTTTTAGAAAATTTTCAGCATCAAACACAGTAGTAGAGTTATGAATTGGTTTCTTCAAGCTGCGGCTGATCGAGCAAACGATAACGTAGAGCCAAGTGTGTGAGCTCAACATCGTTGTGGACATGCAGCTTTTCGAATAAGCGATAGCGGTAACTATTGACAGTTTTTGAGCTTAAACACAGACGCTCAGAAATAATTTGGACTTTTTCACCACGTACAATCATCAGCATCACTTGTAACTCACGCTCAGATAAAGCATCGAACGGCGAATCTTCAGTAGCGCCAACGTGTTTTAACGCAAGTTCTTGTGCCACACCAGATGAAATGTAACGCTGACCAACATTGACAGCGCGGATCGCCTTGACTAATTCATCTACTGACGAGTTTTTAGTGATGTAGCCGGCTGCACCAGCTTGCAAGAGTCGAGTTGGATAAGGTTCAGCGGACAACGAGGATAACACCAAGACTTTAAGATCAGGTAACAAACGAGTGATCTTGCGGGTTGCTTCCAAGCCACCGATGCCAGGCATTTTAACGTCCATAAGAACAACAGCGGGTTGCAACTCACGTGCTTTACGTACAGCATCTTCACCACTTTCAGCATCAGCGATCACTTTGATACCACTTACATCGTCGAGCAAGCGCTTAACACCAGCGCGAATGAGATATTGATCATCAACCACCAATACCTTAATCAAGTTTGAGCTCCTCAGCCGTTTGTGGATTTGGCGGAGAGGCAGGGATTCGAACCCTGGGAGGGGGGTTACCCCTCAACGGTTTTCAAGACCGCCGCATTCGACCGCTCTGCCACCTCTCCTATCAGTGCCGCTCCATCGGCAAATCGCGCTAACTATAGCAGAACTTTACCAAAAACGACAATTAAGATTGACGTTTGTAACAGGGTTGGGCTAATTTTTCGACGCTGTGCTTGTATTTCGACTCGATAGTAGACTAACTGACCAAGAATGTAGCACTGGTTTTGAGACTTTTCTAGCATGACGAATCAGCTCAATTCAATTTAGTCAAGCTGAAACAGTCTTGATTTTAGCCGGGCTGACGATTATCTTAAAACAACGATACGACTTGCTGTTTTAGAACAAATTGTATACTATTCTATTGTTTACGACCTTAAGGAGGTTTCAGATGCAAGATTATGATTCGATTGTCGTCCAACGACGCGGGACAGCGCTAAATACAAACAGCGTGCTCCGCAATACCTTCATGCTGCTCTCACTAACCTTACTCTTTAGTGCAGCGACCGCTGGGTTAGCCGTTATGACAAATGCTGCACCCATGAATCCTTGGCTGTTGATGATCGGTTACTTCGGCCTGCTGTTTGCTACTCAAGCAACTAGCCAAACTGGCTTAGGACTAGTGTTCGTTTTCGCATTAACAGGTTTTATGGGATTCACGCTTGGACCAGTGCTTAACCTTTATCTCAATGCATTTAGCAACGGTGGCCAACTCATCATGACCGCATTTGCTGGCACCGGTGCTATCTTTGTCACCTTATCAATGTATGCGATGAGCTCACAAAAAGATTTTAGTTATATGGGTGGATTCTTAAGTGCAGCCGCTATTACCGCTTTCATTGCTGGACTTGCTGCCATGGTCTTCAACATGCCAATGCTTGATCTGATTGTCTCTTCAGCATTTATGCTAATTTCATCTGGCTTTATATTGTTTGAAGTCAGCCAGATCGTGAATGGTGGTGAACGAAATTACATTTTGGCAACGGTTTCGTTGTACGTGTCGATCTTTAATATATTCGTTAATTTACTACGCCTGCTGGCGGTATTCGTGGGTAACCGAGACTAATACTGGCTTTCGCTTAGGCTAGCGAGCTCGCTAGCCTAAGCTTATAACTTATGATTATCACTCTGCTAATTAAGGCACCCATCAATCAGCCATCACGCCATCTTACTGCCCTGCGTTATGTTATCGCCTGCTATCAGCGGCGGCATCAAATTGCCGAAGTTTTTTTTCTTGATGAAGCAGTCCAATTTGGCATTCAACAAGTCTCGCTAACCGTTGATGGCAAAAAACTACAGGCCGAATGGTTAGCATTGGCGAAACAGCATAGATTCAAGTTAACGCTCTGTGCCAACGCCTGCGAACACTTTGGTGTTGAAACACGTAACGGCAAATTTAGCCAAACTGTTGTTGATGGTTTTACCATTACGAGCTTATTACAGTACTTCGCAAGCTGCGGTCGCTCCGGTAAGCAGTTGGTATTCGGTTAAATGAAAATCCTAATTATTCAAACTAAAGTGCCGTACGCAAATTGGCGGGCAGAATCAGCACTTAACTTTATCATGGCAAGTAGCGCATTTGCCGAGCAGGTGAGTGTGTTATTCAGCGATGATAGCATCTGGCAGCTAGTTACCGCGCAACACGCGGAGCAAATCAACCATACCGCACTCGATAAAAGCCTAGCTGCACTACCCTACTACGAAGTCAAACACTGCTACGTTGAGCAAGCTACAGCCCATCATTACGGCTTGACTGAGCGCGACTTCTATCTACCAATCGCGATGCTTGATCATACGGCGACACAACAACTGATAACAGAACACGATCTAATCTATCATTTTTGATTTATAGTTCATGACCATGGCCCTACATATACTCGATAGTAATAACTTACAAACCTTTAACCGCTGCGTTCGCTGCGCCGTTGCCAATGATAGCCTGCTACTCATCGACGATGGCTGTTATCTTGGTTGTGATCAGACTTTACCAACCACCTTAAATTACTTTAAGGTATTTGCGCTAATAACTGATGTCCAAGCTCGTGGTTTAGTGGAAAAAATTAATGGTGCGATCAGACAAATCGATTATGTTGGTTTTGTCGACTTGACTGCTGAGCACGATAAAATTATTAGCTGGAGTTACCCATGATAGTTGAAATTGATAACGCCGGCTATCTATTGAATTTTTCTGCCTGGCAACATACAGTAGCAGAGGAAATGGCTCAAGCTGACGGTATTAATCTAACGCCACAACATTGGCAAGTCATCCTATTCTTACGCGAATTCTATCAAATCTACCAACATAGCCCGAGTATTAGAGCGATGGTCAACGCACTAAAAGAAAAATTTGGTCCCGAAGTTGGTAATAGCATCTACTTACAGCAGTTATTTCCAGTAGGACCAGCGAAGCAAGCTTGCCGCTATGCTGGTTTACCAAAACCAAAGCGCTGCGTTAGCTAATTTTACATGCTACTGGCACTTGCTTTAGCGCACGCTCTGCGTTATAACGTTTAAACACCGTCATCAAAGCAAAGAGGAACTCCAAACATGTTTGAGATTGATCGTATTACCGCCATCGTTAAACCCAAATCAGCATTTTTGGATTGGCTCAAGACTTATTCAGAAGAATATTACGAGTTTACTATTGAAGATTTAACAAACGATTGTACCGCACTGTTAATTCCCGTAGTCGAATCACCAGAAGAAGCACAAGACTATATCGAAAGTATGCATCAAACCATCACTCGAAATGAGCTTGATCTCCTAGACATCGACCAAACATCGTGGCCTAAAACTATCGACCAAGCACTGTTTGACGATTGGTTTGAGATTGAGTTTCATTCAATGGTGTTCGACACCACCCTGACTGAGCAAGACTTAGAAGATACAGATTACGAAGATGATGATGATGATGACGATTATGATGATGGACTCATTGATGAAGTTGAGTTGACAGCTGATGAGCAGGAAGAAAAGGCCAACTAAAGTCGAGCTAATACATGCCATAACGTAACAAGACAGGTCAACCGTGTTCTGTTATGGCTTTAGCACCCGTCGCAAAATTTTTCCGACGTTTGTTTTTGGTAGTTCATCGCGAAATACAATGACTTTAGGTACTTTGTAGCGAGTTAAGTATTGCCGACAATGCTGCAGAATATCTTCTTCATTGGCATGTGCTCCTTTTGGTACAATAAATGCTTTAACCTTTTCACCACCCTCTTCATCAGAGACACCTATCACAGCTGCTTCAAGTACATCAGTATGCTTCACCAATACTTCCTCGACTTCATTTGGATAAACATTGAAGCCAGAAACTAAGATTAGATCTTTTTTACGATCGACAATATAAACATAGCCCTTATCATCTAACTTTGCGATGTCGCCAGTTGCAAACCAACCTTGATCATCTAACACAAGCTTGGTTTCATCGGGACGATTCCAATACCCACGCATCACTTGTGGTCCGCGCACAAAAAGCTCACCAGCTACATCTATGCCACAAGACTGACCGTCTTCGTCACGAATATCAATCTCGGTTGAGGCAAGTGGTAAACCAACACTACCATTATATGCACGCATACTGAGTGGGCTAATGGTAACTGCAGGTGATGTTTCAGATAGACCATAGGCACCAAGCAAAGGCGCGCCAGTGATGCGCTGCCACTCCTGCGCAACAGTATCTTGTAATGCCATACCACCACCTAGTGCTAAACGTAGCCGGCTGAAGTCTAAACTAGCAAAGTCTGGATGATGAATCATGGCATTAAACAAGGTATTGACACCAGTAATGGCAGTAAATGGCACAGCACGCATTGCTGCTATCATTTGTTTTAGATCTCGCGGATTTGTAATTAGCAAGTTCATTGCCCCAAGCTTCATAAAGGTCAGCAAGTTCGCGAGCAGAGCGAAAATATGATAAAGCGGTAATGCTGTAACAATAATTTCATTCTCACGACCAAAGAACGGTGCTATCCAGCTGCTGGCTTGTTCTAAATTAGCAACCATATTACCGTGAGTGAGAATCGCCCCTTTAGCAACCCCAGTGGTACCACCGGTATATTGGAGAAAAGCAACATCAGTTGCATCTAGTGCAACTGGTTGGAACTTAAGTCGCTTGCCGCGGGCTAATACATAAGAAAAACGAATCGCTTGTTGTATATCCCAGGCTGGCACCATACGCTTGATATGTCGCACCACGGCATTAACAAGATATGATTTTGGAAAACTAAGCAAATCACCTAAACCGGTAACAATAATGTGACGAACAGTCGTTTCAGGCAGGACTTCAGCAAGCACATGAGCGAAATTTTCAACAACAACAATGGTATCAGCTTCACAATCAGTTAACTGGTGTTTTAATTCGGATGCAGTATACAGTGGGTTCACATTAACAACGATACCACCTGCTAATAAACTACCAAAAATTGCAATAGGATACTGCAAACAATTTGGCAACATAATCGCAATACGTGAACCAGGTTGAAACTGAAGTCGCTGCTGCAAATAGGCTGCAAAGCCATAACTCAACTCAGCAAATTCGGCATAGGTTAATACCGTGTTCATACTTGATAAAGCTTTACGATGTTGATAACGCTTAGTCATTTTAGTAAAGAAATCTGCAAGACTTGCGAAGGTCTGGCCATCAATGGTGGGCTTGATACCATTTGGGTAGTGAGACAACCATACTTTTTCCATCTTATGTCATCCTGCTGTGTTGCGATATCAACTGGGCCTATTTATAAATTCGCAGTATAGAGAATTGGTACCGGGGTAACTAATTGCTCGGTAACTTTAGGATAGTGGGATAAGCAAGTTTTTTCCATTTTTGCAACGATCTACGCAGGGGATCAAAATAAGCTTGCATAAGTATTTGCCTTAGACCGAAAAACTTAACATAGAGATATCTAAAGGTGAAATAATATCAACAAGCTAACTATTATCGTTGAAAAAACCAAATCGATTTGCTTTTGAAGAAGCTACAGCACTTTTTTAATAATCCCTTCAGTATTATGATTTTGATGACGACAAGCGTAAACACCATAGCTAAGGTAGAGCAATGCAAGTAAGCCATACAAACCTATCCCCAATCGGTAATGTTCAAATAAAAAATAACATAGAGCATCGATCAGTACAGCCGGTGTTAGTGCGACTGCAACCAACCTCAAAATAGCGAGATAACTCAATTGGGTCGAGAACAGCTTATTGAAAACCAACCCCGGGAGTGAATAAAGCAGTGTCTGCATGATGCGATAGAAAAAGATTGATAGCACAATAACGAAATAAGCGATACACAGTATCGAGACGCGATAATTTGCCAGAGTAGTTTCGACCAGAGCCCTATCAATGATTATATTTGCATCTTCAGGGATTGAGTAATGTTGCTCGCTGTTAAGATCCTTTTTCATAATTAATTCGTTTCGCGTCAGCAACATGGGGTAGCGACTTGATTCTAACGTTTGATACTGACCTGTTGTATCAACAACTAAAAATGGGTCACCCGATACAGTATTGAGATAATAAGGCTCGACACGATCGATAGAGACTTGACCAGAACGAATTATAACAGTTGGCATTTGCTCGAGGAGATGGGTTAGTTGATGGCGCTGAAACAGGGTTAGGCGCTGATCAGCCACGTACACCATGGCAACACCGAGCAATAGCATTAGTACCAAAAGATAACTGAAGCCAGTGCCTCGCCACTGATAAGCAACATCGCGATAAAACGATTTTGAAAAAAATGAATACAACAAAGCGTGGCGATAACCGTAGCCTGATGTTGTCATAGCGAGTTTCTCCTACCAATTAACCTTACTGGGTATTAAGCAAGTATCATACTCAATTTGACACACAATACCAACGCTTGTTCATTTCTTTTGTTTATCGTGACTGGTGTTATGCAGCCGCTGCTTATTTATCGCAGCAACACCGAAGCCGATATAACCGACAGCGATGACTAGATACCAAATAGCCCCGATTGAATTTGCAAGCCCAATCAAGGTCACAAAAGTATTGATTAGCACCGCAGGTGTCAATGCAATCACGGTTATACGTAGTAACCCAGGATAACTCACTCGTCGCTGCAACACTGCACGAAAAATTAAAGCAATAACTGAATAGAGCAATACCTGTATTATTCGATAAATCGTCAATGCTATAAAGCCTAAAATGAACAGCATCGCTAAAAAGTAATCGATAAAATAGTCGTAAAAGTTTATAACGACCTGCTCACTAAAAGTAAAATTCAGCTGCTCAGATAAATCATAAAAATCTTGTTTAGCTTGATCACGAACAATCAACTGAGTTTCAGTCAATAGCATCCCGTAGGCGGATTCACTTAGATCAACATGCTTACCCGTGGTATCAATGATGAGAATCGGCTCACCGTTCGGACCATTTAAGTAGTAAGGCATTTCGCGGTCAATACTGACTTCGCCATCAGTTACAGTGATAACCGGAAAATCTTTAAAGATCATTGGTAAGTAGAGATAGCGCACAGCATTGAGTGCTTGC
>CAWUKA010000036.1:0-19622 GCA_963922965.1 uncultured Gammaproteobacteria bacterium | reverse complement strand
GAACGACCCATCGTGGTCATTGGTAAAAAAGCTGTACTTGGTCGTCCACCTGAAAATATTTTGGAGTTAATTTAACATGTATGAAATCTTAGTTTTGTATTACAGCCGGCATGGCAGCGTACGTGACATGGCACAACTGATTGCTAGAGGAATCGAACAAGTTGACGACGTCAGCGCCCGCATACGCACAGTGCCAGCAGTTTCGACAACTACTGAAACAACTAGTCCAAGTGTTCCCGATGAAGGCGCTCCTTACGTGGCTAAACAAGATCTAAAAGAGTGCATCGGGCTGATGGTCGGCAGTCCAACCCGATTTGGTAACATGGCAGCTGCGATGAAATATTTTTTTGATGGCACAAGTAGTGAGTGGTTAAGTGGCACTCTGACCGGCAAACCCGCTGGCGTGTTTACTTCAACATCAACCATGCATGGTGGACAAGAATCGACGTTACTAACGATGATGCTGCCTTTGTTTCATCACGGTGCATTGCTGACAGGCATTCCCTATAGTCAAAAACAACTGTCAAGCACCACCACTGGCGGTACTCCTTACGGACCAAGTCACTATGCCGGACCAAATAATGACTTACCTATTTCCGAAGATGAGGCTGCACTGTGCAAAGCATTTGGCAAACGTATTGCTGAAACTGCATTACGCTTGAGTGAAGCAATTTAACGTCTAGCCTGAAAAAATTGTTTCAGTAGTGTTGCGCTTTCTTCTGCAAGCAGACCACCATGACAGGTCGCATGGTGATTTAAGCGCGCATCTTCAAGTAAATTAATGACACTACCCACAGCGCCGGTTTTAGCGTCAAATGCAGCAAAACAAACACGTGCGACGCGCGCATTAATAATAGCGCCGGCACACATAGAGCAAGGCTCTAAGGTTACGAATAATGTGGTATTGGGTAGGCGATAATTCTGCAGCCTGACACCTGCTTACCGCAGCACATTAATTTCAGCATGTGCTGACGGGTCATTGTTTTTGATAACTTGATTATAGCCTTCAGCAACAATTTCATCGCTAGCAACCAACAACGCGCCAACTGGAACTTCGCCTTCCGCCGCTGCCTGCTTAGCAAGCTGTAACGCACGACGCATATGATCAACATCTTGGCTACTGAACATTATTCCCATTCAATCGTAGCAGGCGGCTTACTCGAAATATCATAAGTGACACGACTCACACCAGTAACTTCATTGAGAATTCGATTTGATACTTTCGCTAAAAATTCATGTGCGAGTGGTGCAATGTGAGCAGTCATAAAGTCAATAGTTTGCACTGCGCGTAAACTTACAACGTAGTCATAGTGCCGACTATCACCTTTTACACCGACTGACTTGACCGGTAAAAACACTACGAAAGCCTGACTGACCTCATCGTATAAATTAGCGTTACGTAGCTCTTCAATAAATATAGCATCGGCTTGTTGCACAATCGCCAAATAGAGCTCAGTTACCTCACCAAGCACTCTGACTGCCAAGCCTGGCCCAGGGAATGGGTGGCGAAAAACCCGTTCGGCAGGTAGACCTAAAGTCAAGCCAATCTGACGAACTTCATCTTTAAATAGCTCACGTAACGGTTCAAGTAGCTTAAAATTCATATCATCTGGCAAACCACCAACGTTATGATGCGATTTAATAACATGACTTTGACCTGCATCGACACCAGCCGACTCAATCACATCTGGGTAGATTGTGCCTTGCGCTAGCCATTGGATCCCAGCAAGCTTAGCCGCCTGCTCTTCAAAAACACTAATGAACTCACGACCAATAATTTTGCGCTTCTGCTCGGGATCAGTCACACCACGCAACGCAGTAAGAAAACGTCCCTTAGCATCGACCGATACTAGCTTTATTTGAAAATCATTAGCAAAGGTATTGACAACTTGTTCTGCTTCATTAAGACGAAGTAAGCCGTTATCAACAAAAACACAAGTCAACTGATCACCAATCGCTTTATACAAAAGCGCCGCAACGACTGATGAATCAACACCACCGGATAATGCGAGTAACACTTGTTGATCACCAACTGTTTGCTGAATCGTTTCGATCACATCTGAGATAATATTATTTTTGGTCCAATTTGCTTTGCAGCCGGCGATGGTCAAAACAAAATTATCTAACAACTGACGACCAACTACGGTATGCGTCACTTCCGGGTGGAATTGTAATCCGTATATCTGACGCTGTTCATGGGCAAAAGCAGCGATTGGAATAGTCTTGGTCTTTGCAACCAAGGTAAAATCGGCTGGCAACTTAGCAACGTGATCACCATGACTCATCCAAACTTTCTCGTGTGAATTCATCACACCATTAAACAAAGCGGAATGATTGATGATTTCGATTTCAGCAAAACCAAATTCACACTTTTTACCGGCATGGACTTCACCAGCAAAATGCTGGGCGATTGCTTGCATACCATAACAAATGCCTAACACTGGCAACCCAGCCTGAAATAGCTTATCAGGCAGTGGAGCAATTTGGCCAACAACACTTTCTGGACCACCAGATAAAATAATCGCTTTGGGATGAAATTGATTGATAACAGCGTCGACACGTGTAATAGGGAAAATTTCACAATAAACGCCAATTTCACGCACGCGACGGCCGATCAGCTGAGTGTATTGCGAGCCATAATCTAAGATAGCAATTTTATCGGCATGGATGTCTTTGTTCATGTGAGCTTAGCGCTCCACCTGATAATTTGGCGGCTCTTTGATAATATTGACGTCATGGACATGACTTTCGCGCATACCTGCTGCAGTGATTTGGACGAATTCAGTTTCAGTTTGCATTTTGCTGATGCTACTGCAACCGACGTAACCCATGCTTGAGCGCAACCCTCCGAGTAATTGCTCCAAGATCGAACTTAATAAACCTTTATAAGGTACTCGACCCTCAACACCTTCAGGTACTAATTTATCTGGGCTAATATCTACATCTTGAAAGTAACGATCACGTGACCCTTGCGCTTGCGCCATCGCAGCGATAGAGCCCATGCCACGATAGTATTTGTAGGAGCGGCCGTTGAAGAGTTCAACTTGGCCTGGTGCTTCTTCAGTACCAGCAAACAAGCTACCCACCATGACAACAGAAGCACCAGCAGCAATGGCCTTAGCAACATCGCCAGAAAAGCGAATCCCACCATCAGCGATCACCGGGATCGGTTGGCGGCCGATAGCATCAACCACATTCATAATCGCTGTCACTTGTGGCACTCCAACCCCAGTAACAACACGAGTCGTACAAATCGAGCCCGGGCCAACGCCAACTTTAACTGCATCAGCACCAGCCTTAATAAGTGCTTTTGCAGCTGCTTTTGTCGCGATATTACCACCAATCACTTGTAATTTCGGATAATGTTTTTTAATCCAAGCAACACGATCAAGCACAGTTTGCGCATGACCATGCGCGGTATCAATCACTACAACATCAACTGCAGCATCAACCAAAGCCTGAATTCGTGCTTCACAATCAACACCGATACTGAGTGCAGCACCAACGCGTAGCCGACCTTGACTATCTTTGGTTGCATAGGGTTTCTCTTCGGCTTTTAAGATATCTTTGACAGTAATCAATCCGTGCAATTGATGCTGATCATTGACGACTAACAAGCGCTCGATACGATGCCGGTGCAATAATCTTAGTACTTCAGAGCGCTCCACACCTTCTGCTACCGTGACTAAGCGCTCTTTTGGTGTCATCACCTGTGAAATCGGCTGCTCCTCATCAGTCGCAAAACGAACATCTCGACTGGTGACAATACCGAGAATTTCATCGTCTTCAACCACTGGGAATCCAGAAATACCATGACTAGCCATCAACGCTTTCAACTCGTGGATCTTAGTTGCCAACGCAACAGTAATCGGGTCAGTGACAACCCCGCTCTCGAATTTTTTTACCTTGCGCACTTCGTTCGCTTGGGCTTCAACTGTCATATTCTTATGGATGATCCCAATACCGCCCTCTTGCGCCATGCTGATTGCCAAGCGATGCTCAGTCACCGTATCCATCGCTGCTGAGGCCAGTGGCATCGATAGACGAATTTCACGAGTCAGCAAAGTGGATAAATCAACATCTCTTGGCAGCACACACGAATGTGCTGGCTGGATGAGGACATCGTCGAAGGTAAGGGCTTGATTAATAGTGCGCACTGCCAGATCCTACTAAAGGTTAATTGCTGCACAGTTTACTGAAGCCAAGCCAGCAATGCAATGCGTTCGTGCGGTTATTCAACGTTATTCAGAGAACACTCAACTCAACTACTATTAGCAGGTGATGAGATAGCTGCTCCTACTGCTGTAGCGGCAGGATAGGGCACCTCGGCCGCTGACTGAGTTTGCGCTTTCTGTGGATGGGATGACGCTTGAAATTGCTCAAGTGTAAGCCGCTGATCAGTTATCCGGCTCTGAGGGTTTAACAAAGGCCGTAGCACCGCTAAATCAGCTAATAATTCAAACTTTCTGTAGCCATACCAGAGACCGACATTGAAGGTCAGTGGGATCGAGCATAGTAGCAGGATATTGGCTGGGAAAAATTCAAGCAATATCAGCGGAGTCAGCATTAGTGTCACTATGAGAATAAATTCAAGCTTAGTTCGGAAACTGCGGTGAGCGGTATCATTAAACTCCGCAATCATCTGGCTCGTTGTTGGCGGCTGTTCCTTAAGCATCATCTCGTGCAAGTGCTTGGGATAATGTCGGGCGAGTAAGGCATAGTGATGTGATGAGAGACGCGCACTTTGCTGAGGTTGTTGATGTTGCTGTTTAGCATGCTGCGATAAATACTCATCAAGTCCAGCAGCATCAGATAATAAAGCAGAATACATCGCTTCAGTAAACTGAAACTCGCTATTGCACTGGCGGTAAGCGATTATACTAAAACCACTAGCGATCACGAGCAAAAACCCAACGACTGTCGAGCAAGGTAAAAAAGGCAAGATAGTACTAGCCAGAATAGGATAGTTAATTGCGAGCAGTGAGAATAGTAATAGCTGTCGATGTGGCCGTTGGGCCAATTGCTCACCATAGGGTCGCAAACGCTCAATAAGTGCATCACTGGCATTAGCAGGATTGACGGCTACAGCAGTATGATCTCGCTGTTGCATAGCCAGTGCCGCAGTAGCACCCTGACCAAACTGAACAGGTCGCTTTATTTTAGCGACTTCGTCGCGAAACGCACCGAGCAATGCCGGTGCGAACCATAACACTTTAGTTAAACTCTGTAGCGCCAATTTCGGTTGATCGAGTGCCATTAAACAGATAGCTTTACCAAAATATGCCTGAAGATGGCCTGGGTGAGCAACCAATATAACATTGTAATCTCTCAATGCTTGTGCAAACTGACCCTCGCTCGATAGAATGTCAGCCCGTAGCTGATGAGCTGCTATCAATGGCTGCTCTGATGAGTGATGAGTAATCGCGTGATTGAAATGCTGTAATGCCCTGTCAGTCTCGGCAATACAATAATACCAAACACCGAGTTCGTAATGTGCCTGTGCTGACTGTGGGTGGTGCTGCACAGTAAGCCGCAATGTGTCATAGAGCAGCTGATTCATAGCAGCCCTATGGCTTGGCTCAACAACTTTCTCTCGATAGAGTTTCGTTCGAAGCAGCAAACCTGCCAAATGAAATGGTTTAGCCCTTAGTAAGCTTCCTAAATTTGCTTCTACCTCATCATAGTCTGGCAAGAGCGAGTAAGCATGAGCACATTTATAGTACAGCTCGTTAAAATCAAACTCGGGATGGTCTATTCTTACTTCTAAAGCTAGTTTAAACGCAGTGTTGTAATGGCTAATCACATGAGCATAGAAAAATTCGCGGCTTTTTTGCTGTTCGTGACAATATAATGCGAGCCCGTTATCAGCTAGCTTGACCTGAATTGCAATACTAATTTTTTTCGCCAAGACTAAAGCAGCTTCATCACCGGCATCAATTTGTAATGTCTGCTCAACACGACTAGAAGCTTTATCCACCTGGCCAGACTCGTAGTAATACTTAGCGAGTGCAAAATTGGCCCGACAATCCTGTGATGATGACAAAGCCTGGAGTAAACGGCGCTCAGTATTTTTATTTGCTTGAAATATTTGACCAAACGTCATAATGATTCCGAATTAAACTCAATATACCAGCATTAACATGTTTAATGTGATAGAAAGATTATTGATTTGATTTATATTCAAACCAAAGTGAAAACAAAATAGCAAAACAACACGCTAACGCGACACCCAAAATCCAAGCAAAATACCACATAGTGTTTCTCTCAATACGTTGACTGATTATGCTGCTGAATATAGCTTCGCGTGACTTTACCGCGCAACACCCGATACACCACGATGGTATAAGCCAACACAATTGGAACCATGATGACTGCAACCACTAGCATGAGCATTAGCGTTAAATAGCTTGACGAAGCATCCCAAATTAATAAGCTATGATTCGGTTGGCTCGATGACGGCAACATAAATGGGAATAAACTAAAGCCTACCGAAGCGATTGCACCGACAATTGCTAGACTACTACAAAGAAATGCAATACAAGATTTCCTACTAAACCGTAGCAAAAAAGCCAGTAATGCAGACACTAAACTCAGCGCTGGCGCCAATATCATCCAGGGATAGGTGGAGTAATTTGTAACTAAGCCACCAGAGATACGCACTACCTGTTTATGTAATGGATTTGAAGGCCCATTATGAGCTACGTCAGAGATAAGGACATAACCATCAAGCTTTTGTGCTAAGTAGGCACCAGCAATAGCGTACAATATCAAATAAGCTAGCGCAGCATAGTGTGCATAATAGCGCGCCCTGGTTTGCACTTCAGCTTCGGTTTTTAATGCCACATAAAAACCACCGTGCATGGTGAGGAGTGCAGCACTAGCCATACCGCATAACAGAGCAAATGGATTGAATAAATCGAGCAAATAGCCGGTATAGTTAATTTGCAAGTCTAGATCAAATTGAAATGGTACACCTTGCAGCACATTACCAATAGCAATGCCAAAGATAAGACTCGAGCCGATAGCGCCTCCAGACAAGATATAATCCCAACCACTACGCCAATATGGACAATCAAGTTTGCTACGATATTTAAAAGCGACTGGGCGTAAGATCATCAATGCTAACAGCAACATCATCGCCAAATAAAAGCCAGAAAATGCCACCGCGTATACATAAGGCCAGGCAGCAAAGATAGCACCTGCGCCTAAAATAAACCAAACCTGATTGCCTTCCCACACTGGCGCGACTGTATTGATGACAACGCGGCGATCAATATCATCTTTAGCGATGAATGGCAGTAGCATTGCAACACCAAAATCAAAACCATCTGTAATGGCAAAACCAGCTAGCAACACCCCGATCAATGCCCACCAGATGATACGCAGCGCCTCATAGTCTATCATGGTAACTCCTGTTACATCGTTAGCTAAGCAATTAGCTAGTTAAATCCATTTATCATTACGGCAATCAACGTGGTAATTTTTCTTTTTCAAAATAGCCATCAGGACCGAGTAAAATAGTTTTACGCAGTAGAAAAATCTCAACAGTCGTCAGCGTGATATAAAATACTGTAAACATCGCGAGGGACAACCAAACATAATGCTGCGGCACATTAGACACTCCTAAAAAAGTCGGTAGTACACTTTCAATAGCCCAAGGTTGGCGACCATATTCAGCGACAAACCAACCAAGTAGACAAGTAATCCATGGCAGTGGCAAAGCATAAAACGCTATTCGTAAGTAAAGCGGGTGATCGAAATCTTTTTTAACTAAGATATACAAACCATAGCTAAAGAGCCAAATAAAAAATAAGCCAAAGCCAACCATAAAGCGAAAACCCCAAAATAATGCTGCAATACTTTTGGGCACGGTATCCCAAGCTGCTTTTTCAATTTCAGCGTCAGTGGCATTAGCAACATCACTGCGATATTTTTTCAACAATAAACCAAAGCCGAGGTCAGCTTTGTAATGGTCAAATAGTTTTTTTGCGACATTATTATCTGGATTTTGTTGCAAGTGTTGTAGTATCGCATAGGCTTTAGCACCACGCTTAATGCGTTGCTTGTTATGCGCAACAATTTGATTAATTCCTTCAACTGGCGTATTAAAAGACCGTGTCGCAATTAGACCAAGCAAATAAGGCACGTGCAAAGCATAGTGAGTCTTCTGTTGTTCTATATCAGGAAATCCAAATACTGTGAACGCCGCAGGGGCTGGCTCGGTCTCCCACATCGCTTCGATTGCAGCAAGTTTCATTTTTTGATTTTCGTTAGCGACATAACCACTCTCATCACCAAGCACAACCACAGATAACGATGAGGCTAAGCCAAATGCACACGCGGTTACCATTGAGCGCTTAGCAAATTCAAGATGACGACCACGCAATAGATAATATGCACTGATTGCCAACACAAACACTGCCGCGGTGACATAGCCTGCACTCACGGTATGGACAAATTTAGCTTGCGCCACTGGATTAAAGATCACTTTATAAAAATTATCGACCTCCATACGCATGGTTTGATAATCAAAATGTGAGCCAACAGGATGTTGCATCCAACCATTGGCGATCAAGATCCATAACGCAGACATATTGGTACCCAGCGCTACCAACCAAGTCACCATAGCATGCTGAACCTGAGACAATTTATCCCAGCCGAAGAAAAACAAACCGACGAAGGTCGCCTCGAGAAAAAATGCCACCAAACCTTCGATAGCTAATGGCGCACCAAAAATATCACCGACATAATGTGAGTAGTAGGCCCAGTTGGTGCCGAATTGAAATTCCATGGTCAAGCCAGTTGCCACCCCCATGGCAAAGTTAATACCGAACAGAGCACCCCAAAATTTGGTCATATCACGCCAGATCGGTTTATTGGTCATGACGTAAACGGTTTCCATCACTGCCAACATGATCGACAAGCCAAGCGTCAGTGGGACAAACAAAAAGTGAAACATCGCGGTCAGGGCAAATTGAAAGCGAGAAAGATTAACAACAGCCTCAGTAGCTAACATATTTCATTCCTTTGCAATACTATTTAGTCAGTAACAACACTAAGTGCTTTAAGTATATAAGAGATTTGCAATGTTTGTAGGAGATTTGGGTGGATTCTTAGCTTAGCTAAACAAGCAACAATCACACCGATTTAGCTGACTTACTATCGTAGTGGCTTCGGCTTCATGAACAGAGGTGTCAAGGCATTGTACGGCGTGAAAGCAGACTGTAGTTGTTGCTTCACTTGCTGCGCTACTTGTTGCTTTTCTAGCCGTTGACTGAGCCAATTGCGCTGTTGTAATTCATACTGCAAGCCCAACTCATTGGCTAGATCTTGAGTTTCGCGCAGCGCCACCAAAATATGCGCACGATATTCATCAAGTTTGTGCTCAGTTTTACGCTTAGAAATAGAAAACTGATTTTGCCAGTGCTGCTCTTCGCTCACACCGTGCAATTCACAGAATCGTTGCATCACCAATCGCATCTGCTCATTATTCAATTGCAAATGTGTTTCAATCTCATTGATGTAGTGATAAACCTCAAGCATATGCCGATAAACAGCATGACCTTCAGTTGCCAAAAAAGCCCGTAAACGCACTGTCCACTCACCTAGGGCTTGAAACACTAGCTCTTCATCGTATGCTTTGCCAGCTTGCTCCGGTGCTAATACATGGACCGCATAGTCTTTACTAAAAGCAACATAATTTTCATCCAGCAAGGCATCAATCTGATGGCAATGCGCCAAGGTATCGCGATGTAATTTTTCGAGATGGCGTTTTTGCGCTCTGAAACTTGCGTGTAACTCGGCTTGAGTGCTACGAATTGAATCTCGAAAATTATTATCATTCAGCGGTAAAAATTCACATAAATCATATTCGAACAAAGCTAAGTAATTTCGCAACAGTTGAATATCTTTTGCAAATGCGTGATTGAGGTTAGTGAGTTCGAGATGACATAAGATCAGCTGACGATACAGCTTAAGTAAACGTAAAATATCGACTTTATTTGGACTCGACATGAGTTACGGCACCATGGATTAATGATTAACAAGGTGTAAGTCACAGAGCAGAGATAGCGATGCTGATCTCAGTGCGATTTAACAAGGTGCTGATGTGCGAGCAAGTGAGCAATCTCGTGGTGCTCCTTGTGATGCTTTTGTTTATGCTCTAAGTGGTGTGCAGCTATGTGTGCAGCATGCTCCGATTCATCCTGCTGCGCTTTCAGTTCAGCTAACTCATCTCTATGATCTTTATTGTTATGAATCGACAAATGCATGTGGTGAATCAGATATTCATCTAAAAGCTCTCGCAGAAAATGCGTATGCCTCTCGAAAATCCCTTCGAGCACTAACTCCTGACGCATGCAAAAAATCTCGGCTATTGCTTCCAAGATACCGTGATGGCGCGCGTGGGCCATCTTCTCGCTAATTGACTCAACTGACTCAAGGGCTTCGCGCACTTCATTCTCCGCGTGTTGCCGTTCAATACGCTCTAGCCTCTCTAAAGCTGCATGCGCGCTGTGAAGATGGTCATGGGCTGAGTCGTGCTTATGGTGCACTTCACCATGGCTAGCATGCTGCATCGCTTTAGCGTGATGGGCATTGATTAACGCTTTACGGCTACTGATACGAGCTTCAAGCCGCTTTTCGTGTTTGCCGAGTGTCGTCCAAGCTTCAGCCAGACTGCTACCGGCTTGACCTAATGCTTCTTTTTGCAGACCAGTTAACGCATCATATTCGCTCGGTTCGAGCGCGACTGTGGATAGCAAGGTGGTAGCAAAGGCAAGGGCTTGACGTAATTCAACCAATAGTCCAGCGTGTTGTGAAAGAGCAGCCGTGGTAGCATAGTATTTCGAGATAAGTTCATGATTTCGCTTGATTAAATCGACTAAATCCTGATTTGCACTCATCGCCGCCTCCCTAAATCAAATAAAGTTGTATTTTACCGAAATTAGTTACTTAATTGAATACCAAACCACTAAATTTGCCAGTAATAAGTAATTTAATCCTACCCCTCGCCGCTAAAGTGGTCAGTGTGTTACGATAACCGTGTTTTAAATGTAGATGATTTTCAATGCTTGACAATACTGTTTTCGATGAAACCATCACTGCTGTCTACTCTGTCTCAATGTTGAACACTGAGGCAAAGCAGTTGCTGCAACAGACCTTCCCCAGTATCTGGGTCCAAGGTGAGCTTTCCAATCTTGCCCGACCACAATCTGGCCATCTTTACTTCACCCTTAAAGATAACCAGGCCCAAGTGCGGTGTGCGATGTTCAAACAACGCAATCATAGTATTAATTTTGAACCGACTGATGGGCTCGAAGTGTTGGTTAAAGCCAGCGTTAGCCTGTACGAAGGTCGCGGTGATTATCAACTGATCATCGAGCGTATGATCGACGCCGGTGCTGGCGCTTTACAACGTGAATTTGAACGCCTAAAAAAGAGACTCAGCGCGGAAGGATTATTTGCCAGCAATATTAAACAAGCAGTGCCAACAATGCCAACCACCCTTGGCGTGATTACCTCAAGTACTGGCGCAGCGATTCGCGACATTTTGACAACGCTGAAGCGGCGCATGCCCAGTATACCCGTAGTCATTTACCCAACCGCCGTACAAGGTAAAACCGCAGCTACTGAGATCGTACAAGCACTAAAAACCGCTGAGACACATGCTGCTTGCGATATCTTGCTACTCGCACGTGGTGGCGGCTCGCTGGAAGACTTGTGGTGTTTCAACGATGAGGCCGTGGTGCGTGCGATTCACGCTTGTCAAATCCCAATCATTACTGGTATTGGCCATGAAGTCGATTTTACCCTTGCTGACTTTGCCGCTGACTTACGAGCAGCAACACCGACAGCAGCAGCCGAACATGCAACACCAAACATCAATGATCTGCTCAGCAACATGAGTCAACAGCAAAGCCGGCTCTACCAAGCCATGCATACCATACTACAGCGAAAACAGCTGTTACTCGGTCACGCGCAGCAGCGCTTACGCCACCCTAAACAGCAATTGTTCGAATATGTGCAGCGCTTTGATCATGCCGAACAAACTTTACAACGTTGTCTACGCCAGCACCTGCAGCAACAGCAGCATCGACTCGTAGTTGCCAACGCCAAATTATTAAGCCAAAACCCGCAGCAACAGATACAGTTACTCGCAGCAAAAGTAAACGCGAGTCAAACCCGCTTAGCTAACGCTATGCAACAAGTACAACAACAAAACCAAACTCGATTAGCACTCGCCGGCAAAGCACTTGCTGCCATTAACCCAGCCGCTACCCTTGAGCGCGGTTTTGCGATCGCGACTACCATACAAGATAATGCCGTTATCCACACCAGCAACCAAGTTGTGGTTAACGATAAAATCAACCTTCAACTCAACCAAGGGAGCCTAGTGTGTCATGTTGCAGCGATTAAAACTTAATTTGGGTATGCTCCTATTTTGTAGCTTGGTATCGGCAGCGAGCTTTGCACATCAATTACCCGCAATTCAAGCCATCCCAGGTGGAGTTGCCTTGGTACCACTCCAAACCAACAGCGAGTCAGCGCCAAACGTAAACTTTAGCCGCCACAAGGTTATGGTAGTCGGCCAGCCACGGCACTGGTCTGCACTAATCGGCATCCCGCTAACGCTAACAGCCGGCGAGCATGCTATTGTTACCAAAGACGATAGTGGTCACACCAGCAAGCAGTACTTTAAAGTCATCGCGTTCGAATACCCACACGAATCGATCACCATTAGTGATGAGAATTACGTGACACCGGATCAGGCAACCCAAACCCGGATTAAACAAGAACGTAGCAAGCTAAAATCGGTATTAGCAACTTGGCATGATACTGCCAATCCAGACACTGACTTCCAATGGCCAGTTAGCGGACGCATTAGCAGTCCGTTTGGCTTGCAGCGCTTCTTTAATCAAACCCTACGTTCACGCCATACTGGGTTAGATATTGCAGCTGCTACCGGCACCCCGGTACATGCTGTCGCAAGCGGTCGAGTGATCGAGAGTGGCAATTATTTTTATACCGGCCATACTGTGTTGATCGATCACGGCCAGGGCTTGATCAGCATGTATTGTCACTTGAATAAATCATTGGTGAAAGTTGGAGAGCAAGTTAAACCAAGTGATGTTATTGCTGAAGTCGGCGCCACCGGTCGCGTTACCGGTCCTCACTTACACTTAACTGTACTCTTGAATCAAAGCAAAGTGGAGCCGCGTTTGTTTTTGCCTACCAGTATGCCGACGCCTGAAAAACAAACGAGTTAAGATGATGGTGTAGGTGAGTCAGGTGAATGATTACCTTGCTGAGCCTCATTATTGGAATTTTCAGCTAAGTCTCTTGCTTCACCAAGCGCTTGCTCAAGCATACCAACTACAAGCTGACAACAGTCTGCTAGCTCTGAATCAATGCTATCTGAATCGTCCTCTACCTTGTTAAGCATATTGCTATACATGTCTTGCAACCGACCACTCGCCTGTTCTAGCATGCCTGCGTTTAGCAAACAAATTAACTCAGCTTGGGCAGGAAAATTATCGGTGATGCCAATTAACTCGCGAGCAACTATCACGGGATTCACTAGGTGGCGATCTGCTTGATAACGCTCAAGATGGGAAAATAATGATCCGCAAACACTGTCAACACTACTCCAAGCAGCTTGCGTTTGTGCTTTTTTCAGATTTGCGAGGACTCTTGCAACCTCTTCTCGAGTAATATCTCTCAGCGCATCAACACGCGCCATTTCTTCTAATTGTTGTGGGTTTGTGTTAACGGCCATGCTTACCTCTCTTCATCCTCTGAATAATAATGTTGTTGATATGAATCACCAGCAGACCAACCTTCATCAGCATCAATGTACCATGGGTCTGCGTCAGCCAATGCTTCGATAGCCTGTATAGCATCGATAAAAGCCAGTTCGCTATGTTGGCGTTCGATATCAATCTCGGTTAAATCAATACGTAGTGCATACAACTCACGTTGTAAAGTAGCCAGCACATCAAACTCATGCTGTTCCGCAGCGCTGAGTGAACCGAAACGACTGCGCGATTCGCGTGCGACAAAACGACCACTTTGTTCAGTATCAGCTGGCTTTACTTTTCTCTCAAGCATGCTTAACCGTGCGGTGACGGCTTCAAGCGCAGCATCAATATTCATTAATCAGCTCACTACTTTTTACTCTTGTAAAATTAAGCCTAGGTGATCTGGTAGCCAAATCAAGAGGTTTCGTTACAACTTCGATCTGATTTTTACGTTAGCGTAAAGAACTACCAAAGACAGTATCAACTTGACCCAGTATCGTCGGACTAAAATTTATGTACCGAGCCAATCACAGCGATGTTGGTGGCTTCGGTTAGTGGCTGGCAGCACACCCCCTGCACTTTCAGATCCAAACCCTGATCAAAGGTGATTACCCACTTGACATGGTAATTTCCGAACAGATGAACGAGCATGTCCATCAAACAGTGGCTCTTCTAAACCGTATATTTTTTGAGTGTCAAGATAAATGGCATTCGGGTCACTACCTGTTGTAAGACACCAAAGCCAGTCAATAATTTTACTCATCTCAGCTCAATAACACTGCAGCGTCTTGTTACCATGCATCGGCTAGCTGGGAAAAATAGCGTTGACTCTTAGCAAGTGTAATGTATAATTTTCATTCAATTACTATGCTGCTAAAATAATCAATCATTGCTGCACAGCATGGTCAGCTTTGAGTGATTTTATGGCTAAGTGTCTAGGAGTAGAAATGGGAACGAGTTGCAATACAGCCAAAGACTGGCGCAAAGATGGGTTCAACTTTTTGGCGCCATTACGGCTAGACAGTCCCATCGATGAATGCTTCTCACATGCCGATGCTGCCGGCAAATGTGCGCGCGATTGACACTCATCACGACCTCAGCCGGGCAGGTGTTTTTCTCCGGTGATAGTTTGACCCATGCACTCGTTGACACGTTTCAACCATTCGATATGCCTTTGGAGATAAAACAACTCTGCATTGCTGATCTAGCGGATGGCTCGAAGCGAATGATCTTGCTCAGCGATAATGGTCGGTTGTTTCGTGTGACAGTACCTAGCGCAGGAGATGCATTAGCAATCGGAGCGCGTAGTGGCTTTGGCTGGTTACATAACACGTTTTACACCCCAGAACAAACAGCAGCATCCTCGACAGAGGCTAGACAATATCAGTTGTACGCTGAGGAGTTGCCTCCATTCACGAATACGACTATTAGCATCGCGGCAAGCTCAACACTGGCTTGCTTCCTCGACCAGAGTGGCTCGATTCATGCCTTAGATCACCAAGAGCCACCCACAAACAGCATTGTCGTTAAGCAAACCCAATCCCATCATTACCCACCCATCGAGCTAGTGTCTGCTAGAGATGCTGTATTCGCTGTCGTTAAAAGTAAGACGGTAAGCGCACACAGCTTGTGTCATGTGCGCTATGATGAGGAGAGGAAAGCATACTACTTAACTGCTCAAGTGAACTTAGATTCGCCCCTGCAATCGTTTTCATCAGCTAGCCATGGGGTTGCTCTACTTATAATCAAGCATGGGCGCGCAGTCATCAAAGTCAAAGGTAATAATCATGTTAATAGTTTGGGATTGTCCGAACGAAGCTTTACGCAAAATGATTTTATCACAGTGAAGTTGACCGACAGCGCTCTCGACTACAACGTTAAGCAAGTCGCACTCGGCTACGACTGCATGCTAATGCTAACCAACCAAGATGATTTGTACTGTGCCGGCGCTACCAACCCTTTTAATAAGCTTGCCTCACGGGTTGGCGCGATCAAGCGTCAAATGGTCGAAATTGATAGCTTTGTACAACCTAATTTAGTACTTGTTGGCTCGCACCAACATTCACCACCCAGTCAACAGCAACCTCGTCGGCAGTTAGACGTTGGAAGAGTAATCAGGTTTTGCATAGTTATTCTTTCCGCTTCATCGGCCATTGCTGCCAATGTATTTGGTTTGTCTTCCAAGGCTAATATATTTATTGGCGCCTCCGTCACATCAGCTGTGGCCATATTTTCTGATAAGTATTTTAGAGCGCGCATAAGCGCCTACTGTCAATCCACTGCAAGGTCACCCAGTCAAAGACCGGCAACCTCTAGCTTGCCACCTCCAAGTTACAAAGCAACCGAACAAGCAGCAGAACGCCAACCGCTGAGACGGCGGCCAACAGCTGGAGAGGAGGGTTATGATTCCGATGATTCTCTACCATCACCCACCTTACACACGCCACGCTAATCATAGAGCGCGGTAGTGCTTTGGGGTATAATTCACGCGCGGCCCTCTAACTGAGGCAATCACTAAGTTGAAGCCATGCTCAACTACTACTCACCAAAAGCGACGTAGCCGCGCGACAGTTTAATCACTGTATTAGATAGAATGATAGTTTGTGCGAAACCAATAACACCGTATTTATCTCACACAGCTGGGCTGCCACACCGCTGATGCGACTCGCAGTGGACTAGAGAAAAAAGCAACTCAAAGCACTCAACAGCACTGGTCTTAGATTCAAGCGCTGCTGTTCATTGAAATGATAACTCAAGCAAAATTCAACAAGCTGTGCTTGTCTGCTTTTCAGGCCACTATGAGCAAGCGTTAGCAGCCGCTTCAACTGGACTTTTCTCAGCCCACTGCGAACGACGCAGTCGCGTGGCAGCCCAGCAAAGGCAATCACTAGAAGCACTCTTGTTATCTAGTCACCGCGCTTAAATAAACTAATAGTTTTTAGTGCTTATCCGCCCTCGCACTCATCACAGGTATTCGAGCATAGCAGTAAGTCTGTGACTAAAAAACTAAGCTTTATCTCGCTTACGATGCCTCACTATCCGAGTGCGTTTGCGTTGTTGTCGCGGGGTTAATTTATTGCGGCGACCAGCAAACGGATTATCACTAGTGTTAAAGCTCAGCCTGATCGGCGTACCAACCAAACTTAACGCACGCCGATAAAAATTGATGAGATAGGTTTTATAAGCTGCTGGCAAACGTGAAGTTTGATTACCATGAATAATGATGGTCGGTGGATTTTCACCACCTGGATGAGCGAAGCGTAATTTTACCCGTCGGCCCTGTACCAATGGTGGCTGATGTTGTTGCACTGCTCGCTCGAGTAACTCAGTTAGATGTGATGATTTTAATTCGGTTGTGGCAGCCGCATAAGCAGCATCAACTGATTTAAAAATATTGCCGACACCAGTACCATGCAACGCTGAAATAAAATGAAAATCAGCAAAGTCGATAAAATGTAGCCGCCGCTCTAACTCAGCCTTGACTTGTTGTTTATCATCTTCAGCCATACCATCCCATTTGTTGATGGCAAATACCAGGCTGCAACCCCGCTCGAGCACATGACTGAGTAATTTTAAATCTTGCTCACTGATATTATCGCGGGCATCGATCATCATCAAAACCACATTAGCAGCTTCGATGGCTTTTAAGGTTTTAATTACCGAAAATTTTTCTACGACTTGACTGACCTTACTACGGCGACGTACGCCAGCAGTATCGATCAAGGTATACTGTTTGCCACGACGATCAAAATCAACCGCGATAGTATCGCGTGTCGTGCCTGGCCTATCACACACTACCACACGCTCTTCACCGAGCAAACGGTTTACTAAGGTGGATTTACCAACGTTAGGCTTACCAACGATGGCAAGTTGAATCCGTTGTTTATCAACCTCAAGTGTTGATGCGGCAGTAAATAATGACTTATGCTCAGTGACAACTTGGTTCAGTAGCGTTTGGATACCGCGGTTGTGGCTTGCAGATATCGCTTGCAAGTAACCGAAACCAAAGCGATGGAAATCAAGCGTCGCATACTCTTGCTTGGCGCCATCGGTTTTATTAACAATTAAATAAATCGGTTTGGCAAGTGTACGCAGTCGTCGGGCAATCACTTCGTCAAAGGGCATCAGGCCGGCTTTAGCATCAACTAGAAAAAAAATGACATCTGCCTCAGTAAGCGCTTCAGCAACTTGATCGTTAACACGAGTAACCATCTCATCGCCCCGCTCGACTAAACCACCAGTATCAACCACGATAAAAGGCAACTCTGCAAACTCAGCATAGCCGTAGTGCCGATCGCGGGTTAAGCCGGGTTCGTCAGCAACTAAAGCGTCACGCGTGCGGGTTAACACGTTAAATAATGTCGATTTACCAACATTTTCACGTCCAACTAAAGTAACAACTGGGTACATAGCAATTCAGAACTCACTCAGAAAGCAAAATTTGCGACATGTTAGCACGATGACGGCATTTTTTCTACAAAAGCTACTCGCTTTTAGTTGGCCAACGCTGGGCTCATCCAGTCAAGCAATATTCCACAGCATCACATAGATAGCTTCAGCAGCTGGATGATACTCTCACGAGGCGCGAGAATAACGCTGTGACAATGCTCAAATCACGATAACTCTGGCAAGATATCTGAATACAGTAGGGATCTATTTAACGGCATGTACTCAATCAAACATAACATGTCGAGTTGCGAGTTAAAGCTATCTTGGTTCGACTCCAGTCTGTCACGCAACTTCAGACACAATTCAACTGACACAACCAAACTATTGATTAATAGGCACTTGACCGCTACCAAAGTATGTTTATGTCTAACTGCAATAAGAGAAGTAGAGAAGTTCGGCACAGACATTGATCCAGCCTGGCAATTGTTGATTCGTGGTAAATTCGACTATTGACTTTGGTTTTGAGTCAGCTGTCGAATCTCTATTTCAGATTAATTTTTTAGGTCTATCGGTCACTCGTTTGGTATTAATTTCAAAAACTCATCCACAGGCCAACAAAGTACATTATCAATTATTAGCTTCTCATGACCACGATAGAGCAACAAAGGACTCGCTTCATCATACCGATCCCGCCATAATTCACCGGTGGCCCATTGATAAGCAAGGCGACGGCACAGCGTGGTCTTACCAATCCCCGCCCGACCGAGCACCAATAACCGTTTTGGCTCGATGATTTGATCAGCTTTTTCGCGCGGTTCAAATAGGTTTGTCAGATCGATTGGCTGTTTCGGGCGGTGAATATCTTCGTATTGCTGCAATATCCCCATATCCCCAAAGAGGCTGTCTCACCAGACTGGGCATCTTCAGCAGCGCTTCCAGCGACTCGCTCTTTAGGCTGCTGTTCTGCTTCCTCCACGATCACGGGATTGACAAAAATCTCATCGAGCGGAATTGACTCTTTGCGTGTTGCAGGTATTGGTGACGCAGGTAATCAGCGATGGTTGCATGATGTTCCCCCGATTAACGCAGCCGGTGCGCCCTGGAGGTACTGGATAAACTGCGATGTCGTATTGGCCTGAATCGTCACATTACGGCCAACACCACCAACCTAGATGCCACTGATTGAAGCGCCTCGTGTCGATGACTGTGCTACTTGCTCTGTTGGTTGCTCCATCTCACCTCCGGTTGCATAACACTGTTGCGATTGATTGATAGCACTACCCTTGTCGTCAGGCAGATTATCACTGAGATTAGGAGGGTGTCACACCACCACCGTGCGCTGCCCCCGGGTCCTCTGCTTGCTCAGTTGCTCCTGACCCCGTATCCATAGACAACCGAGACCCACCACCCACGTTGCCGAGCTGGACCCCTGTT
>CAWUKA010000035.1:0-20139 GCA_963922965.1 uncultured Gammaproteobacteria bacterium | reverse complement strand
AAAAAATCATGTTACTGCTCGCAAAACAGCACTTGAAGCTCAACTTAACGTACCACGTACTGGTATCGCACACTACTTCAAACACGACGAGCAACGCGCACAGGCGAAAAAAGAACTATCCGAGCTCACCACGCGTATCCGTGTGCTGGAGCATCAACTTGGTGAACTTAATAAGCTGAAAGGTGAAACTGATGGTTTAAAGCAGACCCAAAAAACAGTATTTGGTGAACTTGAGCCGGCAAAACAAAATCAATTATTCCATGCCTTGAGTGATGAAAGCAAAGCAGCACGATACTCAGACTTAAATGAGGACGGCAAAGTCGAAAATTTCCAACATCTAAACCCAGCCGAACAAGCAATCCAATTCAAAAATCTAGACGCTAACACTCAATATAAAATTTTACAAACAACTGATCTCAGCCCAGACAGGCAACGAGAACTTGTCTGCGATCTTGACCTGGATCAACAAAAGACGCTTTACGACACCGCAACTAGCACTGATGAACGATCAGCATTATTTGTCTTGTTAGGTGATTCAGCTCAGAAAATCATTATCGAACAAGAGACAGCAAGCCGCCAGCAGCTAATGCAAGCCCTTGGCAAGCAGCAACAACTACAATATTTTGCAGAATCTGATCCTACAAAGGCAACACAATTGTTAGCGCAATTTTCGCAAACCATTCATCTATTGATGACAGCAGCAGTTGCTAGCGGTGAAAACTCACCGGCACGGCTACTGACTGATTGGCAAAAAGATACAGTAATCGGGCCAGATGGCCTTGGTGGTACACCAACACCGCCATCTACCGCTATGCGCGCTGGTTGAGTGAGGGGCTAGCGCTGTAATGACTGTTTAATCGGATTTGCACAGCTAGCAGTTTAGTTCATGCCGTGCTTGAGACTATGATCAGTGCTAGTTTATGGTTTGCATTGTTGGGTTGCCACGCAACTGAATCGCTCGCAATGGGCCTAAGTACTAAACTATTTATTCAAACTCGGTTGTTTGTTAGCACGCTTGCTGAGATTGTGGCTAAGCACACCTTTTTCGTCAAGATGGCGATAAATTAAATCATCAGTCTCATTGGCAGCATAGCCAGAGAGAGGTACACCAAGTGCTTTCGCCACAATCCAAAAATTCCGTTGCGTCAAATGATTACCATCAATGATTTGTACAGCATCCCAACGAAAACGAACGATATCGATCAATTCCCAGACACTTTGCATGGCTTGCCCCTCGAGAGTGCCGATGCCACCCTCGCCCTCATCCGCCGCAGATTGCTCAAGGTCAGCTTGATGTACGCCGTAGCGTAGTGTGCCGGGAGTTAGCGCAATATAACTGCCTTCATCATGGATCAACCATCCGCTGTTCAAACGACCAGTTACACGCTCAGTGCGGCCAGTATAGCCGGCTTGGTGCGGATCAATAATGGTGAGATACGGATGCCGTGATAGTAAATAATCAATGTCATCGGCTGAAATCGGGCGCTGCACCACTTTTTCTTGCAACTGCTCGACGAATTCCTCTTGGCTAGCTTCATCGGTCGCGAGCAGTTGCCAGTCAGCTTGCTGTTGTAGATATGTGCTATCAGATGCAGCGGCCGCGAGCTGCGCTTCAGTTGGCATTGGAAAATTATCGTCATCATCGCTGACCGTATCCAGGTTGATTTGTTCATCATCACTCATCTATCTTATCCTTTTGTGATCGGGTGTCAGACGCCACCAACAAAGCTGTAAAAATACAACTTACTGATATTAAACGTCTTTCTCATAAGAGGGCTGCCTTTACCATAATTGCTTCAAAATTCGCGCCAAGCATTGACTGACACTAGCACACCCAATAAGCAAGCAAAAGCGTCTGTTAAAGTGTAGCTGAATCCGAGCATTTACAGGGTAATAATTATAGTGCAGAGCGTGGCTTGATGCTTGAAATCGGTATCGCAATCTCGACGACAGAGCGGGTAGGGCCAGTATCACGGCAATAGCGCCGCATGACGGTAACTGCTGCTGTTAGCAACAGCGCCAAGCCAGCAATCCAAACCAAAGTAACAAGCGGATGTTGCTGAAACGTCATCAACTGATAAAAAATAACCGCCGTACCATAGGCAATGACAGTTGACCATAACACCGAGAAGATGGCCCAGGCACGGCCCAGCTCGCGCCAAATTGCGGCAATCGCGGTCACACAAGGCGAATAGAGTAGCACAAATAGTAAATACGCATAGGCAGCGACAGGACCAGCAAAATGCTGCTGCATCTGACGGTAGGCAGAAATAGTCATTGTTTCGTTCGGTGCACTCGCAGCAACTGGATTGAATAATGCTTGCTGCAAACTGTGAAAATTATCAGCAATCGAGGCTAACGCTGCCTGCAAACTGGCTATAAAGTGAAATTGCTGGGCATGCAAAAATTGCAGCTGATCAACTTGACCGTACAGCGAATTTAGTGTCGCAATAACCACTTCTTTAGCCAAGGTGCCAGTTAAGATACTCACGGTCGCTGGCCAATTATCAGTACTGATTCCCATAGGGACAAAAATTGGCGTTAACTGATGACCGAGAAAAGCTAGTAACGACATAGGTTCCGCGGTAGGTAGCTGCAATGCATTCAAACTAGCAAGTAAAACACAAACCACGAGAATAACACGCCCTGCACGAGTGACGAAACCATAGAGACGCTGGCCGGCTTCGCGAGCAAGCATACCCAGATGCGGAGCGTGGTAAGCCGGCAATTCCATAATCAAGCGTGATGACTCGCCCTGGAGCAGGGTTTTACGCAACACCCAGCCGGTTAATACTGCAATGCCAATACCAACCAAATAAAGTGAAAAAATAATATTAGCGCCATTTGCTGGAAAAAATGCAGCAGCAAAAATCACATAAATCGCGAGACGCGCACCACAAGACATAAACGGTGACATGATAGCAGCAAGGATGCGGTCGCGGTAATGCTCTAAGGTTCGGGTACCCATAATCGCTGGTACGTTACAACCAAAACCAACAATTAACGGCACAAATGCTTTACCTGGCAAGCCAATCGTGACCATGACTCGGTCCATGACAAACGCTGCACGTGCCATGTAACCAGAAGTTTCTAACAACGCGAGTGAGAAAAATAGCGCAGCCATCACCGGCACGAAAGTGAGGGTGGTGGTAATGCCGATCCCGACACCACAAGCCAACAAAGCAATGAGCCAATTCGGCGCATGCAAGATGTAAAGCAAGTGGGCTACACCATCAACGAATAAGCTCTGCCCAGTGATATCAAAAAAATCTTGTAGTGCGCCACCAACATTAATAGAGAAAAAGAATACAGCATAAATGACCACGAAAAATATCGGCACACCCCAAAAACGATGCAACACCACTTGGTCAATGCGCTCAGTCCAGGTCTGGCTTTGCTGGCGCTGCTGAACTTTTGCAGTAATATCGCTTGCAGCTTGGTAGCGAGCACTGGCGATCAAAAGGTCAACTTCCTCGCCAGTTACGCGCTGTATTGCAGCGCGCTCATGAGTCACAACCTGCACTAAACCAGCATCAGTTTGTAGCAGTGCTGGCTGGTGGTTTTCCAGCAACTGCATACCTAAGGTGGTTGCAGCTAATTGTGGCTGTGGCAAAGTGACCGCAGCGGCAATGGTGTCACAAGCAGCAATAATCGCATCAGGGTAACTAACATTGGTTTGTCTACTCAACGCTTGTACTGGATCAGCCTGGCTAGCTGTGATGGCCTCGGTTAAGTTATCGATGCCTAAACCACGGTGCGCCTGCAAATCGATGACGGTGCAACCGAGCTCGCGACTCAACTGCCGAGCATCGACCTGCCGTTGTTGTGCAGCAGCAACATCGGTCATATTGAGCGCGATAACGACCGGCACGTTGAGCTCGAGCAACTGCAAAGTCAAATACAGGTGGCGCTCGAGTTGGCTAGCATTAACGACATTGACGATAACATCGACCGGGTTGGTAAATAGAAATTGGCAAGCAATTTTTTCATCAAGCGCCATCTCTGTATGCATGGATAGCGAATAAATACCTGGTAAGTCTATCAGCGTGTAAACATGCTTAGCATGGGTGAATTCACCTTGCTTTTGCTCAACGGTGACACCTGACCAATTGCCTACCTGTTGTTGAGCACCAGTGAGGGCATTGAATAAGGTGGATTTGCCGCTGTTCGGATTACCGACTAGAGCAAGCTTAGTCTTCATGATCAATGACCTCTAACTCCAACAGGCTAGCTTCTGCCTTACGCAAAACCAGAGCAGAACCGCGCACGCTGATTTCAACTGGATCACCGAATGGTGCAACTTTAAGCAATTGAACTTCAGTGCCCGGAATCAAGCCCAAGGTCAGCAAGCGATGGCGGTAGCCAACATCGTTATCAGGCTTCAGCGCTTTGATACGGGCGCTTTCACCAATTTTTAATTCGGCTAGTTGTATCATAAGTGTTTTTGCCAATGACTTGTCGCTAATGGTGCAGACTAACGCTTAGCGCGAACCGTTGTCAATACAGTTGAGAATCATTCTCAATAAAATAGTTGCGAGTAGGTTTATCGATTGTTAGACTACCATTTTTGTATGAGAACGTAATGTATTGTAGACACTTTTTAGTAGTATTGTGCTTACTGCCATCGCTACTGCAGGCTAAATCTAACACCTCCTGTTACTTCGAACAGACTCTTCCAGACCCACAACGCTTAGCCGCCTTCCTGCGCGCCATGCCAAAAGGTGGCGAATTGCACAATCACTTAGACGGCGCTAGTTTCGCCGAAAATCTACTGCTGTACGCCAGCGATGATGGTCTCTGTATGCTGCCTGACAAAGCCAGCGTCCTACCGAGGCCCTACTGCCCACCTGCATTCCAGCTACAGCAGGCGCTGGCAACTAATCCTGCCATCTTTGCTGAACTAGTTAAATCATGGTCAATATACGAACCGTTTCGCAAAGGTAGTCACAATGACACTAAGTTCTATGGCATTTTCACCAAGACAGCTGCACTGGTGGCACACCACAGTGGCGAAATTATCGCTGAAGTGAAGCGCCAAGCGGCAGCGAATCAGGTGAGTTATATCGAATTGATTGTTATCACCAACCTCGCTGCGGTCAATCAACTAGCTGCTGATACCAATTGGCAAGGCGACTTTGATAAACTGCGGCAACAGTTACTACAACAACACAAGTTACAACACATTATCGCTAACATCCGCAGCACTCTTGATGCTCAAGAGCAACAAGCAACAAACCGCTTGCACTGCAATGGTAAAGATGCTGAGCCAGGCTGCCGCGTCAGTATTCGTTATCGCTACGCAGCGATACGTAACTTAGACCAGCCAACTGTGTTCACCGAACTATTAACTGGTGCCGAACTCGCGAAACAAGACCCGCGTTTCAATGCCATTGATTTAGTGAGTCAAGAATACGGTCATAAAGCACTGCATGAATATCAACAACACATGCAGATGGTGGCTTACTTCAAACACATTTATCCAACCTTAAAAGTAAGCTTACATGCCGGCGAACTCAGTCCTGACTTAGTGCCAGCTACTGCACTACGCAATCACATCCGGCAAGCAGTGCAAATTGCGAAAGCAGATCGAATTGGTCATGGCACTGATATCTTACAAGAAGACCTGCATGAACAAACCCTACAACACATGGCAAAACATCAACTTGCAGTCGAAGTGAATTTGAGCAGCAATGCGCGATTAACTGGTATCGCTGGACATAACCACCCGCTGCGCACTTACCTCAACTATCACGTACCGGTGGTACTCTCAACTGATGATCCTGGCATTATGCACCTCGACTTAACTGATGAGTACCTGCTAGCCGTACGCAGCCACCAACTCAACTACGCCGAATTGAAACAGATCGCACGCAATAGCATTGAATACAGTTTCTTACCAGGGAATGGCATCTGGCAACGCGACAAACTCGTTAAAGTGTGCCGCAAGGATCAGGTAGGACATGCACTGAGTGTAAAGTGTCGCGCGTACTTAGCTGCGAATGAAAAAGCTGCCCTCGCTTGGCAGCTAGAACAACAATTCGCAAACTTCGAACGGGATAGACAAGCTGAGTGCTAAACCTCTGCAACACCAATGAACGGCAAACCAACCAATTCTTGATGCAATTGAGAGTGATGCTGTAAATCAGGGTTGCAACCCAACCACGGTAACAGACGTAAAAAGCCACGCAGCGTCAACAAAGTTAAGTAGGCTTTTTCTGCTGACGTGACATAAACCCGACCTTGCCATATCAGCTCAACATTGGCTGCGATTTTACGCCCGATCGCAGCATATAAACGACTCATGGTCATAATTGCAAACCGCACCCGCAACTGACCAAAACCAGCCGTACCTGGCAACTCGGACAACGCTTGATCAGCACTATAATAGTAACGCTCAGCAAGGCTAACTAAGCGACTGATAGCAAGATTCACCTTGGCACGATGCTGCAATTGTAACAAGTCACTAGCTTGTGAAAGCTGCGGCAACCATGTTGCTGGCAAATAGACTTTGTCCTGCTCGGCATCTTCAACAATATCTCGCGCAATATTCGTCAATTGCAACGCAATACCCAAGTCAATCGCAAACGGCACCGCACGCTTAGCGGTGATACCAAAAATCCGACTCATCATTAACCCAACTGTACCGGCAACACGGTAGCAGTAACGCAATAACGCCTGCTCGTTAGCAAGCCGCACCGGACCAACATCACTCGCTACTCCAGCAAATAATTCGTCGATTACATTGGTGGGTATGAAGACACGCTGAGTTAAGGCTTGAAAGTCTTGCAACCAAGCCGCGCCTTGCTGCCAATCTTGCTGCAGTGCAGTGATAGCACTCAATGCTGCTTGTTCACTGTCAGCTAAGTCAACCGCGTCATCCAAGCAGCGACAAAAATGATAAGCAATGGCAGCATCGTGTAATAATGCACGCGGTAGAAAAAATCCGGCCCAAGCAAAGGTTTTACTGTTAGCGGCAAGTAGTTTGTATTTATCATCATGAAAATACATAACACTACTACACCGCTGTAATCGGCTCGAAAAAATGCTCAAGCACTTTTGCTGACGATAACACTCCTGGCATACCTGCACCTGGGTGAGTCCCTGCCCCGACTAAATATAAGCCTGCTATCTTACTGCGATTATGAAATCGAAAACAAATTGACTGCGACAGTAATGGCTGAATTGAAAAGCCAGTACCAAACAAACTTAAATAGCGTTCGGCAAAATGTTGCGGTGTCACGAACGATTCTGTCGTAATACATGCACGCAAATCCGGCAACACTAATCGTTCGAGTTCTTGTAGCAAACGATCCCGAAATAGTGGCCCAGTCTGCTGCCAATCGATATCGGCTTGTAAATTTGGCACTGGCACCAAGGCATAAAAGCCATCACAACCGGGCGGTGCCAAGCTTGGATCGGTGGCGGTTGGTCGATGCAAATAGATACTCATTTCATCAGCCAATACTTTGCGTTGAAAAATATCGCGTAACGCAGCTTGATAACGATCACATAACACCACGGTATGTTGCTGCACATCTGGGTACTGACGTCGGGTACCAAAATAACAAATAAACACCCCCATCGAATAACGCCAACGTTTCAGCAGCATTCGATCGAGCCAGCTTGGTTTGAGCAAATGACGGTATAGATACGGCGCATCAGCGTTCGCGATCACAATCGGTGCCTCAAACAAGCGGCCATCAGCCAGACGTACGCCGCAAATCTGTTTATTACGAACAATGATTTCAGTAACTGTTGCCTGCAAACAAAGCTCAATACCTTGTTCTAGCATCAACCTTTTCAATGCTGCTATTAATGCAGCAACGCCACCTTGTGGATAATGCACACCCCATTTGTGCTCGAGATAGTGAATCATGTGATAAGCAGCAGTGGTGCGCAACGGATTGCCACCAACCAACAGAGGCTGCATACTAAAGACTTTACGTAATTGAGGGTGCTTGATAAAACGCTTGGTCATCGCAAACACCGAACGATGCAAGCGTAAACGAAAAAAAGTTGGCAGCAAAGTAATGAATTTCCACAGCGATGCGAATGGCACAGCAGCAAGCTCAATAAAAGCTTTATCAAAGGTACGCCGAGAAAAATCTAGCATGCGTTTGTAACCTGCCAGGTCAGTTGGACTGACTCGCGACACTTCAGCGTAAATCGCTTGCTCTGAGCCGCCATAATCAAAATGGCCACCATCAGAAAAAATAAACCGATACCAAGTCGACAGTGGCTTTAACACCACATAGTCATTGATATCTTTATCGAATAATTGAAACAATTCGGCAAATAAAAATGGCGCAGTCACCACTGTTGGGCCAGCATCAAATGTATAACCTTCGCGCTTGATAACTGCAGCACGACCACCAATATCAGCATTGCGCTCAACCACAGTTACCTGATAACCGCGCGTGCGCAGTCGCAACGCAGCAGCGATCCCACCTAAACCAGCCCCAACGACTATCACTTGTGTCATTGCAATCCTTTAGTTCGCGCTTGCATCAAGCCCTGCCTCAATCAGTTGCCGTAATTCAGATAAACGACCATGAAAAAAATGTCCGGCACCGGAAGTTTTAATGAGTTGATGCGACACAGTCAAATTAGCAACCCAGTCAAAGACTGCAGCTGGCTCAACGATATCGTCATCCTCATCCATCACAATCAGCCACGAGCAATTCGGCGCAGTCAAATTGCTAAAATCACAATTCGTCACCGCTGGCGCTACCGTAATCAATAACTGCAGTGGCAGCTGATGAGCAACAGCAGCGGCAATATAAGCACCAAACGAAAAACCAGCACAAGCTAAGCTTCGATTAGGAGCCACACGACTCAGCCAAGTAGTAACTGCTAGTGCATCAGCTACCTCACCCACCGCATTGTCATACTCACCCTCACTTCGACCGACACCACGGTAATTGAAGCGAATCACATCATAACCACGGCTATTTAATAAACGAGCAAGGGTATACACCACTTTGTTGTGCATGGTGCCGCCGTACTGCGGATGCGGGTGACAAACCACAGCGACTTTATCGCTTGGCACAGGCGCTTTGTCGAATAGACACTCCAATATCCCCGCGGGTCCAGCGATTTGAATGGCTTTGCTGGCATCAGGTAACGTCATTGCAATTGGCATTAAGCATCCTCTTGTCACTTAGACTCCTAAAATGACTATGATACCGAGATAATCCAGCACCTGCCATGATCGAATGTTAAATTCTTTTGTCTGAACGCTTGAAAAAAATCAGCAATGGCTTTATTAAGTAGCTCTACTCAGGAAGGAAACCACAATGACTGCAACTGCCTTAGAAATAACTGACTTGTATAAAACCTATCCCGGCAATGTCAGCGCCCTCAGTGGCATTAATTTATCGATCCAGCGAGGTGACTTTTTTGCCTTGCTCGGTGCTAACGGTGCTGGCAAGTCGACCACCATTGGTATTATCGCCGGCCTTGTCAATAAGACCTCGGGTCAAGTCAGCGTGCTTGGGGATGACTTAGACCGAAGCCCACATTTGGTCAAATCTCACATTGGCCTAGTCCCGCAAGAATTTAATTTCCACCCCTTTGAGCCGGTGGAACAAATTATCGTCAATCAAGCCGGTTACTATGGCGTTAGCCGCAAACTTGCCTTAGCACGTTGCGAAACCTACTTAAAACAGCTCGGTCTCTGGCACAAGCGCCACGAAAGCGCGCTTAAGCTGTCGGGTGGTATGAAGCGGCGCTTAATGATCGCCCGCGCACTCACTCATGAGCCGGAAGTGTTGATCCTCGATGAGCCGACCGCCGGCGTTGACATTGAACTACGCCGTTCGATGTGGCAATTCTTACAAACCCTCAATGCTGATGGTAGAACGATTATTTTAACCACCCACTATCTCGAAGAAGCGGAAAGCTTATGTCGCAACGTCGCCATTATTAATCAAGGCAAAATTGTTGAAAACACCTCAATCGCAAATTTACTATCCCGACTCAATCAGCAAACCATTATTTTTGACACTGAAAAACCGATGATGGAAGTCAACCTACCCGGCTTTCATTACGACATTATTGATGAAGGTTCGATCGCAGTCACTATTGCCGGTGAGCAACGACTGAATACTTTATTTGATTTGTTTCAACAGCAGGCGATCCAAATTCGCTCCATGCGCAACAAAACCAATCGTCTGGAAGAATTATTTTTACAAAGGATTACTCATGAATAATTGTCAAATACAATGGATCGCGTTTCTCACCCTAGCTCGCAAAGAAGTATCACGTATTTTTCGGATTTGGCCACAAACACTGCTACCACCTGTGATCACGATGTCACTCTACTTCACGATTTTTGGTCAATTTATCGGGAGTCGAGTCGGTGATATGCGTGCAGTACCATATGTGCAGTACATCGCCCCCGGCTTAATCATGATGGCCGTGATCAACAATGCGTATATGAATGTGTCATCCTCGTTTTTCGGCGCTAAATTCAGTAAGTCAGTTGAAGAGCTACTGATTTCACCGGCAACCACTTCAGTGATCATGCTCGGCTATCTCGCGGGTGGAGTAGTGCGTTCATGCATGATTGGTCTGATCGTTTATGTGATTGCACTGATCTTTGTACACGTACCGATTTCCCACCCGTGGTTAATGCTACTGGTGGTGCTACTCACTAGCATTAGCTTTTCACTAGCAGGGTTATTTAATGCGGTGTTTGCCAAAAAATTTGATGACATTTCGATCATACCGACTTTTGTGTTAACGCCGCTGACTTACCTCGGCGGTGTATTTGTTTCAGTACACAACTTAAGTCCGACTTGGCAATTGATCTCGAAAGCTAACCCGATCCTTTACATTGTCGACGCGTTTCGCTTTAGCATGCTCGGCATCAGTGATATCAATATTAAGTTTGCGATAGCGTTACTGATTGGCTTGTGCGCAGCGCTTTATGCTATGTGTTGGTGGTTACTATATCGCGGTATTGGCACCCGTAGTTAACACACCAGTTAGCATTCATTTGAGACAGCGTAGCCAATCAGGCATTAGGCGTCGGCTTGGTATCAAATGGATTTGGCGGCGCGTGTGGCCCCTGTCCGCTGTTCTGGTTTAGTCGCTCTCCTTCTAACGACGCTCTGGACTCTGAATCTTTTATAGACCGAATAGTTGGATGCGGCTTAAATGCAAATGGTGTTGGTGCTCCTGAAGCGGCGCTTTGTTGTTGCTCTGGTGCCAATGCCTGCTGATCGCAGGCTGCTTGTAGCAGTTCTGATTTTGCAGCCCAGACTTCACGCGCATGCTGGTGCACATCAAACGCGGCTTGCTGTAGACGTTGTGCTTCTTGCTGCCGATTTGCCAAGTCACTCTCTGGCTCGGGTTGTAAAGCAGTAACAACCTTATTAGCACGCATCACTCTGAGTGCAGCAAGCGACAGAGCTGGCGGCGGCTCAGTGGTTGCATCGTGACTCCTGCGCAATAACTCTGTTGCACAACGCCGTGCTGGTGACATTTCACCAACCATTGCTAGCTGCTCTTGTACTTGATTACGATGAATCGCTGCAGCCATCATCGCATCCCTAGCGACAATCAATTCAGGTGCAGCAGCATCTACATGCTGGCTCTGCGCCCGTTTATAATTCTGGCGTTGTAATTGCAAGCTTTCTTCAGCTTGGCGTAAAGCATCTTGCTTGTACGTGTATGCTTCCTCTGAGCGCTGCAGCTCCGGTCGCTTGGTCAACAAGCGCCGCGCCAATGCTTCAATCGCATCGGCTTCTGAGATACTAAAATCAGTCTCTTGACTCGGTTCAACACCGCTTGCCTGCAAGTCAGCTTGTAGTTGCTGACGCAAGCTTGGGCCTGGCTTTAACTCGAATAAACTCGCTGGCTCGATATGCCTTGCAACCGTCAGCTCTTGCACCAGTGCCAAACGCTTGGCAACCTGGCTAGGTGACGCTGCAGCAGCTTCAGTTAGTACTGACTTAGCATCAGCGTCTAATTCAGTGCCTAATTCAGAATTCAAAACGTGGTGAATACTTGTCGTAAAACGGTCGGCTGCAACATAAGCCGCTTCAGCATGGTCGACTAACTCAGCACGTAAGCCTTCAACACCATCAACTAAACTCAAACTGGCGTTTTCAACCGCTGTTGCTATTTGCTCAGCTTGTTGGGTCGCTACCGCTGCTTGAATCGTGCCGGCGGTGGCCACAAAAACATAACCAATAAGCTCAGCAATTTCAACATAGTGCTGAAGGGCAGCTTCATTATCAAAATAAATCGGCGTCGCCACATCCAACCCAGTAGTATGTGCCATTGCTTCGTTAAATGCTTCAACTTGCTGTCGCAGTACCTGCTCGGCTTGACCAGAGCTACTCTTAAACAGCAAACCTAATAAACCAAACAGGCTAAACTTAGATAAAGCTGACTGGCTCGCCTCCATAGATTCAGCTCGCTGCTGCTGTTGTAACTGCTGCGTGAGCTGCTGCTGCATCTGTAAATACTGAACCTGGAACATGATGGCATTCAACATAGCAAGCTTGTATACCGAAGGTAACGGACTATTCATGTATTCCCTGATATCGTACTGGCTAGCCGCAGCAATTGCATTGGCGCCAGTCGTATCTTCACTCGCAAGTTGGTAAGCCAGCAGATCGCCATGTGAGCCTGGATCATCACGCAAATCCGATAATTCTACGTATTCGCCATGTGGATCAGTGGGTTGCCCGTGCGGGGTACCATGAGCAGCATGTTGCAGCAATCGCTGTTGCGCTGTCACGAGATCTGCTGGGGTGTCAGTCTGACCAGGCTTTAACACACCTAGCTCTATCAAAGCTTGCTCACGTTGATGAATTTGTTGCTCAATCTGCGCTTCTGTTACCATTATTTAGCCCTACTGTTGACCATATTGACCACTATTATAGCATTATGAATAAAAAAAATCTATTTTTGGTGATTTTCGATCGATCAAGGGTTTAGCTTAACTATCATGTAGTTAAGACTTTAATAGGCAGCATAATTACTAAAAGTAATGCTATTGCACAGATTCAGTGGTTACTTGCTATTGTTTGGCCTTAGCTAAGATTGCTTTTAAGAAATGACCGGTGTGGGAGTGTCGACATTTGGCTACTTTCTCAGGCGTACCGGCCACTAACACTCGGCCACCACCAGCACCTCCTTCTGGGCCAAGATCGATGATCCAGTCAGCGGTTTTGATGACATCGAGATTGTGCTCAATGATGACAACAGTGTTACCGGCATCGCGCAAACGATGCAAGACAGTCAGCAACTGATTAACATCGTGAAAGTGTAGGCCAGTAGTCGGCTCATCGAGAATATACAGCGTTTTGCCGGTATCGCGTTTTGATAACTCCTTAGAAAGTTTAACCCGCTGTGCTTCACCGCCAGATAGGGTGGTTGCGCTTTGACCGAGCCGGACATAAGACAAACCGACATCGATCAAGGTTTGCAGCTTACGTGCAATCACAGGCACCGCAGAGAAAAATGCTAAGGCTTCCTCCACCGTCATCGATAACACTTGATCGATATTCATGCCTTTGTAGCGCACCTCTAAGGTCTCGCGGTTATAGCGCTTACCCTTACAAACATCGCAAGTGACATAGACATCAGCGAGGAAATGCATCTCGACCCGAATCACACCATCACCTTGACAGGCTTCACAACGACCACCTTTAACGTTAAAACTGAAACGACCTGGCTTATAGCCACGCGAGCGCGCCTCTTGAGTTTGCGAAAACAATTCACGAATCGCAGTGAACATGCCAGTATAAGTCGCTGGGTTTGAGCGTGGGGTGCGACCGATTGGGCTTTGATCGATATCAATCACCTTGTCAAAAAACTCTAAGCCTTTGAGTTCATCGTAAGGACCGGGTTGACGGCTGGTCATGCCATTCAACGCCTGAGCTGCAGCAGGATATAACGTATCGTTGATCAAGCTCGACTTGCCTGAGCCGGAAACACCAGTCACACAAGTCATGAGACCAATTGGAATATCAACATCAACCGCTTGCAAGTTATTCGAGCGCGCACCGCGAATTTGCAGTAGGTCACGACAAGTTGCTGAGACACGACGCTCTGGCACAACGATTTGCTTACGGCCACTCAAGTAATCTGCCGTCAATGAGTTTGCGGCTTGCATGATTTGCTGCGGCGTGCCTTCTGCCACCACCTCACCACCATGGGCGCCAGCATACGGCCCCATATCGATGACATGATCTGCATTTAAAATTGCATCTTCATCATGCTCAACCACAATGACGGTGTTACCGAGATCACGGAGATGAAACAAGGTATCGAGCAACCGCTGATTATCGCGCTGATGCAAACCAATGGAGGGCTCGTCAAGGATATACATGACACCGACCAAGCCTGAACCGATTTGACTCGCCAAACGAATGCGCTGCGCCTCGCCACCAGATAAGGTGTCGGCGCTACGTGCTAAGTTGAGATAGTCAAGCCCGACGTTAACTAAAAAACCAGTCCGAGCGACTAACTCTTTTTGGATTTTGGCAGCGATTTCGCCACGATTACCGTCTAGATCAAGCTGCTGAAAAAACGCATAACACTCGCTGATCGGCTTCGCAGTTATGGTAGGCAAGCTAAGACCATCAATAAACACATGGCGCGCAGACTCACACAAACGATCACCTTGGCAAACTTCACAAGGCCGGGTCACCATATATTTGGCTAACTCATCACGCACCAAGTTTGATTCGGTTTCATGATAACGGCGCATCATGTTAGGAATAACACCTTCGAATGGATGTTCACGGGTATAGGTTTTACCGCTTTCTGCAACGTACTGAAACAGGATCGACTCATCATCGCTACCATATAAAATAATCTCCTGGATCCGCTTTGGTAGCTTTTTAAAAGATTTGTCGAGCGCAAAACCATAGTGATCGGCAAGTGACGATAAGAGATGAAAGTAATAAACTGTACGCCGATCCCAACCGCGAATCGCACCACCCTCTAGACTTAATTCATCATCATGAACAACAAGCTCAGGATCAAAAAACTGTTCGACCCCTAAGCCGTCGCAAGCTTCACAAGCACCAACTGGATTATTGAATGAGAATAGGCGCGGCTCGAGCTCAGGCAAGCTATAGCCGCACTTTGGACAAGCAAATTTAGCAGAAAACATCAAATCTTTTCGCTTGGCGTCATCAATAAATGTAACCCGAGCGATACCATCGGTTAGCGCTAATGTGGTTTCTAATGACTCTGCGAGCCGGGTTTGAATGTCGGGCCGAATTTTCAAACGATCAACCACCACTTCAATGGTGTGCTTTTTACGAAGATCTAATTTTGGTGGCTGGTCAAGCTCAACTAACTCACCATTCACCCGGGCACGGATAAAACCTTGGCTGCGTAAGTTGGCAAACAACTGTACATGCTCACCTTTACGATTTTCAACCACTGGCGCAAGTAGCATCACTTTGCTATCAGCCGGTAAACTCAAAATCGCATCAACCATTTGGCTGACCGTTTGCGCTTGCAAAGTAATCGCGTGGGTCGGGCACTCTGGTTCACCGACCCGAGCATAAAGTAAGCGCAAGTAATCATAGATTTCAGTGATAGTGCCGACTGTCGAGCGTGGGTTGTGTGACGTTGACTTTTGCTCAATAGAGATAGCTGGCGATAAACCCTCGATAAGATCAACTTCAGGCTTTTCCATCATCGATAAAAATTGACGCGCATAGGCAGAGAGTGACTCAACATAACGCCGCTGCCCCTCTGCATACAAGGTATCGAAAGCTAACGATGATTTACCCGAACCCGATAAGCCGGTGATCACGATCAACTGATCGCGCGGAATGCCAAGTTTGATATTTTTTAGGTTGTGAGTTCGAGCACCTCGAATTAATATTTGTCTCATACCAGTGTTCATCATGTGCTCAATCTGTTAGAATACGCCCAATTAATTAAACAGCAGAGGATAATATCAAATGACTCGCCAAGAACTCAAAATTACTGGTTTACTCGCACTGATCATTGCCATCCGTATGCTTGGCTTGTTTATGATACTACCAGTCTTTACGCCCTATGCGCATGCTTTGCAGGGGGCAACGCACTTACGCATCGGCATCACACTCGGTATTTATGGCTTGAGTCAGGCTGTGTTGCAGATTCCATTCGGCATGCTGTCTGATCGATTTGGACGTAAGCCTATCATAATCTTTGGCCTATTGTTATTTATTCTTGGTAGTGCTATCGCCGCCAATGGTCAACATATACTTACAGTCATGCTGGGCCGGACTTTACAAGGTGCTGGTGCGATTGGTAGTGTCCTTATTGCCTTAGTTGCCGATTCGACCGGTGAGCAAAACCGGAGTAAAGCCATGGCGATCATTGGCGTTACTATTGGTTTCGCATTCACACTCAGCCTTGTTATCGGACCGATACTACACGCATGGATCAATATCGATGGTATGTTCTGGCTAACAGCAGTACTTGGCTGCGGTTGTTTAGTTGCCATGGTGCTGATTCCAACCCCAACAGCAGCCCGATTCGATCCCAACCTTGCACCTGCACCTGAGTTACTCAAGCAAGTCATCACTAATTTCGAATTACTGCGCTTGAATTTCGGCATTTTCACTTTACATGCACTGCTGACGGCAAGCTTTATTTCGATACCGATGATATTGCAGCATGACATCGGCTTAGCTGAATCAGCGCAGTGGCAACTCTACCTACCAACCTTAATCGGCGCTTTTTTCGCTATGCTGCCATTCATGCTCTACGCAGAGAAGCAACGCTGCGTTAAAATCATCTTTCTCGCTGCAATCGTGGTCCTTGGCCTAGCCGAATTGGCAATGGCACTGTTACCATCGAATACTCTAACACTAGGACTGGCATTATTTGCTTTCTTTACTGCATTCACATTACTTGAAGCCAACCTTCCAGCTTGGGTGTCGAAGATAGCACCTGCTGGCAGCAAAGGGACTGCCATCGGGGTCTATTCAAGCACGCAGTTTTTAGGAGTATTTGCTGGTGGCAGCATCGGCGGTTTACTGTATAGCATGCACAACGAACATACTGTCTTTCTCTACGCCGCCTGCACCTGCGCCTGCTGGTTTATAGTCGCCTGGTTTATGACAGAACCACCACGTTACGCAACCCGACAGTTTAGCTATCAGCAACAAGATGTAGATCTCAAGCAACTGCAACAGCAGCTGTGGCAGATAGCCGGTGTTATTGGCATCAACATCAGCTCTGCAGAACAACAAATCTATTTGAAGGTTGATAAGGATAAGCTTGACGAACAAGCATTAGCAAAAATTTGCAGCACATGACGTTAAATTTCGTCATATTGCAAAGCTAAGCGTGATATCGATTGATTCCTTGAGATAAACGGTGACGTTAACGTTGTCAGTGCATCAAGCAACGCGTGCTTTTTTACTAAATCAGCCAACGTTTTTGATTTAGTCTTCTTCATAATATTAGCCCGATGCAGCTCAACAGTTTTGGTCGAAATTTCCAATGTGGAAGAAATGTTTTTATTTAACATGCCGGTGACGACGCATTGCAAAACTTCATTCTCACGACTCGTTAAGGTACTAAAACTTACGCGCCAATGCTCTATACGTTGGTAAACCCGGTACAAGGCGCGACTCTGGCTCACAGCGTGCTGTACCGCATCCAGCAGACGCTGCTCACAAAATGGTTTAAACAAGATATCAGTTGCACCTGCCTTCAAACTCTGCACGACAACCTCGATATCCTGATAAGCAGTCATGAAAACCACTTGCACTGGCAAGCGGTAACTCTTTATCCTCTCCTGTACCTGCAAGCCACTGATACCCGGCATGCGCACATCAAGCAACACACAGCCAGGGACGATGTGCTCAAAAGCACTAAAAAAATCCTCAACACGAAGAAAAGTCTTGGTTCTGATTTCAATAGACTTTAGCAAAAAAGATAAAGAGTCGCATATCGTTCTATCATCATCCAAAATATAAGCGCACGAGGCATCTAAATTAGCCACCATTGACCACCTTGTCTAAAATTTTTTGATTTTTTTGTCGTTGCAGCTGAAAAGCATAAAGCTAAAAGCGTACAAAACCTCTCCTTAGTTAGCCCGTCAAATTAGTCGACAAATGAAGTTGTTCAAATTGGGGATATCCCTAGAACTATCCGGTTTCATAAAATTCTGCATTGCTGACTTGAGGGGAAATTACTGAGAATAACTGTCTAAGCACGATATTTAGTGGGAACATTAGATTATTTAGGTCAATCAAACCGATTTATGTCAATTATTTTACCTGTGGCGTATCAAATCTTACCTATAATTAACTCACCCAAATAATTGTTGAATGGTGTCACATTGCAGGTAGTAAATCAGCTAACAAATGCAGCACTTGTGAATTTATAGCCATTAAATAATATCAGTGAGATCATTGTTGTTAACATTAAAAATAAAACAGCGACCAACGCAGGCGAGACAGCTGCACTCAGCGCAATCTGCCAATGGTTAAAGACCCAGACTGGCTTATACTTTCCAGCAGAGAAACAAGAATCGTTAGTCATTCGTTTAAAACAGTTTTCTGATAGCTATGACCTCAATACTATTTTCTATCGTGAAGAAACCACAATCGAAACTTTCAAAAAATTAATTGTGCCGAGTCTTGCAAACGAAACAGATATTCGGCTCTGAGCGTAGCTTGCTCAACAGGTGAATAAGCCTACACTTTTTTGATACTACTTTGTGAGGCACTTAGCTACGATACCACAATGCAACGCACATCATTCCTGGCTACTGATATTAGTGATGCAGCGGTGGCTAGTGGTAAACGAGGCATTTACAGTAAAAACGCCATTCGGCTGATAGCTCAAGCTACTGTCGATAAGTACTTCGAACCGATTGCGAGCAAAAAATGGTTGATCAAAACAGAGCTGCGCAAACACTGTATGTTCCGCCGCCTTAATCTTGCTAACTCGCCTTGGCCATTTACGAAAAAGTTTAATGTGATTTTCTGCCGTAACTTGCTGTGTTACTTCGACACTAAGCTACAACAACAATTGATTAACTAGCTTTATCAAAACACCACTAATGGTGGCTGGTTGATTACAAGTGTCATCGAATCGATCAGAAAAGTCGATAGTGATTGGCAGGACGTTCAAGCTGGCATTTATAGGAAACAAGCATGAGCAGGAAAGAAATTAAAGTATTAAGTGTTGATGACTCTTCTCTAATACGCCAAATCTTAATAGATGGCTTAAACAATAATCCACGCATTGCTGTTGTTGGTGTAGCGAAAGACCCTTTTGAGGCGCGCGATCTGATCGTGTGATTACAACCAGATATCATCACGCTAGATATCGATATGCCAAAAATGGATGGCATTACTTTTTTGAAAAAGCTAATGATACAAGTACTAACACCAACTATTATTGTCAGCTCGTATGCCCACGCTGGCGCTGAATTGACGCTTGATGCACTTGCTGCTGGAGCAGTTGATGTGGTAACCAAGCCTAGCGATGCAAGTAGTGGCGACCTAGGGAAAAAGACATACCAGAGTTTCATTCGTGAAAACTAGCGGTAAATACTTAGCGTACTTGGCTCAATCCAAATTAGATCCAAGTTCTGCTGTTAAATTTTAAGAAATAGAAAGCACTATTGATAATCACTTTTCTAATACTTGAATCAATGATGGCACTGGGCAGCAAATAGTATTATTCATCGCGAAATGGCCAGAACATATCGTTAAACTGTAACTGCTTTTGATCCTGTTCTTCGCTTTTTTTATCTTGTGCCTCTTGATAACCTTCGTACTCTGAGCGAACACGATCAACAACCTCAGCAGCTTTTTCGCTTTGCTCATGTAGCGGCAAGTCAACCTCATAGGGTTTTGAACTTACTGTGATCTCAACTCGACGGTTGCGACGACGATTTTTTTCCGAATCATTCGGCACCAATGGCCGAGTATCTGCATATCCAATCACCTCAAAACGTGCACGTGGAATCCGCTCATTTTCTAGTAATTTATGCACTACCGTGATAGCACGGGCAGAGGATAATTCCCAATTGGATCGATATTCATCTGACTGAATTGGCCGGTTGTCAGTGTGGCCGGCAACCTTAATGTAGCCACGCATGGTCCCTAACACCAAACGTATTTTTTCTATTACCGGAACAAATTTCTT
>CAWUKA010000034.1:0-20166 GCA_963922965.1 uncultured Gammaproteobacteria bacterium | reverse complement strand
AGATTAGAACCCAAATCTTATATCGTTTATAATAATTTTGCAATTATTTTGCGCAATAATAGTTGCCAAGCATTGTAGTCTTTATCATCTGACACTATTTCCTTACACGATAAAACTCTGCTGCAAGACAGAGCACGCACGGACCTCGACCCGAAGTGCAAGCTTGAATTATCGAATAATCCGCGACTGCGGCACCCCACCCTGAGCTATGCCTCTGTCATGACTTAGTGCTATCATTCGACACTATCGTTTGAAGGGCGGAAACAAATCACATGCAAGTACCGGTTGGTGTCAGTAACTTTAGGAAATTAATTGAGTATCGTTCAGATGACAAGCAGCCTTATCTCTATGTTGATAAGTCATTGTTGATCCGTGAAGTCATAAACGATGGGGCTGATGTCATTGTCCTCACCAGGCCCCGCCGCTTCGGTAAGACTATCAATCTATCCATGCTCCAGCATTTTTTGAGTGCTGAAGTTGATGGCAAGCTGACAAAGGCACTGTTTGAGGGCCTCAAGATCGAAAATCATCCACAAACCATTCAAGAACACCAAGGCCAATACCCGGTTATTTCGCTGAGTTTCAAAGATGTGAAGCGTGATAATTTCAGCAAGTGCCTAGAAAAAGTGAGCTCGGTGCTGTCAAAATTATATGAGAAATTTGAAACTGTGCTTTGTTCAGAAAAAATTAGCCATAACAAACAACGCTTTGTACAGAAAATTATTGCCCAAAAAGGCTCTGAAACTGATCTCGCTGATGCGCTCGTTAATTTAACCGAATACCTCAACATTTACTACGACAAACCAGTGGTGTTGCTGATCGATGAATATGATGCACCAATTTTGCATGCCTATAGCAGTGGCTATTATCAAGAAGCCATTTCATTTTTCCGTAATCTATTTTCTGCTGCCCTGAAAGATAACTCGTATCTGGCCAAAGGGGTGTTAACTGGCATTTTACGCGTCGCTAAAGAAAATATCTTTTCTGGCTTGAATAATGTGAAAGTCTATTCGATCTTGCATGATAAGTATGCCAGCTACTTTGGCTTTACCGAACCGGAAGTGGATGAGCTACTCACGAAAGCGAATTTGACAGTTGACCGCACTGCCATCAAAAGCTGGTATAACAGTTACAGTTTTGGTGATCAGTTAGTCTATAACCCATGGTCGATCATCAACTGTGTTGCCGAGTCAGGTCAACTAATACCCTATTGGATCAACACTAGTGGCAATGAACTGATTAAAACTCTAATGATTGAAGCAACCCCGCCCATTCAAGCCAAACTCGAGCGCTTGATGGCGGGCCAATCCATCCGGGAACTGATCGATGAGCACGTGATCTTTGATCAACTGGAGACAAATCAAACCGCACTCTGGACCCTATTGTTGATGTCAGGCTACCTCAAGGCGTCTAACCTTACTCCTGAAGATCAATATTTGTTGTGTGAATTACACATTCCGAATCAAGAAGTACTGGCGTTTTACCGCTCCACTATCACTAGTTGGCTATCGGAAAAACGCGGTATCGTTTGGTATAAGCAGCTGCTCACTCAGCTGACCACTGGCGACATTGAGGCGTTTGCCGAAAATCTACAACTGATGATTGAAGATAGCTTTAGTTTTCGCGATGTTGATAAGAAAAACGGCGAACGCTTTTATCATGGTTTGATGCTAGGCCTGGTCGTTGGTTTACGCGATCGCTACACCATCAAGTCAAACCGCGAGTCAGGCAAAGGGTTGTTTGATACCATGCTCATCCCAACTGATAAAACTGAAAACGGCATTGTGTTTGAATTTAAAGTCGCCGACAGTGAAGCACAACTCGAGGCCACCGCCAAGCAAGCCTTACAGCAAATCAGTGCGAAGGATTATGTGAAAGAACTCCAGCAACAAGACGTTAGCAACATCATTAAGATCGGCATTGGGTTTGCTGGCAAGCAGATTAAAGTGGTAAGTGATATCCGATAGTGCAAGCACTGCAACACCTGACACTCCTTCTCTCTTCATGAACAGACTCTGATTAAGTTTTAGAAAGTAAGGTTGTTGTATTTATATACCGACTTCAGCTCCCTTATCGCGACGGCCTGGGTGTTTGTTCGTCGTCTGGTGCCGCAAAAGCTCGAGTCGATGACTGCTGCTTAATGAAACCAGCTTGCAGGCTGATGTATCTACAATTTAGGGATAACTAGATAGACTTTGATTAATCATTCTAAAACCCCTTTTTCTTCAGCTAACCTATTGATAAGAAATATAAGATATTATATCTGGACAATTTTACAGTTGGACTTGAAAATTGTCCAATCATCGCTTAGCCTTTACTCATGATTGAAAGACACATCACCTCAGAGCTAGAGACACTGGCACAGCAGTATCCAGTCATCACAGTAGTGGGGCCAAGGCAGTCTGGTAAAACAACACTGGTTAAAATGACCTTCCCAGACAAAACTTATGTTTCACTCGAAGATCCAGATATCAGAGTGTACGCCACTGAAGACCCCAGAGCCTTCCTAGCGAACTATCCAGCAGGAGCGATATTGGACGAAATTCAGCGAGTACCGCAGCTATTGTCTTATCTACAAGCAATCGTTGACGAAAACAATCAACCTGGTCACTTCATTTTAACCGGCAGCCATCAATTACAACTCAAGCAGGAAATCAGCCAATCTCTAGCCGGTAGAACCACCTTTTTACAACTACTACCTTGTAGCTACCAAGAGCTATACAAGCTCCATCCAAATTGGGTTGAAGTTAATCAATGGTTAATTGCAGGTTCGTATCCGCGTATTCATATTGCCGATCTCAATCCTTACAAAGCTTACCGAGCCTACACTCAAACTTATCTTGAGCGCGACCTCTCGCAACTGATTAGGCTCAAAGACCTTAGCTTATTTCAGCGCTTCATGCGCTTATGTGCTGGACGGATCGGAGGTATATTAAACAAACACTCCCTAGCAAGTGACCTTGGTATATCAAGCTCGACCGTCGAGCATTGGATAGCTGCACTTGAAGCATCTTATATTGTTTTTCGGTTACAACCTTATTTTGAAAATTTTGGTAAGCGCATCATCAAATCACCAAAACTCTACTTTTGCGATACTGGTTTGGCCTGTTATTTACTAGGTATTGAAACAATGACACAGCTCGATCGTGATCCACTAAAAGGTGCATTATTTGAAAATTGGGTTTTTTTGGAGCTTGCTAAAATCCGCTATAATCGCGGTTTAGATCACCAACTGTATTTTTATCGCGATCAGCATGGGCACGAAGTTGACTTTATCTATCAAACAGGCAATGAACTTATTCCTATTGAAGTCAAAGTAGCGCAGACTATGCATAAAGACTTCACCAGAGGAGTAAAAGCGTTCCAAAAACTTGTAGGCGAGCAGCGTGTACCGCAAGGCTTTGTGGTATATACCGGCGCCTCACAGCCAAGTTCTTCTGGTATCGACGTGGTAAGCTATCAGGATATGATGTCGATGTTTAAAAATAGCAATCAGAGTTAACTAAACAGTGTAGCCAATTCTAAAAATACCTAGATACAAGTGCCGCTTCGCTTCTTCATTTGTATCTCTATGTTTTCTACGATTTGGTCGAAAGAAAGGGATTGCTACGCGCCTTCCCAGGCGCTCACCCTTCGGGGTGCGCTAACGCGTGACCAAATCGGCTTTCCTGCCGACTTGTCGAACCCTCGTGGGGTGGAAGCCCCCATTCGATTTCGAGTCGACTCCGTTATGACCACTTCGGTACCTCTCCTGGCTCATTTAGCAGTAGCGATGTGTAGCTACGCTATATGTTTTAGCATGCGTTTAAGCACTTTACCTGAACGAGCAACAACAGTTGCATTATCATCATCTTTACTTAACCAAACTTTTGTTACATTTTGGCGGGATGCCATATGCACTTGATAGACTGGTGTAGTGTGAGTAATAACACCATGGGTAGAAGCAATATCTAGGATGTGAAAGACATGAGCGCGACGATTTTTTGAAATAACTGGGTAACCGGCTTTTATTGCTGCACGACCGACCTGGCGCCAAGCATGATTTTCATCAGCCTGTATAGTCAAAAACCGAACACCGCGCTTACTTTTATTCAGTGTCGCAACCGGGGTCGTAGATTGAGTGACTGTTTTGAGGTGAATAACCTTCTCAACAGTCTTGGACTTTGATACCAATTGGATCTTCGAGCTGTTTTTTTGCTTAACTTTGACTTTACTCACTGCATAGTTGATCTTTGTTGGCGGCAGCAAAGATGCCGGCTGTACATGAGTAGAAATTTGTTTTGTACCAGGAATCGGATAGTCATCTTTAAATGTTGGCGCTACCATATTCGGCGGTACTTGCACTGGTGGTACAGTCTTACCCTGCAAGTAGTCATAGCCATGATCTTGAAAAACAGTTTGCTTTCCAAGTAGCTGACCACAACCTGTAAGTGCAAACACAAATAACAGTAATAGCTTCTTCATAGTGTTAACCTATCTGATCGTTAAGTTTCTGGATTAGAAAGCGCAGCAATTTGCATTGCTTGCGCGACAAATTCTTGCTTGTATTCATCAAGTGGAGTCAATGGCAAACGAATACCAGCTGATATTAAGCCCATCGTTTGCAATACCCATTTTACTGGGATTGGATTTGACTCAACAAATAGAGCTTCGTGCAAAGGCTGTAGCTTCTCGTTTATAGCTAATGCAACAGCAAGATCATCAGCTAGCGCAAATCGACATAACTTAGCCATAAGTGCTGGAGCTACATTTGCGGTAACCGAGATAATACCATTACCACCAGCCTGAATAAATTCTAGCACCGTCACATCATCACCGGATAGCAATAAAAAATCATCGGGACAAACCTGGTGCAGCTGTGCAACTCGCGCAACCTGGCCAGCATCTTTGATACCAATGATATTCTCATGTTGAGCAAGCTTGGCAACAGTATCAACATCAAGTTCACAAGCAGTACGTGCGGGCACGTTATATAAAATTTGTGGCAGATTGACAGCATCAGCAATAGCTTGGAAGTGCTGCAGTAAGCCCTGCTGCATTGGCTTGTTATAGTAGGGTGTTACCAACAGGCTCGCATCAACACCGACTTGCTCTGCTAGACGGGTTTCAGCAATCGTTGCTGCTGTTGCATTGCAGCCACTACCAACAATAACTGGAATCTTACCTTGCACATGCTCGACGACCAACTGCCATAGCCTAAGTTTCTCAGCTTGGGTTAACGTGGCTGACTCGCCGGTAGTACCCGCGACAACAATGCCTGTTGTGCCGGCAGTAAGATGCCAATCCAGCAAACGTAGCAAACTTTGCTCATCGATTGTACCATTTGGATGCATTGGCGTAACAATTGCTACCATGCAACCTTGCCAAATTGGCATCATTATCTCCGTTATATCCGTTCTAATAGGCCATTGTTGTGACGCTGAGACTCGATTAATATGGACAATGAGTGTACTGAAGTTAAAATCGAATAACAAGGCATTCAATCCGGCAACTTTTTACTCAAATCTTGACTAACAGATAGCCAACATTAACCAAGCCATTCAGCCAGATAAACTTTACAAAACAAGGTGCTACACTTAACAGTATTGACGAGGAATGCGCTTTACTATGGATAAACATCTAATCATCACCATGCTTGGCTCACACGACCCAAGCTTGATCAATGAAATCTGCCGCACCGTTGCTGATTGCAATTGCAGCATCACTGATAGCCGCATTCAGGTGCTTGGCTCAGAGATCGCAGCGATGATCTCACTGTCGGGTAACTGGGGCGCGATTGCTAAAATTGAAAACTCACTCACACAATTAAAAAAACATTATGACATTCATATTCAAATCCGCCGCACTGAATCACCCAAGTCTGTTGGCACTGGGCTGCCATTCTCAATTCAAGTGGTTGGCCAAGATCGCTCTCGAGTCATTCACAAAATTACCGAATTTTTTATCCAGCAAGACATCGGTATCTTTGAGCTTGAAGCCCAAACCTATGTCCCAAACAATACCGAGACTGTCATGTTTATTTTAACCATGAACGTGCTAGTTGGTTTAGACATTGATATTTCTGAGCTACGTGAAAATTTTCTGGTCCTGTGTGATGACTTGAATCTTGACTCACTGATAGAGCCAGAAAAACCATTCTTTATCTAATCACCCTTTTGCAGATAAAAATAGTACTGACCACCCTCTTCATGACAAGCAACCAACTCGTGCGCTGTCAGTTCAGTGAAGCTAGCAAAATCACGCTGCGCCGCTGGATCAGTTGCAATGACTTGTAAGATTTCGTGATTTCTCAGATCGCGTAAGGCTATTTTTGCTTTTAATATTGGTTGTGGACAAACAAGACCAGTGACGTCTAATGTAGCTTGAAAATCAGGTTGATCAGATTCAGACGCCATGGCAATGCCGAATCACTACACCAAACAGTTGACCGCAAAAAATCGTTTCTCGTTCAATCAACCGACAACGCTTTTCTATCCAAGCAAACGTAGCATCTTCATTCTGATTGTTTGGCACATCTTGACAGAACCCAATGTTAGGCTTACTAGCTGGCAAACAGCCAAATAAAAATAAGCTATTTAGCATATGACAATCAAACTCATCTCTACAATCATCATAACGTTTTATGGCACTGGCTAAACAACCAAGCTGATCAGTTGTTTTACCAAATTGTTCAGCCTCACTTTTAGTGCTATTAAAATCGCCAACTAAGCCTGGTTTATAACTCTTTACATAAAAAACAGATCCTATGGTCAGCACAAAAGTAAATATGACGAAATAAATGACCCACTTGAATAATTTAAAAAACACTTTAATTGCACCTCAGTTTGACGTTATTAATCAATAGTATAAGGGATTTATTGGATTCGACCCAAATCAGTTTTAGCTATCAAAGCATATCCAAACAAAAAGAAAACTTTGGCCAAATAAAAAGTCTAAAACTTGACAAAACTGGCTTTATGGATAATTATTAGGCAATATAAAGTATTTTTCAGCTGACAACATTCACAACGCAACATCAATAATAATGTAGGAGTCCCCAGCATGGCGACACTGTCAAGCGACAGCGAAAACCACACTGTTGACCATACAGAGCGAGTGCTAGCAACATTATCACTCATCGGCCCGCTGGAGCTCTCTAAACCTGAAGTTGCACTGAAACATTTAAATAATATAACGGAAATAGTCTGGGCGAAACTTTGTGAGCAACACCATGGTTTCAAACCGCACCAGGATGGCAACTGCAAAGAAAAGTACTTAGGCATTTGGTGCTTGCAACGCGCCTATTACTACTTAACCACCGAACTCGAGCAGGATCAAGATTTGGCACGGGCTCAGTTTTATTTTGTTTGTGCAGAACAGATTCTTGTATCCTACACCAAAGCAACAGCGCATCAGTTTGATCAATACTGGGCTTGCTATCACTTGGGTAAATACTATTTGACGGTAGCGCATGATGAGCGTCTAGTTATTGGCAAACAGCTGATTCAGCAAGCAGCTAACTTAAATCATCCAGATGCACACTTTATCTTAGCAACGCATTACGCTAACGAGATGGACCGTAATCAGCGCTTACTTATACTGAAACGAGCTGCTGAAGCGAACCATCCCAATGCCTTAATGACCATTGCTAAACTATATGATAGCAATACTAAGGATATTGAAATTGAAGTTGATGCTAACCTAATTCGACAACAGAAAAGTAACGACCAGCTCAGTGTGGAAGTCAATCAAGAAATATCACTGCGATATATTCGTAAAGCATTAGCTTCATATGAACAAGCGGTCCTAAATGGTGACTATACTGTAATTGATCAGTATCTATCATGGCAAATGTATCCCGAAGAAGAGCGAGAATATCAGCGCTTGAATCTACTTAAAATTGCTGCTAAGAGCCATCATCACTGCCCGGAAGTCGCGCTTGAATTATTTCAAGCATACTCCAAAACCCAGCAAGCGAATAAAACTAGTCAAGTTAGCAATGAACATATGCAACAATCACTTGAATATCTTGAACAGGCAGCTGTCTTAGGTTCAATATGCGCAAATAACATCTTAGCCGAATATTACGCATATGGCTTCGGCGACCTTATCGCAAAAGACTCAGCTAAAGCTTGCCTTCATCTTCATCGCTCATCAAAACTATCAGATGAGAGCGCTTGCCGACTCGCTTTAATGTATTTACAAGGTGATGATAATTACAATATCAAGATTAACATCAATCAGGCTGAGAAAATGTTTGATTACGCTTATGCGCTAGCAAAGATTTATAAGCGAACAGAAAAAACTGTAAACATGATTCTTACTATTTATACCGATCTAAACAGTGATATCTCTACAGCAGAACCGTACAGCGGCAACATGGAGGTAATAACAAGTTGGAAAATTCGTGGCGCAATTGAAGGTTCAGCAACCTTTGCTGCGCAATGTGCTGAGTTATGTCAAAAGCATAGTTACCTAGCCAATCACTGGCGCGAGCTTGAGAAAAAATTATTAGCTAGTGAAGGTCGGATCGATGCCTTACTCAGCCAAGAACTCTACCAACTCGGGCAAGAAACACTACACTGTCTCAACATAAGCAATCAAAGCGGCACTAGCGAGCAAGCAATAAGCCGACGCTAACGAATAGCAAACCAACTTTGTAATTGATTCGTCATAGTTGCGCCAATACGACCAGCAATGCGATCGAGCGGTGATGGTTGAATAGTGTAATTGACCGTATACTTAACACCAATTTTTTCCCGCGCAACCGTATTGACACTACCAAAACCATCAATCAAACCAAATTGCTTGGCTTGTGCAGCAGTCCAAAATAAACCAGAGAATAAATTATCATTTTTTTTCAAGCGCCCAGCGCGACCTTGTTTCACACTTTTAATAAACTGTTGGTGGGTACTGCGTAGTAACTCATGAATGTGCTTTTCGCTACTTGAGTCAACAGGCAAAAAAGGATCTAACATGCCTTTATTTTCACCTGCTGTGAATAGGCGACGGGTCACACCAAGTTTTTCCATAGCAGCAACGAAACCAAAGCTATCGAGCCTTACACCAATAGAACCAACCAAGCTCATTGGATTAGCAACAATTTCATTCGCGCTTGCAGCAATGAAGTAACCTCCTGAGGCACAAATATCACCACAAACAGCGTAAACCTTTTTGGCCGGGTACTTAGCACGAAGGCGATTAACCTCATCAAAAATCACTGATGACTCGACCGGACTACCACCAGGACTATTCACTTTGAGTATTATCCCTCTAGCATGTTTATTCTTAAATGCTCGAACTAGCGACTCAGAGATATCAGTAGAATTTGCCTGAGCATCACTCGCGATAACACCATTGAGCTCGATAATGGCGGCATGTGGTTGTGCGCCATGACCAACAGCAGAGCCAGTACTCGATGATGCCGCTAAGCCAAAAAAACTAAATACAACAAATAAGCTAACTAAAACATAAATGATTTTAAAAAAGATACCCCAGCGTCGTTGTGAACGATGCTCTGAAACCCACAATTCAAGCAATGTTTCTAATGATTTTTTTTCTTTCGTAGTAACCATATCATCGATATCATGAGGCTGCTGCATGCGGACCTACTCCTTATTCAAATGCGTTGATGCCAGTAATGTGCTTGCCGAGCACAAGTGTATGCACATTGTCAGTACCTTCATAAGTAAATACAGATTCCAAATTAGTCATATGACGAATCACTGGATATTCTAGACTTATACCATTAGCACCAAGCAAATTGCGTGCTTTTCTTGCGATTGCTAGCGCTTCACGGCAAGCATTACGCTTTGCTAAGCATACCATCACAGGGGTGCACTTACCTTGATCCTTTAACCGGGCAATTTGTAAATTTAACGCTTGCGCTTTAACAATTTCACTAAACATTTCTGCTAAATCTTTCTGTACCAATTGGAACGACGCGATCGACTTACCAAACTGTTTACGCTTAGATACATAATCCCGCGCTGCTTCAAAGCAAGCCATGGCTGCTCCAATAGCACCCCAAGCAATACCAAAACGAGCCTGGGTCAAGCAGCTAAGTGGTGCACCCAACCCTTTTTCGCTACCTGGTAAATAGTTTTCATCGGCTACAATACAATCTGAAAATACCAGTTCACCAGTAACTGAGGCACGTAATGATAACTTATGCTTGATTTCATGCTGAGAAAAACCTTGCAGTGTCTTGTCAACAATAAAACCACGAATACCGGCTTCAGTCATCGCCCAAATGATAGCAACATCAGCAATACTAGCATTAGTGATCCACATCTTGGCACCGTTCAAACGCCAGCCACCGTCAACCTTTTCAGCATAGGTCCGCATCTGAGCTGGATTCGACCCAGCATCAGGTTCTGTTAAACCAAAACACCCGATCAGCTCACCAGCTGCCATCTTTGGTAAATAATGCTGCTTTTGTGCTTCTGTGCCGTACGCATAGATTGGATACATACACAGTGAGCTCTGGACAGAGGCAAAACTGCGAATCCCGCTATCACCACGCTCTAACTCTTGGCAAGCGAGGCCATAGCTAAGATAACTAGCGGCGCTGCCACCGTAAGCTACGGGTAACGTCATACCAAGCAAACCGAGGTTCGCCATTTCGGTAATCAATTGACGTTGGAATATGCCTTGTTCGTAGGCAGTGGCAATCTCAGGTAATACTTTATCATTGACAAAACGCTGCACAGAATCACGTAGCATACGCTCTTCATTGCTTAACTGCTCATCAAGTAGTAAAAAATCTTCCACCTCTTCTCCTCCATAGCTCTAAGTATAGCTAGAACTTAGCAGCAACGACATGACTAGTACTCACATCAATAAACTAAACCAATTGCCAAAATGAGTATAACTTGGGCTTTGAGTTCATTATAGGTCAAGCATCTCGATTGCTTTGGCAAAAATTGATTGTTCGCTCGGCAATAAACACTGCCAAGCATCGCCGAGTGGAATAAAACTATCTTCAGCAGTTAAACGTTCTAACTCAGGTCGTGGCTTCAGCTGCTCATAAAGCAAGGTGATTAAACGCTCACTCAAAGAGCCTGAGCGGCGACACTCATCAACAATCAGCACTTTTTCACTCTCTGCTAGCGCGGTTAATAGCGCCTGCTCCGGTAATGGCGCCAACCAACGGATATCTATCACGCGTACTGTAATGCCGAACTCGTGGTATAATCTTGCCGCAGCGCGTCGTGCGAGATAATAGCCATTGGCATAACTAACGATACTAAGTTTGCCTTCGCCGTGCACCGCAACCTCACCCCAAGCGATAGTTTGATCAACACCAGGGTAGTTTGCCAGCCAGGCTTGATCACCCGGCTCTAGCGCATCCTTCACCATGTACAAGGCGATTGGCTCAATGAATATGACTACACGATGCTGAGCATAAGCTATCGCAATACAAGTACGCAACATTTTCGCTGCATCCAGCCCATTAGACGGACATGCCAACATGACACCTGGAATATCAAGTAACGCAGCAAGTGAATTATCATTATGAAAGTGACCACCAAAACCTTTTTGATAAGCGAGCGCTGGTATTCGGATTATCATAGGATTGGTGAATTGGCCAGATGAAAAAAAAGACAATGTTGCTGCCTCACCGCGAATTTGATCGATAGCATTGTGGACATATGCTAAAAACTGAATTTCAGCGATAGGCAAAAAACCATTCATTGCCATGCCAATGGCGTGACCTAAGATAGTTTGCTCATCCAACAAGGTATCGAACACGCGACGCTGGCCAAACATTTTTTGTAAATTAGCTGTGACGTTATAGACTCCACCTTTTATACCAACATCCTCACCAAAAATTACTGCTGTTGGATACTGCAATAAAATATCAGCCAACGCTAGATTAATGTTTTGGCTCATATTCCGTGGTAATAATAGCTGCCGATCAGATCTTTTGGCTAATTGCCGATCGACAATCGGTAATTGACGCTTGATTCGTGGAATGATCGACGCCATCACACTCGAAACAGTTGTCAGTTTCGGCTTTATGATAACTATAGCAGCTTTCTTTGCGACTTCTTTTGCAACATTGTCATAATGCGCCAGGACATCTTGACGCGAATAAACACCTTCTTCTAACAATAGATTGGCAGTATACAGCAACGGGTCATTGGCTTCATTGGCTAGGATTTGCTGTTGAGTCAAATAGACTGTTTCAATATCAGAACCTGCATGGCCGAGGAGGCGAACCATTTTGAGGTGTAGGAACACAGGTTCGCGTTTGCGTAATGCTAGTTCGTAAGCACGCTTGGCTGCGGCATATACTTCATAAACATGCAAACCATTTGCCTGAATGTAATGTAAGTGCGGTCGTTGATACATACTAGTCTCGATCCAGGATTGTGGCGTTCGAACTGAAATACCTAAACCATTATCTTCACAAACATAAACCAAAGGTAATGGATAACTTTGACTTGCTAACCATTGGCTAGTATTGATTGCACCTTGGGCCGTTGAATGATTCAGTGACGCATCACCAAAATTACAGAGCACCACGCTATCAAACGCTACCGCAGCATCAAGCGCTAACTCTTTTGCTCGTGTTATAGCAAAGGCGAAACCAACCGCTTTTGGCAGATGCGATGCGATGGTACTTGTTTGCGGCGGAACATTTAATGCTAAACTACCAAATACCTTATGCCGACCAGCAGCAATTGGATCCTCACTGCAAGCAACCAGCGATAATAATATGTCATACACCATATCAATGGCATCATCTTGCTGTGCCCGTTTCAGCATAAAAGCACCACTGCGATAATGTAAAAAAGCCATGTCTCGTTTGCTAAATGCCGCTGCAACTGCAGCATTACCTTCATGGCCGCTACTACCAATAGTATAAAAGCTTTGCTTACTGTCTTTTAGGATACGAGCTTGGAAATCTAACTGCCGACTTTTTACTTGTGCATCAAAGATAGCAATTAAATCAGCATGATTCCAACCAAGATCATTGGCTGATATAGTAGTCGCAACATCAGGTAACCGACCTTGTGCTACACACTGCTTAAATTTCTTATCAACTTCAGAACATGAATCACGCATTGCTTTCTCTCAGATTAAAATTACCTTTTATGGCTCAAAATTCGTGTTAAACTCTATCACAAAGTATAACCTTGATAAGTTAAACCATCATGCAGATTAACCCGTTAGATTTACATCTGTCACACTTGACTGTGCAAAAACATGCTGAAGCTAGCAATAACCAAATCAACTGGCAACTTGGCCAGCAGTTAAAAGCAACTGTGACAGGTTACGCTGGCAATAGTAGGGTACGCTTACAAATTGACAATCATACGCTAAACGCCCGAACCTCACTATCTCTAACTGTAGGACAAACATTGCAACTAAAAGTCGATCATCATCAGCAACAGCTGGTTTTAAAAACTACCAACGAACTGAATCAGCTTAATTTAATAGCACATGGTATTAAATCAGCTTTACCTCGACAAGATGGCTTGGGGACCTTTGCTTGCGAACCCTCTAGCAACACAACAATCAAACACAGCTGTACCGCAACAGCTCGATGGGTTAATTAAAAATATCTTACAGCAATTACCATCAAGTAAAACCCTATCGACGAGTGTGGGTTTAAAACAAGCACTGGCAAACTCAGGATTGTTATTTGAATCCAAACTCAAACAAGCTGTGCTGAATCTTGATCAACAGCAGCTAAAAAATCAATTGTCAAAAGACTTCAAAGCAAACTTAATCCGATTACTGAATTTGTTAAGAGCAGTTACAACAAAAACCTCAGTAGGTAAGCAAACAACTCAAACATCAACAACCAATACAAACCAAACCACTACGCAAGCAAAGACAGCAAGTTCAGCACCACTACTTTATACCAAGCAGACTGGCAAACAGGTTAATACATCACCAATGCTCCGCGGCGCCAAACCGATACCACAACCAACATCAACTGCAATCATTGCCAATTCATTCACTAGTAAAGAAATCGTAGCAAATTTATTACAACAAACGTTAGCTAGTATCGCTCGCGTTCAACTTAGCCAATTGAGTTCACTAGCCACTGATACACAACCACAAACCAACATCATGCTAGAAATCCCGGCAACCCATAATGACCAAATCAACATTTTTCAATTTCAGATCGAAAAGCGGATAAAGGCAATCGATTTGGGCAGTTAATATCGCTTTTGATTTTGCACATCTTGGTCCAGTGCAGGCACACATTGTGCTTGCCGAGAACTCCATCGAGATCAGCTAGTGGGCAGAACAGGAAAACACGCTCAAATTGCTACAACAAGAGTCTGAACTGTTCAGCAGCATGCTAGCAAGTGAGGGTATATAGCTTAGCGATAGCCATTTTCATCATGGCCTTGATGACACCCCAACAGAACAGAAACCACTTACAATTTTCGACATACGCGCATGAAGGAAGACCAAGGTGAAATAAACCAATACACCAATTTGCCATCGCACTCGAATATGAAGAGAGCAATACACCTTTCGTTAGCGCAAAAGGCGATAATGAGTTAGCAGAGAAAATTATTACTATTGCGCAAAAGCATGACATTCACATCCACGAAGACTTAGCCATAACCCATGCATTATCATTGCTAAAATTAGGTGATGAAATTCCTAAAGAGCTTCATGTAGCAATCGCTAAAATTATTGATTTTGCATATTACATAGATGGCAAAACATCTTATCTAATAACTTGATTGACGCCAGACCATTGAGCATGCTCTCTAACATAACTGGAGCTAAGCTCCAACGACAGGTGACGCATGTGTGAATTACAAATGTTGCGTAACGCTAGTAAACGACTATAGACTTGCTCACGAAGTTTTTGGGTATATGGCCTGGTAAGAAATACTATTTTTTCATCAGGCAGTTTAGCAATAGCAAGATAAAAATCCTCGATATCACTCGAATCTAGCTCCTTTTGGAGTAGAGTTCGGAAATGTGGAAAAACATTGTTGTGAATAAATCTATAGTGTGGCTCCATCGCCAAATCTAGTTTGAATCCCAACTCTAAAGCAATAGTCGGACTTGTCACAAATACAGGCGCATTACCTGTGCATGTATCTGTGCTTGGCATCGCCCGACAAAAACCTGAACTGGAATCGAGTGCATAGTCTCGCAGTGTTGGCTTGAGCCCAACCAATAAATTGACCGCTATAGCTATTCCTAAGTGACGTAGCAACATGCTCAAATCGGCATTGCTATACTGACACCGCTGCGCCCAACTCGCCAGGTTCTCATTACTGGCGTCATCAGCACGCAAAGAAGGAGCCCTAACCTCAAACCGCTGAGCCTGCTCTGGCAACTCTCTATTGGGTATAATATTATCAAGCGCTGCTATTGCATACAGACAGTCGACTAAAATGAGCTCAACTGAGTGATGACAGTAGCTAGTAACTCTAGCTTTTGGCAACTGGTGACTGGTTTTTGTTACTTCAACTTCTGTGGCTAGTGCAGGTGGTTGCGTAGCCAAATTTGGGATGATATGTCTGGAACTGACATCTGCCCGGTCGGCTCCTTGATCTCCACGCAGTTGTGGCGGCTGGCTCGTGCTCAGCCAACGCTTAGGGCTACTAATTAACTTGCGAACTAAATCAGGAGTAGAATTTATTCTCAGCAAATGACTAGAATGTTTTGCTAACCGCAGTAAACGCATAACTTGGCACCTCGCTGGGCAACACCAACACTAGTGTTGGCATGTCGGTTGTCGGTAAATGTTGTCCCAGTAGTGACTAGGGTCATGGTTAGAGAACAATTTTTGTGTCTTGCTGATCATAAATTATAATCTTACGCTTGCTTTGAGAAGACTGCAAATAAGATTTATTATCTTTTAGGGTTATTCAATACCGATTGTACTCATTAGCAGCAATTCATGAGATTTAACAACCGAGACACAGTTAAAGCCTAGCAGTATGAAGCAGCTTTGCAGTAACTTCAGCAATCAGGCTGATTGCACTTTGAGTTTTGCCAACGCTATACTTAGTCAATACTATTTTTCCTTATACAAAGATTTAACTTGAGGATGGCAATATGTCTGGCTTCAGCAAAGTTGTAACCGATTACGATACTGCTATTGCAGGCCTTAACAGCAACATGACTATCATGGTCGGTGGTTTTGGCTTATGCGGTATCCCTGAAGGACTGATCAGAAAAGTTCACCAAACTGATATTTCTGGTCTAACCTGTATTTCTAATAATGCAGGCATTGATGACTTTGGGCTTGGCTTATGGCTGAAGAGAAAACAAATTAAAACCATGTACGCCTCCTATGTCGGCGAAAATGCCTTGTTTGAGCAGCAATTATTAAGTGGCGATCTCACTGTTCACCTGACCCCACAAGGCACTTTAGCAGAAAAAATTCGTGCTGGCGGTGCTGGTATTCCAGCATTTTATGTCGCGACTGGCTTTGGTACACCCATTGCTGAAGGCAAAGAAGTAAAAACATTTGCTGGCCGACAGTATATTTTAGAAGCAGCACTCCATGCCGACTTTGCCTTTATTAAAGCTTGGAAAGCCGACACCATGGGGAACCTCATCTATCGCAAAACCGCACGTAATTTTAACCCGATGATGGCAACCGCAGGCAAAATTACTGTTGCCGAAGTTGAAGAAATCGTTAGGCCAGGCCAACTCGATCCGGACCAAATTCATACACCTGGGGTTTACGTTCAGCGGGTAATCCAAGGTAGCTTCGAGAAACGTATTGAACAACGCACTGTTTTGCCGGACTAAGGAAATCACCATGGCACTAACTAGAGAGCAGATTGCTGAGCGTATTGCACAAGAATTACGAGATGGTTATTACGTCAATCTTGGAATTGGTATTCCAACTTTGGTGGCAAATTACGTACCAGCTGATGTCGAAGTATTTTTGCAATCAGAGAATGGCTTGCTCGGCATGGGAGAGTTTCCTACTGAAGCCACACTCGATCCGGACTTAATCAATGCTGGCAAACAACTAGTTACCGCTAAAGCAGGTGCGGCTTATTTTTCTTCGGCAGATAGTTTTGCCATGATTCGCGGCGGTCACATTGACTTAACGGTGCTTGGTGCATTCGAGGTTGATCAAGCTGGTAATATTGCATCTTGGATGATTCCAGGTAAATTGATTAAAGGTATGGGCGGCGCCATGGATCTGGTTGCCGGCGCCAGCAATATCGTCGTCGCCATGATTCACGCTAATAAAAGAGGTGAATCAAAACTATTGCCCCAATGCACCCTACCACTCACTGGCAGCAACTGTATTAAAAAGATTGTCACAGACCTTGCAGTACTGAATATTGTAGACAATGCATTTCATTTGCAAGAACGCGCGCCTGGTGTGAGCATTGAGTATATTAAGCAAGTTACCGCCGGTAAGCTTATTGTCCCGGATACTGTCCCTGAAATGCAGCTTAATTCAGCGAGCACTTGATTGACACTGCTTGATTAATTAAAATGCTTTTTTTGGGGGATTAACCATGGTGCAACATACCGATCCCAACCTGCTTACCAAGTTACGTGGCTTGACGAGTGATGGCGATAAAGATGATGATGGTGACGGCAGTCAAGGTGATCACGGGCCACACCGTACTGACAGTTGGCGTGATCCAGCTATCGACCTACAAAATGCTGCTCTGCGCGCTGGCGGTTACAGCAAATTAAAACAGCACCCACTGCTCAGCAAACAAGTCTCTACTGCTGTCGACAATAAAAAAATCAGCAAACAAGCAACCGATAACCCTGATGCTGAACAACGCCATGAGCTCGAATTAAAACATCGTTTACAAAATCAATTGCAGCTTGGCAAATCATTTAACCCTAAACCCAGCACAGGCCCGTAAGCCATGTCGTTAGCCGATGCAATCATTGCTGGCGATTTACAGCATGTGCAAGCTTATATTGATCACGGCACTGACTTAAATGCGCCCGATGAGTATGGCTACTACCCAATCGTCGAATGCGCGATTGCAAATAGCACTGAAATTGCACGCTTATTGCTGCAACACAATGTTGATGTTGATCAAGCGGATAGCACTGGACGAACCGCTTTATTTTGGGCAGTAGAGAATAACAATCTTGAGCTCGCTGAATTATTATTGCAATACAAAGCCAATCCAAACCGATACAGTATTGCCAGTCAACCAATTCTGGTCAATGCGTTGCTGAAAAACAGCAAAACCATGAAACAGTTACTTTATCAACACAAGGTAGACGTTAATTTCGCGCTTGACTTTATTAACACCAAGCTGCTCGGTCATCGTTATCATTTACCAGGGCAAATTGATATCGTTGATAGCGAAGGTTATTTTGTTGAGCTTGATTTTGAAGGTTTCTTCTTAGAATTCAGTTTAGATATATTGAACGCCTCACTCCAACAGTATCGCAATCATTATGCTGCGCGTAGTTGGCGCGATCAATTTAGTCGCTTCAGCAAAATCATCTTCGCCTTTCAGATTGCTAGCCAACTAATGCATTACCAACACTATTTAATTGATATTCGCCAACATACTGCAGAAATCGCCACACTGTTGCAAGCGAGTGAGCTCCTCATCATTCCAATTTGCTACGATGGTCATGCGATCACCCTAGTGAAACTCGGCAATAACCTCGCCTACTGTGATCGCGGTGAATATGGCAAGCAGCATGGCAGCGTCACTATCCATCGTATCGGCAACATCAAAGCAATCAACCACCAGCTCATTCAGCGTCTGATTTATGAAAAATCAACCACTCAATATATTCGTTCTGGTTTACGTTATGAATTAGCCCTCGAACCACTCTACCAATTACCAATCGAACCACAAACAGTTGGTAATTGTGCCTGGGCAAACATCGAAGCAGCAATTCCTGCCGCGCTTTTTATGCTACTACAGAAAGTACCAACACAGTCAGTCAAAGCAGATATTGCTAAGGCGATGCGATTCTTTACTGACTGGGGTAACTGGGATAAACGCCGGGCGCTTGATGAGTGTCTAGCGAGCTTTACGTCGGCAACTGCGACCCGCAAAGCATCAAAAGCAGCATTACTAGCGACTATTATTTTTCACAATTTCAGTGCCGACGATCCAATTGACCAAGCCCAAGCTCATAAAATACTACCGGTCATTCATACCTCGGGCTATGAATACGTGGTAAAAAGTTTTATGAAAGTATTTTACCAACGAGAAATGACAGACAAAGGTCGTAACTTTAGAAAGCTGCTAGAATTATGTGATATTCCATACTAATGTATTTTGCTAAGCATTGAATAGATAGTCAGTTTTAATTTTGATCTTTAGCATGACGCATCGTCAAAAGGAACTCAGCTTCTCCGCGTGATAAACTGCAACTACGCATCACTTCATCAATATCAGCGCCAAGCTCAACGAGTTTTGCCGCATGTGAAATCGATACATCTTCATCAGTACGTTCAGCCAAGTCTTCTTGTTGATAATTGATTTTCTCTAGCCGTACTTCAAGCTCATTGACGCGGGATCCAATACCAACATTACTTTTAATCAAGATCCGCACTTGTTGCTCAAGGTGTTGATTTGTTGTCTCAACTGACTGCCATTTTTGCCTGACAAACCAGGTTGCAGCAGCAACCGCAATAAAGACTAGAACCACAGCGATGAATAGTACGATATCAAGCATATCTTGTTTACCTAAATAATAACCAAAGCTTGATCAGCTATTGATCCTAATCATCAGCACCAAGCACCAGATCCTGAAATCAATGAGCGTGATATCAGCCATGACAAACTTTGCACTCTAATTAAGTTTAGAAGACGAAGTAACTAAAAACAGTCTCGATGAGGACATTGCTGAATTAATTTTGCATACAGTCGTGATTTTGCAGTACACTTCAACTCAACCAGGGCTTCATTGAGCACCAAACGGAGACAGTGGTGACAAAAAAAGCAATAATTTTTCACAATCCACGCTGCATGAAAAGCCGTGAGACACTGAAATTACTCGAGCAAAACGGTATCAAACCGGAAATAGTTGAGTATTTAAAAAATTCGCCTAGTGTTAAGCAACTCAAGGAATTACTAACTCATTTGAAGTTATCGGCTCGCGATATCATACGTTGTGGCGAACCTGAATTTAAACAACACGACTTAGGTGATAGTCGGCTCACTGAAATGCAGCTCTTACAAGCTTTACACGAGTTTCCAAAACTCATCGAACGACCCATCGTGGTCA
>CAWUKA010000033.1:0-20208 GCA_963922965.1 uncultured Gammaproteobacteria bacterium | reverse complement strand
TATTGTAGTGCCGAGCATGTTCGATACATCAAAGAATGCGGCAATGCCAAATAAACTGCGAATAAAAATTGTCGCAGTGATCGCTGCTATTACAATTAAAAATATCGCTGTTATATTTAAGCCGGTATACAACAGTTCGATTGCGAATAAGATGCCACCAATTGGTGCATTGAATGCAGCAGCAAGACCAGCACCAGCACCTGCTGCAACTAAGATGATGCTATGCTCATGCGCGAGACGACAGCATTTACCGAGGTAAGAACCGATGCCAGCACAAATTTGGATGATTGGGCCTTCGCGTCCGACTGAACCACCGCTACCAATTGCCAATGCAGAAGCGAGTGCTTTTGCGATCACAACTCGCGGCTGAATCTCACCGTTATGCAAACGAATCGCTCGGATCACTTCGGATACGCCGTGCCCCTTAGCATCGGGCGCGATGGTGCGAATTACAAAAGTGACGAGCACACTACCGATTACTGGAATCAGGATAACGATCCAATCATGCTGGTAAATCAAGTGAGTATGCAGGTGATGGTGATGATGCAAATCAAACTGAGCGAGAAAAAATAAATTGTGGCAGAGTGCAATGATCTGACTAAAGATAATGCCAAACAGGCCGGCAAGTAAGCCAGTTAGCACAGCCAGTACAAATAATATTATCTTGTTGCTATTGTGTGTCACAAATATGTCAATGATATTTTAAGGTTTACTATACATAGCGTAGTTGATTTTGACTGAGTTGCATTTTAGTAAGACTAAGTTTGCGAGTTCATGCTCAGTACCGCTAAATACAGTTTATTATTTGATATAAAAAGTTCAGCACCAATTATCATCAGTCACATTATGGAATTTATAAATTTAATTTTCATAAACACTTGATTTATCACCTAGAAATATTATAATTAATAAATTTTTTGATTTGCAGTTCTAATTGCAACTCAACTAAAGGCTGTCAATGCCTACATCATTTATAAGCACAGCAACATGGCTGTGTTCCGCGCAAATTCACTGTGCTCGCGTGGATGGCGTAACGGGCTCTAGTTATATATTTTTTGCCACTTAAAAATATTTTTTAGGTGAGATTTTCGCGCTAAACACACGAATTTCTGAAAAAGAGCAAGCATGCGCGAGTCAGCCAAGCCAAATGCTGAATACCGAAAAAAATCAGCAAAAGAATTCCATTATAAGCAGTCTATAATTGTCAACGCTCACACTAGAGAGGTAAATGAACGAGCACCACCTCACGCCAGGGTGAACCCGAGTGATCCATCGCTGAGTGGCGATTCACAAAAACAGCGTTATAGCTTTAAATTGTGTTTTATCACGACACCGTACTACGGACCAGTTGTCAAATTTAAAACTTAGAACACAAAAATATGATTTACAGTTTAACTTGGCAAATACATATGCTTTTTCTTTAAGAGTCAATTTTAATATTAATAGAGGAGTTAAAACAAAATGATAGAGCTATCTATAGGCGCACGAAAGGTTGTTGTCTTTACAGAATTGTACCGGGTTATGGAGATACTACGCGAAAGTTGTAATGCTGCTGCAGCTGAAGAGCAGTTAGCAGGAGATGTAATCTTTTCACTGCTTAAGATGCCAGATCCTCGGCCGCGCGAAGGCCTCTTGCCTAAAGGTCAAAGATTTTGTGAGGAAACCTTTGGTGGCAAGTATGGTGGAGAAACTCGAGAGTTAGAGCAGTTAAATGGCGTATTTGGACAAAAGGAGCGGGATGTATTCTCGAAATACACTGATTTCATACAAGGTCAATTTGAAGAATATGGTCTCGATTTAGATAATTTTAGCGAAGGAGATATCGACGGTAAATGTACCCTGGTACTCTTGCTGATGCAAAGACTTGTATTTCTAATGTTAAGTAGTAATGCTGAACACACCACACATAACGAAATAATCAAACAAGCTTATATCAGATTTACCGATTCGTTGAAAAGTGAAGGTATTCTTGAATGTGAAAAAATGAGTTACAATGCTGTGGTAGGTCGAAGTGATTTTGCTCGTAGATTAACTATTAATAAATTTGATTGGAATACACGTTTAGCTAACATCATTCGGGTTAAGCGAACACTTGATGCTAACAAGGATATGGTGCAAAGAGGTCAGAATCTAGTATATCGACACATGATTGCTCTTCAGCAAGTTGCTCTTGCTATACTAGCGCCGCCAGGAGTTCTCGTTGGAACAAAAGCATGCAGATTCAATCGTGATCAAATTGTTCGTAATCTACAAATTGTTGAAAGACGGTTCCTCGTTGAACAGCAACCAAAAATGTTAAAGAGTCAATCTAGAGAGTCAATGAGCAGGCAGTTTTCACACTTAGCGTTACTTATCCCAGAATTAACTGACTATAGCAATGATGCAAATAGGCGTTTTTCTCAAGCTCTTGCTATCATTGAGGCTGTTGCTGCGACGAATGAACAAGAAAAGTATCATCTTTTGCTTCGTGTATATCGGTTGATTGATCTTTGTGTTAATTATGATGATGCTCTAGCGGCTATCGATACCATAAATCGTGTTTCCGGATGGATGGCTTATATTTCCGGTTCGTTATCACTTAGTCAATTTTCAAGTCAAATTAAATCATCTCTTTGTGGTATTCAAGATTTTATTCGTGAGATCTTATCTGCCGATGCCGCCAACTGTCTTGATAGTAGTACTAAAAATCTTCTAGATAAGGTTATAGGCATTTCTTCCGCAGAATCGACAAAAATAGATATATTCGACTTGAGTGTAAAGCTGGTTGAGGATGAAGACACTCATCAGCAAGTTATGCAAGAAGTTGGTGGTGCACTGACAGTACTGCGTAAATGTGAGCTAAAGCTAGGTTGTACGATGTTACTGTCAAATAAGCTTATAGCTATGATAGGCGATGTATCAACTTCCTCGCCTCCTATTGAATCAAAATCCTTGTCTGAATCTGAAGGCTATCACGTCGCTTGTCAGGAATTCGAGCCTGTTGTTAACTTGGTTAAAGGAAAACCTGCTGCAGCACTGTGTGGTAGAAAAAAACAAGATGATTCTACATCCCATGAGGCAAAACCAAATGGTGTGTCAGGTATTCCCGAAACACTAGAAAGCGTATCAGCATTGTTTAGGTTTTTTGAAATTCCCGGCGATGGTCAATGTCTTTTTAGTGCGATGGCCTGTGTGCTAAATAACAGTGACAGCCAAGGTATGGCAAGTGCTGATGAAGGTGCAAGACACGATGCTGGGAGTCTTCGAGCTGAGATTGTTGCTTATCTTGAGTCAAAACTAGCACTAGATCGTCTTACTCCAGAGGTGTTCGATGAGCTTGAGCACTACGCGGGGGAGCTAAGCTCCTATCATGATGAAGTTGCCATTCAAACAGATGGAAGACAACCACTTAAGATAAAAATTACTGGTGTATCCATAGATAACCATGAAGCTTTGGAGGCACGTTTACAACAGATCATCAGCGCTAAAATGTCAAGTTTAGCTCCAGATGAATCCCAAAGGTATCGGTCTGCCTATATCAAAATCAAAAAATATGTTCAGTTGATCCGACAATCTGGTTGTTGGGGAGGGAGTATAGAAACAAGTATTTTCGGAAAATTATATCAGCGACCTGTTTATGTGGTTTATAAGCATTCATCTGGCATGCTAATGCAATCAGATGATTACACGCTACCGTATGGCACACCAAACGCTGTACCTGATCCCTCAAAGTCACTATTTCTCGCCTACAACGGTGTAAATCACTATGACGCACTAGTGCCTGTGTCGGATGAGTCTGCTTCGCAAGCAATAGAAATTCTTACCCAACGTACAGCTCAGATTGCATCTCTGAGTCCTAATCATTTACAAGCTGCTATAGACGATTTATGCCAGATTGTACGAGGTAAGATGGTTGATCTGCGAGGTGATATCGAAGTTGCCAAAACCAGCTATCGACAGCGATATAATTTTACTCCTGTTCCGAGTTATAAGAGCAGAATGCTATTAGAGCATGGCTTAGCCCGTGCTAGCTGTGGCTACTTTTCTAAGAAGAATGGTGATCTTGATAGCCAAAAAGAATTTGATTTTCGGAAGAACTGTTACCGAGATAGCCGAGAGCCTAGCGCTGTTGATTCTGAGATAAAATTTTTTGGCTTTGCAAAACTCTTGCGAGATCATAGTCTAGAACACACCAAAATTGGTAGTGAAAAAATAGTCGAAATAAAATTTTTACAGCCATTATGTCAAATTTTTGATGAACTATTATTTTCAGGTAACAGCAAAAATAATGATGGTTATGATTTATCTAGAGCTGATTTGCTAGCTTACTATATGTATGTTGATTCTCTACTGATACATACCCGCGAGCTAGTCAGTAAGTATGATGCTAGTGAATTTTCTCTCACAGGAAAAATGACTGTTATTGACGAGATTAAAGCAGTTTTAGCTGCAGGTAATCAATATTGGCTGCAGCGAGATTCTGAGAGAAGAACAATGAAAGAAAATACTCGATGGTTGCTCGATTTTATCTTCTGTAAGCCAAGTCTATCAGCAAATCGAAGAGAGTGCTCATCGGTTTTGTATTTTGGTATATTCCAGTTGCTTTTTAAATCGTTAATACAGTCTTCTCCGGCTGATGCTATAAGACAAGAGTTCGAAGCATTAATCAATACTTTCAATGCAAACATACGGCGCGGCGTAATCGGGTTTGATAGGTTACGAACAGCAGTCATTGCCAATGGATTAAAAGACCGAGAAGCTAAAGCCAGGTATCGCAGTAGGTTTTCTCGGTTTTTCATGATTCAATCTGATAAAGAAAGGTCGCACTCAAATGCATCATCCCTCGGAACTCAACTTGTGGTTAAATAGAAGTTATAAATACTGCAGCAATCGTTTTAATTGATAAATTCAAAGTAAACAAGAGGCTTTGTTGGCGGGCGATAGTGCTTATTTAGGCTCATGATGAATACATTCATCGTAACGTATTCAAGCAGAGAGTGAGTTGATTGCTCCTGACTATCCCAACGACGTCGCCAGCATCCAAGCCATCTTTTCATGGTTGGCAATGCGCTCGCCGAGTAGAGCAACGGTACCTTCATCGTTGTTATCGGCGGCGCTCGCGATGGCCTGCTGCAAATCGTTAATGATTGCTTGGTGATCGTTTTTTAAATCGGATAACATGTCGTTCACGCTTAAATTAGCATCGCCGTCTTTACTGGTTTTGAGTTGGTTCAGCGCGCCAAAGGTTGCAGGGGCTTGACCACCGAGAATGATGATGCGTTCAGCAATATCATCAACTGCATCAGCCAGTTCACTATAGTGTTCTTCAAACAAGTCATGCATAGTCTTAAACGCTAAACCTTTAACGTGCCAATGGTAGTTTTGGGATTTCAAATACAGGGCATAACTGTTAGCAAGAATCACAGCGAGTTGGTCAATCGTGTGCTTGTTCATGGCATCTCCTTAATCGGTCACTGGTTTGGGGAGTAAGTGATTTGTCTATCCTAGTATAGTCAATGTTTGCCTAGAGATCTGGCTAGCATGAGGGTAACGGTATTTTATGAGAACATCAGCCGACTCTTCAGTAACATATATTGTAATTACACAGTGAACTGGCTAGAATGCGGTCTATCTTGATAGAAATTATTCCACTTCAAAGGTTCTGCAGCTCAGTTATGACTCAATATATATTCATTACCGGCGGTGTTGTTTCTTCGCTCGGCAAAGGTATTGCCTCAGCTTCATTAGCCGCAATTTTAGAGGCGAAAGGCTTGAATGTCACCTTGCTTAAGCTTGATCCGTACCTCAATGTTGATCCTGGCACGATGAGTCCGTTTCAACATGGCGAAGTGTTCGTCACAGAAGATGGCGCCGAAACTGATCTTGATTTGGGTCATTACGAGCGCTTCATCCGCACTAAAATGTCACGTCACAATAACTTCACGACAGGTCAGGTCTATGCCAACGTGTTACGCAAAGAGCGGCGCGGTGATTACCTCGGCGGTACCGTGCAAGTCATTCCACACGTGACTGATGAAATTAAACGCTGCATCATCAATGGTGCTAGTCATGCTGATATTGGGTTAGTCGAAATTGGCGGCACCGTGGGTGATATTGAGTCGCTGCCTTTTTTAGAGGCGATACGACAATTACGTATGGAATACGGTAGTCAGCGCACCATGTTTTTACATTTAACGTTGTTGCCATTCATCCCGACTGCAGGCGAAATCAAAACCAAACCCACCCAACATTCAGTCAAAGAGTTACGCTCGATCGGTATTCAGCCTGATGTCTTGATTTGTCGATCTGATCATCCGTTACGAGAAGAAGAGCGTTCGAAAATTGCATTATTTTCCAATGTAGAAAAAGGTTATGTGATTTCATTACCAGATGTTAAGACGATTTATCGGATTCCACAGTTACTACATGAACAAGGGCTCGATCGTTTAGTGAGCCGGCAACTTAATTTATCAGAAGTGACTGCTGATTTATCTGAATGGCAAAGCGTTGTTGATGCACAAGAAAACCCAACTAGCGAAGTAAATATTTGTATAGTCGGTAAGTACACTGACTTAACTGATTCCTACAAATCACTCAATGAAGCACTGCAACACGCAGGCATCAGTAATCGCACCAAGGTCAATATTGATTACATCGATTCAGAAACCTTGACGACAACTGATCAACTCAAACCTTACCACGCTGTGCTCGTGCCAGGTGGTTTTGGTGAGCGTGGTATCGAAGGCAAAGTATTAGCAGCACAGTTTGCGCGCGAACATAACATTCCTTACCTCGGTATTTGTTTGGGTATGCAGGTCGCTGTTATCGAATACGCGCGTAATCAAGCGAATTTTCCTGATGCCAACAGTAGTGAATTCAACAGCACGACGCCATACCCAGTGGTCGGCTTAGTGACTGAATGGCAAGATGCAACAGGTCAGGTTGCTAAGCGCGATGTCGATAACGATAAAGGTGGCACCATGCGTTTGGGTGGTTATGCTTGTCATTTGCTACCTGGTACCAAAGCACATACATTGTATGCTAGCGATACCGTGACCGAGCGCCACCGACATCGCTATGAAGTCAATAGTCAATATGTTGAAGCGTTAGAAACAGCTGGGTTGGTAGTTTCTGGTCGCTCAGAAGACGGTTTGGTTGAAGTCATTGAGTTGCGTGATCATCCTTGGTTTGTCGGCTGTCAATTTCATCCTGAATTCACTTCAACACCGCGCGATGGTCATCCTCTTTTTACTAGCTACATTCAAGCAGCAGCGGCTGCTAAGGCAAAGGTGATTTAATGCAACTCTGTCAGTTCAGTGTTGGTGAGCACCGACCATTATTCATCATTGCTGGACCTTGTGTGATTGAGAGCCGCGAGTTGGTGATGGAGGTTGCTGGTCACATGCAACAGATCACTAACCAGCTTGATATCCGGTATATCTTTAAAGCATCGTTTGACAAAGCTAATCGATCATCTCATACCAGTTTTCGTGGTTTAGGGGTGGAGCAAGGGTTGCAGATCTTGCAAGAAGTGAAACAGCAGTTCAATGTGCCAGTGATTACTGATGTGCATGAAGATACGCCGTTAGCTGAGGTTGCCACTGTTGTCGACGTCATACAAACGCCAGCCTTTTTGTGTCGGCAAACTAATTTCATGCAGCGAGTCGCTGAGTTACATAAACCAGTTAATGTTAAAAAAGGCCAGTTTCTTGCACCATGGGATATGCAGCAGGTGGTTGATAAAATGCGCGCAGTCGGTAATGAGCAAATCATGTTGTGCGAGCGTGGCGCATCGTTTGGTTACAATAATTTAGTCTCCGATATGCGCTCTTTAGTTGTGATGCGTGCTACCGGCTGTCCTGTTGTATATGATGCAACACACTCGGTGCAACTACCCGGTGGTCAGGGTACCACCTCAGGTGGTCAGCGGGAGTTTGTGCCAGCACTGGCGCGCGCTGCGGTTGCAGTTGGTGTAGCTGGTGTGTTTTTAGAAACACATCCGGATCCAGATCGTGCCCTCAGTGATGGACCTAATTCATGGCCACTCGAAAAAATGTCAGCGCTATTAACTGAGCTCAAACAAATCGATCAGGTCATTAAAAATAGTGAGGCACTCAAACGTTAATATGCAAATTAAACAGATTCATGCACGTGAAATTATTGACTCACGTGGTTATCCTACTCTAGAAGCTGAAGTGACTTTGACTAACAGTGTGGTTGGTCGTGCTGCTGTGCCTTCTGGTGCATCGACTGGTTCACGTGAAGCCCTCGAGCTCCGAGATCAGGATCAAAAGCGCTATCTCGGCAAAGGTGTGCAACTTGCTGTTAACAATGTAAATCAAATAATCGCACCAGCAGTATGTGGTCATGATGTCTCGCTGCAAGCAGAGATAGATGCAACCTTGATTGAGCTTGATGGTAGCGACAACAAACAAAAGTTAGGCGCAAATGCAATTTTGGCGGTATCACTTGCGGTTGCTCATGCAGCTGCTCATGCCAAGCAACTGCCATTATATCACTCGCTTAATCAAGGTCAGGCAATGTGCTTGCCGGTGCCACTGATGAATATCATCAATGGTGGCGTGCATGCAGATAATAATGTCGATATTCAAGAATTCATGATTGTGCCACTTGGTGCGCCCTCATTTGCAGAAAGCTTACGTTATGGTGTTGAAGTGTTTCATCATTTAAAAGCTTTGCTGAAAAAGCAAGGTTATGTGACGGCAGTTGGTGATGAAGGTGGCTTTGCACCAAATTTACGTGCCAATCATGAAGCGATCGAAATCATTTTATTAGCAATTGAGGCTGCTGGTTTTAAGCTTGGTGCAGATATCACATTGGCCCTTGATGTCGCAAGTAGTGAGTTTTACCGTGATGGTCATTATCACCTAGCTGCTGAACGCTTGCATTTGTCAGCAGCAGAATTTACTGCTCGATTGCAAGATTGGGTGCGGCAATACCCAATCATCAGCATTGAAGATGGTATGGCAGAAGACGATTGGCAGGGTTGGCAACTGTTGACTCAGCAGTTGGGTGACTGCGTGCAATTGGTTGGCGATGATTTATTCGTCACCAACACTAAATTATTACAGCAAGGAATTGATCAAGCGGTGGCGAATTCGATTTTAATTAAACTGAATCAAATAGGTACGCTGACAGAGACAATGGCCGCAATTAAGCTTGCGCAGCAACATGAGATGACAGCTATCATTTCGCATCGGTCGGGCGAAACTGAAGACACCAGTATTGCTGATTTAGCGGTTGCCTCAGGTTGTGGTCAAATCAAAATAGGTTCACTGTGTCGTACTGATCGGATTGCGAAATATAATCAATTATTACGTATTGAAGAAGAGTTAGCAGCTGCTGCAGTTTTTCCTGGTCCACAGGCTTTTATTTTTTCGCGCTAATGTCAGGCTCGCTGAAAAAGTACTATTGGTTCGCGCTGTTTGCTTTGGCTAGTTTGCAATACATGTTATGGATACAAGAGGGTGGTATTCTATCAGTGCGTGAATTAAATCAAAAAATTAAACACCAACAGCTAGAAAATAGTCTTGCCAGAGCGAATAATACAACATTGCTCGCTGAGATTAACGACTTAAAACAAGGGACCCAGGCTATTGAAGAACGTGCTCGGAGCGAGTTGGGTATGATCAAGCAAGGTGAGACTTTTTATCAAGTCACGCATCAAGAAGGTGATTAATGCATAATTGTGTCGCTTATATTCCAGCTGCTGGTATTGGTGTTCGCATGCAACAAGGGATGCCGAAACAATATTTGTTGCTCGCAGGTAAGCCTGTTTTACAATACGCTATTGACACTCTGTTGACAGTACCATTAATCGAAAAAATTGTCGTTGCGCTCGCTGTTGATGATCCCTACTGGCAAGCTTTGCCAGCTGCCAGCGATTCGCGGGTGATTACTTGCCGGGGTGGTGCTTGTCGAGCCGAGTCAGTGCTGAACGCTTTACAGACTGAGCGAGCAAAGTGGGCTTTAATCCATGATGCTGTGCGGCCGTTCTTGCTTGCTGCTGATGTTGAGCAACTTATGCTTGCCGCTAAGCAGTCAAGCTGTGGTGCGATCCTGGCCCAACCAGTGACTGATACTGTCAAATTGGCGCAACAGACTCAGATTCAACAAACTATTCCGCGGGAGCAAGTTTTTTTGGCGGCGACACCACAACTCTTTCGCTATCAATTACTGCTGGCAGCACTGCTTGCTTGTGCGGGTGAATATACTGGCATTACTGATGAAGCATCAGCCCTAGAGCAACAAGCCTATCAACCCGACTTGGTTCTCGGTCATCGTCACAATATCAAAATTACTTATCCACATGATTTGTCTTATGCTGAGTGGTTGCTTACTGGGCATCAATCAAAAGATGGGAGCTAAGCTATGCGGATAGGTTTTGGTTGCGACGTGCATCAACTACAATCTGGTTTGCCATTAGTGTTAGGTGGCGTCAGCATTCCCCATCACCAAGGTATTGTCGCTACCTCAGATGGTGATGTGTTGCTACACGCGGTTACTGATGCACTGCTTGGTGCAGCTGCATTAGGTGATCTGGGTTCATTTTATCCATCCGATGATGCCAACATGACTAATATCGATAGTCGGCTCTTGCTACGTGATACGGTGAGCCGGCTTAAGCAACATGGTTTTTCAGTTAACAATATTGACGCCACCATTGTCATTCAAGCACCAAAGATTGCGCCTTTTGTGCTTACAATGCGTGAACATCTTGCGGCTGATTGCGAAGTAACACTGGCAGCAGTCAATGTAAAGGCAACAACAACTGATCATTTAGGTTTTATTGGTGCTGAGAAGGGTTTGGCTGCTTATGCAGTTTTGACTATAAAGGCTTAATTATAAACAGCTTTTTGCAAATTTTGTTATATACTTCAATGTACCACGTGATTACTTGCGTGTTACGAATCAACAAGTCGAGGTAACCATGAAAATACTAATAAGTAATGATGATGGTGTTTACGCACCAGGGATTGCTGAGTTAGCAATAACACTCGCTGAGGTCGCAGAGCTCGACGTGGTAGCACCAGATCGAAATCGCAGCGGTGCAAGTAATTCACTACCCTTACATCAACCTTTGGGTGTCAAAAATCTCGATAATGGCTTTATTAGCGTGGAAGGGACACCAACAGACTGTGTGCACTTGGCGTTGACTGGCTTGCTGGAAAAAGAATTTGATATGGTGGTTGCTGGTATCAACGATGGTGCTAATCTTGGCGATGACGTACTCTACTCTGGTACAGTTGCTGCTGCAACTGAAGGTCGCTTTTTGGGATATCCATCAATCGCAGTATCACTCTGTGGTGAGACTCACTATAAGACTGCAGCATTGGTGGCGAAAAATATGATTAAGTTACTCAAAGATAAGCCGATGCCAATCAACACAACGTTGAATATTAATGTCCCTGATGTCCCTTATGCTGATTTAAAAGGGTTTGAGCTGACCCGTTTAGGTACTCGACATTGTGCTGAACCCACCATCAAGCAAGTTGATCCACGTGGAGGCACAATCTACTGGGTAGGACCACCGGGTATTCAGCGTGATGCTGGTTCAGGCACTGATTTCTATGCTATCAGTCATAACGTTGTTTCAATTACGCCACTACACTTTGATTTGACGCATTACACTGCGGTTGAAGAGATTAAAGATTGGTCATCTGAACTTGAGCTGGTCTAAAAAACTCGCAAAAGCTGGCGAAATTCTGTAAAGTCCGCTCATGCGAATCTTTTCTAAGACATTTGAAAAAATCCAACAGCTCGCGAGTCATCGACATGCTCCGTGGTATCTTGCCGCCCTCAGCGTGACGGAGTCAGCATTCTTTGTCTGCCCACCGGACGTCATGCTGTTGCCTATGGCGCTCGCAAAGCCAGATCGAGCTTGGTGGTATGCCGGCATCACGACCATCGGCTCAGTTCTCGGTGGTCTGCTTGGCTATTTAATCGGTCACTATCTAATGCACTTCGTGCTGCCTTTTATCGAACAGCTGGGCTATGCCGAGGCTTATGGCCAAGTACAGCAATGGTTTATTGCCTGGGGGTTTGCTGCCTTGTTCGTCGCTGGTTTTTCACCGGTTCCCTATAAGTTATTTACCATTGGTGCGGGCGCGATTCGAATGCAATTATTGCCGTTCGTCGCAGCCTCCATACTCGGTAGAGGTTTGCGTTTCTTTCTCGGTGCAGCCGCCATGCGTTGGGGTGGCGCGCGCTTTGAGCAAACAGTGCATCGATATATCGATCAAGTGGGCTGGGCTCTTGTATTTCTGTTGATTATTGGGTATCTTGTTATACGTTACACTTAGTTAAAGTTGTAATATCTCGTTGGATCCAGGGAAGGAACCGGAAGAGCTTACATGTTTATGAATCAAAACCGACACTTGTGTCGGTCCATTTTCTTTTACTTCTCAAGTGCAAGTTACCCCATTGTGCTATTCCTCTTAGTTGGGTGCAATCAGCGCCAATCTGAGCCTCCTGTCATTGATGCTTGGCAAGTCCCTTCGTCATTACCGAAGATTTATCAAGTACAGCGTGGCGACACGCTATTTTCAGTGGCATGGCACTATGATTTGGACTTTTTCGATCTCGCTCAAGTTAACCATTTATCTGAACCGTTCAGACTTCACGTCGGGCAGGCGCTACAAATTGCTCCAGCAAGTAAAGCCCAATCAGCGAACCTACGCCGATCAGCGAATCACGAAAAGGCAAAAAGAGTAAAATCTGATGCAACTTTTCGTCAGCAGCATGGTCTAAGCGCAACGATTCGCTGGAATTGGCCAGTTAAGAGCCAAGTTATAGCGGATTATGCAGTGTCTGGCAACAAAGGTATTGATTTTACAGGCAAAACCGGTGATGCCGTGACTGCGGCAGCAGCTGGCAAAGTCGTTTACAGCGGCTCTGGCCTGCCAGGTTATGGCAATTTGATTATTGTCAGACATACCAATCAGTATCTCAGTGCTTATGCCCATAACCGCAACATTTTCGTGAAGGAAGGACAAATGGTTAAACTTGGTGAGAAGATTGCCGATATAGGGAATACTGCAGCGAATCAGGTGAAATTGCATTTTGAGATTCGTAAACAAGGTAAGCCCCTGAATCCAAGGAAATTGTTGCCGGTACGTTAAGTAAAGCGCTAGAAAATAGAACAAAATAGACAGGATAGTGCTTGAAATCGCTCAATTGAGGAATTATGGGGAGAGTATTATGAGTGAAGAACCATTAAAAGCGGGTAAGTCACACGAATTAGCTGACGCTGTTAACCCACTTGAAATGAATGAGTCCACTGCTGCAGAGATGGAAGATGCAGAAGAGGAACTCAAGCAGTTAGAAGCTGAGAGTGTGACTGCTCGCACTTCAGCGGATCCAACGCAAATCTATTTAAGTGAAATTGGCTATGCGCCATTGCTCACACCTGAAGAGGAAGTCTATTACGCCCGTGGTGCCTTACAAGGCAATGAAAAATCACGCAAGCGTATGATTGAAAGTAATCTTCGTTTAGTCGTGAAAATTGCTCGCCGATACATGAATCGTGGATTACCTTTACTCGATTTAATCGAAGAAGGCAACTTAGGTTTGATGCGTGCGGTTGAAAAATTCGATCCAGAGCGTGGTTTTCGTTTTTCAACTTATGCAACCTGGTGGATTCGTCAAACTATCGAACGGGCGATCATGAATCAAACCCGTACCATTCGCTTGCCGATTCATGTCGTGAAAGAATTAAATGTTTATTTGCGCGCAGCGCGTGAATTAACGCAAACACTCGATCATGAACCGACGGCAGAAGAAATTGCGGAACTAGTGGATAAGCCAGTTGAAGAAGTCAAACGTTTACTGGGGTTAAATGAACGGGTAACCTCGGTCGATACGCCAGTCGGTACTGAAGCTGATAAACCACTAATTGACACCTTAGCCGATGACAACAACAAAGACCCAGTTGAGATTTTGCATGATGAAAGTATCTTGCAACAAATTGATATGTGGTTGGATCAGTTGAGTGAAAAGCAAGGTGAAGTGTTGGCACGTCGTTTCGGTTTACGTGGGTTTGAAAAAGCAACGCTCGAAGATGTCGGTAGTGAAATCGGTTTAACCCGTGAACGCGTCCGCCAAATTCAAGTCGAAGCGTTAAAAACCTTACGTAAAATGATGGAAGCGAACGGCTTGTCGAGTGAGACTTTACTATAATTCACTAGCATCTATTAACTGATTGATACTGTTGTTACTGCGGATGGATAGTTGATCATCCGCGGTAGCGAGGTACTGCTTTGTTTACCACAAGAAATGCCTAGCGTTTTAATCGCTCAGTGCTTGTTTGCCTTCTTGCCCACTGCGAGCGACGTAGTCGAGTGGCAGCCCAGCAGATGCAATTACCATCAGCACTTATCCGATTATTGCGTTTTCTCAACTAGATTAAAGCTAAAAAAATAAATCATTGTTAAGAAAAAAGCCCCGCATTTTTTCTGTACAATATTAGGCTTAATGGTGTATGCTTACGAAAATTTTCAACTCAAATTGGAGTCAAGCATGTTATCACAGCAGCAGGGGTTTGATTTTCTACTATCCGTTCCCAATAAAGTTTTAGGGCTGATTGATACCTCCGATAGCAGTTGGCTGCCTTGGCTCGGCTGGGCCACAGGCAATAACAATTCCCAAGCGCAAGTTAGCCAAACTTATCACTCCTTTCCACGCATACTACGTTACGAACTGGTCGCGCGTCTATTTTGGTTTTGGCTACTGGCTAGCTGTGCCAGTTTAATACCTGGTGCTTGGTCAACATTGGCGATACTTGGTTCCTTGGCTCTACTAGCGGTGCTGTCATTAGCAGCAGCTGCATCTCTGACGAATACAAGCAACATTTACCTGCAAGCTGGTATTGTCGTCAGTACTCTTGCTCTATGGTATTGCTTTTTTCAATTTGGTTTCTATGCTGCTCAACCTTATCTGTTGTTGATACCGCTCGCCTGGCTCGCACCGCTGGGTTTGATCACTTTACGTGAAAATTTCGGTAAGCGCTTTGACACCGGCGTATTGAGCTGGTTGAGCTTTGACAGAACACCGCCCTTTGCTCAACTCACCTTGAGTCAGTATTTTTATTTGCTGGAGCAGTTTTTCGATGCCGCACCAGTTAATCGACTGGGTATACTGTTGCACATGCCCTTTGAACTCAAAGCGATGCTGGCAAATAGTGTTGCGCGGCAGGCAGCGTTAATGCAGTCAGTCTTTTTCACTTTTGTCACCTTGTCGCTTGCAGCGCCATTGTTAAATCCACTGCCGCTGCTTGTACTCGGTGTTTTTACCTCCACCGGTAGTTACGTCGGACTACAAAATAGTTTTAGCAAAGGCTTGCTTGAATTCGCACTGCTTACACCTCATGCGCGTGAGTCACTTGCGCGCTCAGCAGACATCAAAGCAGGTTGGGTCAACCGCTACTTGTGCCGTATCGGTTTATCTTACAGCAGCTTGGGCATAGTGCTGAACCTACTCAACAGCGTCGCTGTTTGTCTGTCCTGCGTTGGTGTTGCCATTTGGTTAATGTTCAATGTGCCGATACTTGTCTCACTGATAGCCAATCCTTTTTTTGCTGGTATGTATCTACTGTTTATCGCTGTCTTAGCCTCGCGAACCATGCTGGTGACTAAAGTCCTTGGGCAGCAGGCTTGGTTACGATTGCCAGCATTACTCTCAAATAGCTTGAGCCGAAATCGTATTGTGTCAGCGCTGCTAAGTGTGTTGAGCACGGTGCTAGCGTTGGTTATTGCCAGTGGTTTTACTGTTTTATACGCAGCACACTACGCGCTACCAATCATTGCTATGCCAATCACCACACCATTGTTTATCGCTGGGTTGGTTGGTTTGAGTGGTTGTCTACTTGCACAGACTGTGAGTTATCTCACCGCGTTTAGGCTTAGATTTAGCGAGTTAGCGACTAAGGTTTCAGTTGCTGAGGAGGAACAGAGTCAGCTTCAAAGCCGCGCAGATGTGACTCTTATAAAACTTGGTTTCAAGGCTAATCGGTCAACGGGTAGCGCTAATGCTTTTATAGCGAAGATTCACCATGCCAATCAACCAGACAAACTTGTTCGAGTATTAGCTGCTTGTGCAGTTGGCTTGGTTGCTGCAGTGGCGCAAGTGAGTTTACTAACAACAGTTGCTGTGAGTTTGACACCTGTAGTGGCAGTAGGCTTAATTGCCAGTGCTGCGATTGTTTCAGCTTGGCTCGTTTACAAGGCTTGGTTGCCCCAGAGCTATGATAAGGCTGAGGCGCGAGAAGAGGCGAGACAACACTTGGCGCGGTTTTATCAGGTTATTCAGCAGGCAAAGCAAAATTCTAATCGTAGCCATTATCAATTATTCTTGCAACTTTTAGTTCGGCGATTAGCTTCGATACAGCCTTCAGCAGAACGCGAACAGTTGGCTGCTTTGTTTGATAATCAAAACACAGCGTTAGTAGTTCAACAAGCACTTCATCAGTGCGAAAATCAATGCCCTGACTTACTTTGGTACGGCTTATATTTCGTGCTTGAAGATGACCAACTTACTGCGCGGGATTTAGCAGCACTAAAATTGGCGCTGGGTATTGCTACAATTGGCCAGGTAGATGGCCAGGCGCAATTCGATGCTCTTTCAGCACATTATCACCTCCAACGGGCCTTGATCGCGTTACATGGTGCGGATACTAGCACACTTACCGGGCTTAAGGTTGGCTTGTTGCAAACGCTCACTTACCCAATCGCGTCAGTGTCTGTTTGTAGCCATGAAGCGTTTGCATGGTTGCGGTCTAAATTGCCTGCATCGCTTGCCGCTGCACCACGAGCGGAGCTCGATATCGATCAATCTGGCCAGCTGCCAACTCATCCTCAACATCTTGCGACATCGGTATCAGCCGTTACAACTACGCATGACAACCCAGTGGCTCTGGGTCAGTTCGCTGATCCAGCGCCAGCCATCCCAGTTAGCGGCCCCAACCTCTAGAAACCTACCAATAGGGCACGTTGGTGTCACCGGTCATCATGCGTTGATACACTCGGTCACGGTTAAAGACCCGATGCTTAAGTGCGGCAAGGATGTGCAGGGCGAGGAAACTCAGCAGTAGCCAAATACCTTCAGTATGCAGAAAATGTGCTACTGCAGCGCAGGCTTTTGATGCTGGGACGTAGGGCATCGGGATCGAAATGCCATTCAGATGCGGGAATTTACCCGAGGCGGTGGCCATTATCCAGCCACTGATCGGCATCATAAAGATTAACAGGTAGAGGCAAAAGTGAGAGAAGCCAGCCAGCTTGCGGGTGATGGCGAAGGTGCCGTCTGGTAGTGTTGGCTTTTTGCTGGTCAAGGTCCACAACAGCCGCAATGAGATGAAGCAGAGCAGTGCAATACCGGCTAATTTGTGCATGTTGTAAATATCACCGCGCTCTGCTTTGGGTAATCGTTCCATGCAGAAGCCGACTATGATGAGCGCCGAAATCCAAAAAAAACTAACCCAGTGAAAAAAGCGTGCAATCCAGCCGTAACTGTAGCTGGTGTTTCTGATTGCCATGGCTGTTCTCCTATTCGCGTATTTATCCGATTAATTCAATATGTTAAGCAAGTCTTGGTATGCATGCCAGCACCGCTAGCAAAAAACTGCTGCCTAGGCCTTGAAATTTCACGAACCGTACACATTTAATACATATCGTGTCCTAAAGGAGAAAAAAATGACCGAGACAGTTAGCAAACAGACCCATGGTTTCCAAGCCGAAGTTGATCAAGTCTTAAAATTGATGATCAATTCACTTTATAGTAACAAAGAAATTTTCTTACGTGAGTTAATTTCAAATGCGCAAGATGCTGCCGATAAACTGCGCTTTGCAGCCATAGAACAGCCGGATCTGTACGGTTCTGACTCTGAGCTCGCTATCGACGTCGAATTCGACAAAGATGCTAACACGGTAACCATCCGTGACAACGGTATTGGTATGAACCAAGACGAAGTGATTGCTAACCTGGGTACTATTGCCAAATCTGGCACCCGTGAGTTTCTCGCCTCGCTGAGTGGCGATCAACGCAAAGATAGCCAGATGATCGGCCAGTTTGGTGTCGGTTTTTATTCCAGCTTCATCGTTGCTGACCAAGTTACGGTTCGCACTTTAAAAGCTGGTTCAACGGCAACTGAAGCGATCGAATGGCAATCAGCTGGCGAAGGTGAATTTAGCATCGAAACAATCACCAAGTCGAGTCGTGGTACTGAAATCATATTGCACCTACGTGAAGGTGAAACAGAATTTCTCGATCACTGGCGTTTACGTTCCATCATCACTAAATACTCTGATCATATTGCTACGCCAATCAGAATGGTGAAGCAATTGAGTGAAGAAGAAAAAGAAAAAGGCGAAGCTGAAACCTATGATGTCATCAATCAAGCTAAAGCGTTATGGACACAGAAAAAATCTGACATCAGCGACGAGCAGTACCAAGAATTTTATAAACACATTTCACACGATTTCGAAAATCCATTAACCTGGAAACACAATCGGGTTGAAGGTAAGTTAGAATACACCAGTCTACTTTACATTCCAGCGCGGGCACCGTTCGACATGTGGAATCGCGATGGTATTCGTGGTCTGAAGTTGTTTGTCCAGCGTGTGTTTATCATGGATGACGTTGAGCAATTGGTGCCACTGTATTTGCGATTTATTAAGGGGGTGATAGACTCCAATGATCTACCGCTTAATGTCTCGCGTGAAATATTACAATCTAGCAAAACAGTTGACTCAATCCGTGCTGCAGTCAGTAGCCGCGTGCTCGGTATGTTAGAAGAGATGGCTGACAAAGATCCGGAGACTTATCAAAAGTTTTGGAATCAATTTGGTAACGTGTTAAAAGAGGGGCCGGCTGAAGACTATACCAACAAAGATAAAATCGTGCAGCTATTGCGGTTTGCAAGTACAACATCCGATATTCAGAACGTTTCACTACAGGATTATGTTGCACGTATGCCGGCGGAGCAAGAGAAAATTTATTATTTGACCGCTGATACTATCGCAGCTGCGAAGAGCAGTCCACACTTAGAAATTTTCCAAGCCAAAGGCATCGAAGTATTATTAATGACTGATCGCGTCGATGAGTGGTTAGTCGATCACGTACGTGAATTTGATGGTAAAATCTTACAGTCAGTTGCTAAAGGTGAGCTCGATATTCTTGATGATGAGGAAGCAGCTGATAAAACTGATGCCGAGCAGGAAGACGAAAAGCAAGCGTTTGATAAAATCATTGAGCGCATCAAAACTGCACTTGGCGAAAAAGTTAAAGAAGTGCGGACTACCAAACGTTTGACGGCGTCACCTGCTTGTTTAGTGATGGATGAAAATGACATGGGTGCGCATTTGCAGCGAATGATGCAAGCTGCGGGTCAAGATGTATCGATGTTCAAACCGATCTTAGAAATCAACGCTAAGCATCCGTTAGTGACTAAGCTCAGTAATGAAACAGATGACGATAAATTCAAACAATGGTCAACCATCTTGTTTGAGCAGGCGCTATTAGCCGAGGGTGGTCAGCTGGAAGACCCAGGTAGCTTTGTGCGTCAGTTGAATGAAATTTTAGTTGAGATGTCGCGGGCTTAATGTTTTCGTACAGTTGGTGTTGTATGCGCCCTGATCATTCGGGGCGCCTGTTTATTTGTACACAGAGTGTCGAATCCTGTTGCTATCGTTTGGGCCGTGGTGGTTGTTCTGACTCACTTGCCGCACCATCGGCATCAATTCGAGTCTTTTCAGGGTGATGCATTAATAGCAAACTCTTGAATTTTTCTACAGATGTTACATCATCTCCATAGTGTGTTTGCATGCTGATATCTACATAAGCACTGAGTGCGGAAATTAGCGACGATTATATCTGTTCATCTAATCGGTCAGTATCAAATTGCCAGATGAATGTTAATGTACGTTGAGTTTCTGAGTAACTAGCAGCGGTTATTTCATCAAAGCCAAATAGTCTCACTTCCTGCTGCGCAATCTCGGCAACTTGATTCATGCGGTTTTTAGTATTCAGCCTGAATAAGTGCCCACTGAATGTTACCTGATTGCTTACTTGATTATAGTTGATCGAGTATTTTATACCATGATTTGCTAGTGGCCAATTGAATTCTAATTCTAAGTTTGGGTAGGTATGATTGACTGCTACTAACTAGATGACTTCTTTACTTTTGATTGCGTTTAGCAAAGACCTGATTGCTTC
>CAWUKA010000032.1:0-20579 GCA_963922965.1 uncultured Gammaproteobacteria bacterium | reverse complement strand
GTGACCAATGACAATTGGTTTATGACTATCACGCGCCACATATATGGTCGCCTTAGCACGGATCAATTTAGTATCATAACTCAACTCATCAACCAGTACAGTCAAGCCATGCGGAACTTCTTGCCCGAGTATACGAATTAATTTTTCTCGTACTAGCTCTGCCGCAAAGGTTTTATCATCTTGTATCGTTACCTCTGCATCAGGGAAAAAAAATGGATTAGTCGGTAATTGTGCTTCTAATACTTCAATTAAACTATCGAGTTGCTCACCTTTGAGGGCAGAGATAGGCACAATATGGTCAGACAAAGTAAAATCGCGGGTCGATTGCAATAATTCAAGCAACTGCTGCTTTTGCTTGACTTGGTCAATTTTATTAATAGCAACTACTAACGGACGGCCATATTGGAGTATGTTAGCAATAATTTTTTTATCATCATCAGTGAGTGGTTTTGCTGGTAAGACTAATAAAATCACATCCGCATCTTGGCAAGAGCTAGTCGCTGCTCGATTCATCATTTGGTTGAGTTTATGCTTACCTTTAAAATGGATCCCTGGAGTATCAACAAAAATATACTGGCAGCTTGTTGTAGTTTTGATACCGAGAATTTGTTGACGTGTGGTTTGAGCTTTACGTGCAGTGATACTGACTTTTTCACCAAGCAAATGATTCAATAGTGTTGATTTACCGACATTGGGTTGACCAACAATAGCAATGTAACCACATTTGGTATCAACGGTCATATAATAATTCTAAGAATCGCATCGCTGCAAGTTGCTCAGCTTTACGTCGGCTCGACTCATCAGCTAAAGTTTGATGTGATAAACCTTCCACTTCACAGCTGACATAAAAGCGTTGCTCATGCGCTGCGCCTTCAATTTTAACAACTTGGTAAACCGGCAGTGGTAATTTATGTGCTTGCAAATACTCTTGCAATTCAGTCTTGGCATCTTTTGCAACCGCGGTATCACCGATCGCGAGGCCGCTGCTTTCAAACCAGATTAGAATACACTGCTGACAAGTAACTATTGATTGACTATCAAGATAAATAGCACCAATGATCGCCTCCAAAGCATCAGCCAAAATCGAGCTGCGTTGAAAGCCACCAGTTTTTAACTCGCCACTACCCATAATCAAATAATCACCAAGCATCAAGATACGAGCCACTTTCGCTAGCGTTTCTCCACAAACCAAATGTGCTCGCATGCGACTTAACTCACCTTCATTGGCGGTTGGAAAACGTTGAAATAATAGTTCTGCAATTATCAGACTAAGAATTGCATCACCTAAAAACTCAAAGCGCTCATTACTATCACCTTTGGCACTACGGTGATGTAGTGCTGTTTGCAGCAATGACAGATCAGTGAATTGATAACGAAGCTCACGCTGTAATGCCAGTAATTGATTTGGCTGCTTTATCGGTGCCAAGGCACTAACACCTCATTGTAGAACGACACTACAATGTCAACATTACCGACTATTTTCTTCCTAACCTCATAGTTGATAAACACTAAAATTCCATCGTCGATCAAGTCATATTTAATATCAGAAAGCAATTTGCGGTTCACATACTTGACTTCAAAATTGTTACGAATCACGCGCTTCATTTCACTGACAGCCGAAGTATAAGAGCGGCTATCGAGCACAGTTTCATTATCTGCCAACTGATCAAGCGTTTGTTGCACACTCATATTTTCTAGATAAACTGGCAACAAGCGTACCGACAGCACTAAAATTGCCAAAGCCAAGGCAATAGCAAAAATAAATCCCCAAAAAGTAATGCCAGTCTGTTTTGATAACTGCATATATCCCTCCTATTGAATTTTTAAACCTAGCCTACTCCATCGTACTGCTCGCTTTAATCCTGCCGATGTCAAACTGGCGAAGCCATTCCAACTAAACCAAACCCGTTCGGCTTTGCCGATAATATTTTTTTCTGGCATCATGCCCCAAATCCGACTATCACCGCTATTGTCTCGATTATCACCCATCATAAAGTACGCGGCAGGTGGCACGACTACTTCAGCCATGTCTTCTGCACGTAAGGCGGGGCAAAGATAGATAGCGTGTTTGACATTGACTAATTGCTCTTGACGCCGCTCAGTGAAACAGCCATCAGTGCCATCAACACCATAGGTTTGGAATTGCTGCTCAATCTTATTACCATTAATATAGAGATGCTTGTCGCGATAACTGATTTTATCACCTGGCATACCCACTACTCGCTTTATATAGTTGACTCGCTCATCAGGTGGATAACGAAAAACTACGATATCGCCACGCTGTGGCTGCTGCCATGATACTATTTTACGATGCAGCACCGGCAAGCGGATACCATAGATATGTTTGTTGACAACAATAAATTCGTTAATGAGCAGTGTTGGCTCTAGCGAACCAGTTGGTATACGAAACGGCTCATAACAAAACGACCGCAACACTAATACCAATAACAGTAATGGAAAAAATGACTTCGCGTAATCAACTAGCACAGGCATTGATTTATTAGTCTGACCACGAGCAAACAACACATAAGCTCCATAGACCAATCCAGATAGTAAAGTGACTGTTGTTAGTAAAAATTCAAAATCAATATTCATATTATTTCTCATCCACCTTCAGTACAGCTAAAAATGCTTCTTGCGGCACTGCGACTTTGCCAACCTGTTTCATGCGTTTTTTACCAGCTTTTTGTTTTTTCAGCAGCTTTTGCTTACGACTTACATCACCACCATAGCACTTTGCAGTCACATTTTTGCGTAATGCTTTAATCGTTTGCCTGGAAATGATTCGATTGCCTATTGCAGCCTGGACGGCGATATCGAACATTTGCCGAGGAATTAGCTCACGCATCTTTTCTGCCAAAGCACGACCGCGATTATAGGCTCGATCTTTATGTACAATAAAGGCTAGCGCATCAACTTTTTCACTATTGATCAGCAAATCAAGTTTGACAAGATCAGCAGCTTGAAACCGAACAAAGTTATAATCGAGTGAAGCATAGCCACGACTAACTGATTTTAACCGATCAAAAAAATCAAGTACGATTTCACCCATTGGCAAATCATAGGCGATAGAAACTTGATTACCGACATAAAGCATTTTGGTTTGCACGCCGCGACGCTCAATACAAAGCTTGATGACGTCGCCAACATAATCTTTAGGCACCAACATATTGGCACTGGCAATCGGCTCCCTGATTTCTAACATTTCATCAACAGCTGGCAAACTTGATGGATTGTCAACATAACTGACTGAACCATCGGTTTTTACAATTTCGTAGATCACAGTCGGCGCAGTGGTGATCAATTCGAGTTGATACTCTCGCTGGAGACGTTCTTGAATAATCTCCATGTGCAACATACCAAGAAAACCACAACGAAAACCAAATCCGAGGGCGTCAGATGACTCTGGCTCGTAGAATAAGGCCGCATCGTTCAAGCGCAGCTTTGCCAATGCATCACGAAAGTTTTCGTAATCATCCGAACTAATTGGAAATAAACCGGCATAGACTTGCGGCTTAACGTGTTGAAAACCTGGTAGCGGTGCGACCGCAGAGCGCTGTGCTAAAGTAATAGTATCCCCAACCGGCGCACCCTCAATGTCTTTAATCCCAGCCACCACATAGCCAACTTCACCGCTATCTAAACACGGCTTTTCGGTCCGCTTCGGTGTGAAAATCCCGAGCTGATCAACCAAATGGGTCTGACCGGTCGACATGATCTTGAGTTTATCACCTTTTTGCAAGCGACCATTTTTGACACGGACCAACGATACTACACCGAGATAGCTATCAAACCACGAGTCGATAATTAAAGCTTGTAAGGGTGCATCTGCATCACCACTCGGTGCTGGGATAGTTGCGACTAGCTGCTCAAGTAGCAGGTCAACGCCCAAACCGCTCTTGGCACTGACTGACACGGCATCAGTTGCATCAACGCCTATGATTTCCTCGATCTCTTGGCAGACGCGATCAGGATCTGCTTGCGGTAAATCGATTTTATTCAGTACCGGCAACACCTCAAGCCCTTGGTCGATAGCGGTATAGCAAACCGCAACCGTTTGCGCCTCAACACCTTGGCCAGCATCAACCACCAGCAACGCACCCTCACAAGCAGCCAGCGAGCGCGATACTTCATAGCTAAAATCTACATGGCCGGGAGTATCGATGAAGTTAAGCTGATAAGTCTGTCCAGCCTGGCTCTTGTAGTGCAAAGTGACACTTTGCGCCTTGATGGTGATCCCGCGTTCGCGCTCTAAATCCATCGAATCCAGCACTTGCGAAGACATTTCTCGATCCGACAAACCACCGCAGATTTGAATAAAGCGGTCAGCTAAGGTTGATTTTCCATGGTCAATGTGGGCAATAATTGAAAAATTGCGAATATGCTGCATATATTTTTATCAGTATTAATTTGGTTTCATTTTAGCGCATTTTAGGGGTTTTGAATACAAGTCGGCTTCGGCTTTTACAGGGTACCTACACTGCGACTGATCATCCCAAGCTAGCCTGTTTGAATAAATTTGACCAAAAACGCAATGGCTACCTTAAGCGCTACTAATGGCAACTAGTGATTCAGCATGAAACAGTGGCCCGTGTCCCTTACCCCAGTGATCTGAGCAACCGGCCATTAGTAGCGTTGAAATATATTTTTTTGCTTCTTGGACCGCAGCACTGAGTGGTAAACCCGTTGCTAACTGACAAGCAATTGCTGAAGACAAGGTACAGCCAGTGCCATGATTATTCGACGTCACTACTATTGGCGATTTGAACCACTGATAGGTTAACGAGGGTGCTGAGCACAATACGTCAGCAGCTGTTGGACCAGCATGATGACCCCCTTTAACTAAGACTGCTACCTTGTATTGTTCAGCTAATTGCAGTGCTGCTTGCTGTTGGGTTTGCTCACTATCGATCTTAACACCTGCTAACTGTTCTGCTTCATACAAATTAGGTGTAATCAAGGTTGCTAAGGGCAACAATCCTGTCAGCGCACTGACTAAGCCAGGTTGAATCAATGAATCACCACTTTGTGCAATCATAACTGGATCAATGACAGTATACTTTGGCTTAAATTGCTTGAGCATTGCCGCAATCACCTGCACAGATTCAACATCGTGCAGCATACCGATTTTGACTGCATCGACAGCTAAATCAGAAAAAACTGAGTGGCACTGTGCTTGAATAAATCCACTCGGCACAGCATGAATCGCTTGCACACCAGTGGTATTTTGCGCGGTCAAGGCAGTAATCACAGAAGCTGCATACACTCCATGAGCGGTGATTGTCTTGATGTCAGCTTGAATACCAGCACCACCCGAGCTATCAGAGCCTGCTACTGTTAAACAGATTTTTTTTTCACTAGACAATTATACTACGACCTGCAAGTGCTATTAAGGGCTGGCAGTAATGCTCTCGCAGCTGCTTCTGGATCAGGATCGTTTGTAATTGCAGAAATTACCGCAACGCCTTCAAAATATTGATAGACCTGATCTGCATTGTCTCCATTGATACCACCTATGCCTACACAAGGAGCATCTAAAATATTTGCAATTGCTTCCAGACCGTCAACTCCGATCGGTGGTGCTGCATCATGCTTTGAACCAGTTGTAAAAATTGGACCAACACCGTAGTAACTTGCGCCACAGCCTTTGGATTCTTTAGCTTGACGCACATTCTCTATTGAAAGACCAACTATAGCATCAGGGCCCATAAGTTCTCTTACCATCTCACATGGCAGATCACTCTGACCAACATGGACTGGCAATCTGAGTTTTTTTGCAATCCCAACATAATCGTTAATAATTAGAGGTATTTCAGGCGGTAATACGGCTTGAAGCTCTTCAGCAAGCGCATAGACTTCTGATTCTGTAGCATGTTTTTCTCTTAACTGCACGCTTGTCACACCACCGTCCACAGCATCACGAACTAAGCCAGTTAAATTGGTTCCTGGGGGACAGTTTGATGTTCCTATGACTAAATATAGTTTGAGAAATTTTGATATATTCCACTGCACTGTGCACCTCCAAGTCTTACTTCATTTCTTAGCAATAGGTATAACCTAAATCTAAAATTGATGTAAAATCAATTTCACCCTACTTTAGATGGCTTTATTGCACAGAGAAGTATCACTAAGCGATAGCAATTCTCTTGCAGCTTGTTCAGGATTAGAGTGTTGCGTAACTGCAGAGATTACTGCCACACCGTCAGCGAGTTCATAGACAGACTGTGCATTACGATGCTCGATACCACCGATAGCGACACAAGGAGCTTCAAGTATATCAACAATCTGCCCGAGTCTTTCTAGTCCCACAGCTGGTGCGGCATTAAACCTAGATTTGGTTGGAAAAATTGGACCAACTCCAAAATAATCTGCACCGCAACCTTTATAATAGACTGCTTGCTCTTCGTTTTCGATCGACAAACCAATGACTGCATCTTCACCCAACGTTCGTCTAGCCTCTAAATAACATGTATCTGTCTGCCCAAGATGAACTGGTAACTGAAGCTCTTTTGCAATTGAAACATAATCATTAATGACCAGTGGTATATCAGCAGGTAACTCATTTTTGAGAGTTTGAGCAAGTGAAACTAACTTATCTTCATTTGACTCATCCTCACGCAGTTGGACACTCGTCACACCACCACGCACAGCAGCTTGTACCAGGCTATTGATACTAACGCCCTCAGGACAGTTCGAGCGGCCTATTACTAAATTTAACTTCAAAAAGCGACGGATAAAATTAGGTTTCATCATTAACCTCGAGTCTGTATTCAGTGTTTACAAACCTTAGTGGATCATAAGAGTAGAGCTGATCTAAGAGTGAACTATAGAATGTACCCGGGCCTTGGCTTAACAATTCCGCCTCCTCTGAGGCTAGTGATAAAAGAAGCATTGCATACAGACTCGCGTACAACGAGGAATCAGTAACAGCTGCGAATGCAGCGATCAGCGCAGTCGAACTACAGCCCATACCTGTCACCGATGCCAATAGTGATGAACCGTGAGTAATTTTAATGGTTTGCTGTTGTTGACATATAATATCAGTTTCACCACTGACTACAATGCAACATTGATACCGTTTAGATAAATTCAAGGCAGCTTGAATTGCAAAATTGCTATCGTATTGTGAATCTACACCTTTAGTAGAAAAATCATCTGAATATAAAGCAAGTATTTCTGAGGCATTACCCCGAAGTATGGTCACACCTCGATCTAATATTACTTTAGCAGCATGAGTTCTATAAAGGGTAGCACCAGCACCAACCGGATCGAAAATAACAGGTAATTGTTTTTTGTGAGCATTAGTTTGAACAATTTTGCAAGCATGTAACCAATTTTCATCTAGTGTTCCCATATTAAGAACAACAGCACTGGATAAACTAGTTAGCTCATCTAACTCTTCTGGTGAGTGTGCCATTACCGGGGAAGCGCCAACAGCAAGCAGGATGTTAGCGGTTGTGTTCATGACGACTAAATTTGAAAGATTGTATATTAGCGGTGACTTCGACTTTAGCTCTTTAGTAGCACTGGCCAATTCATTTGATAGATTTATAAACTTATTAGGTTTCATTAATTTGGTCTGTTAATTTTGACGCTGAGTTAAGGAACCGACGAATATGAGGAACAACAAAATTTGAGCGCTCAGTGGATTAATATTTTCTTAGGATGAATTAGCCCTTAGGTCCAGCCCATATTTTATCTACTTCTCTTATGACATGAGATGTTAACACACCTGTCATAACATAGTGAGGTAATCTGGCTTGCCAGCCAGCGTATAGACCACGCATTCCATAAACTTGATGAATCTCTTTCATCATTCCAACAACTGAGCTTGAACTAATAGAACCTTCTCGCTGCATATGAGTTTTCACTGTATCAAGCGGCAAGGTTGTAATGCAGTTAATCATCCCACTTAGAGAGCCGGCTAAAAGCTGCTCGGGTAATGGCAAAGATTTATGTTCTGCGGATACCTGTGGCCTTAGCTTACTTATCGCACCCCATACTTTTTCTTCCGCAACTAAATAGCTCACCCAAGATACCCCACTACGTAGAAAAGATACATTTAAGCCGCGGAAAAGCTCACTGACCAGTGCGGAAGGTGATCTCTGTTGCCTAAAAAAATCCGAAAGATTTTTTTCTTGCTGATACCGAGTCATCAACCAGACCTTTAACCGTTCTAACGGGCAAACAATAAATGTGTCTGCTGTTGCCATTGTTAATCCTGTTGCAATGTTAACAAAATCGGCAGTGTTGACTGGTTCAGGTAATTGTCCTTTATAAAACTGTTTTGAGGCACCACGGATTGGGCTACGGTACGCTTCTTTCAGAAAAGTTCGAGCGAAATTCGGTATACCACCGACATAAAAGCCCCTGACACCACTACACTTATATATATTCTCAGCAACTAAGTGGGCAGAAAATATGCTTGGGTTGGCCTGCATTCTTGTCTTTACTAAGTCAAATGGGTGCCCTGCGCCGAAAGTCAGTATGACACGTGATGAGCCAGCGAAGCTTGAAGCAAGCACTTTTTCAAAAAGTGTTTTCTCCACCAAATCACTCGGTTCATCAGCACCGCGCGCTGTCACAGCTGGAAAAAAATCACTTGCTGTATTTAGATGCTTCCTGACATCTGGAGATACACTAGCCAAGATCCGAGGTGCAGAAGCAAGTGTTGGCCCTGAATCATCATCATCGTCGTCATCGCCACTCGGATCCTCTTCTGTCACAATTTTATAGCTAACTTCATCAGACTTTGGTGTTTTTATTTTACTGTCTGCCTTTACAACTGCTCGTTCTAACTCTTGTTTGGTGGTTGAAACCAATACTAACGATGCTTCTTTAGCTAAAATTTTATGAAGGCCATCACCCATTTCTGAAAAATTTTTCTGTGTAGCATACAGTGGTGGGTGAGTAACAAGGGCTTCACCCTGAATTAGAATCGTTGCAGTGTCAGTAGCCATTAAATTGCAGGCGCTTTCTGCGCGACCAAAATCTAAGACGAAGGGATTAGCTTTTTCACCGTTCCAAACGAGACCCTCAGACGAAAAACTAGCAGCTGGAAATGAGAAAATACCACATTGATCATTAGCAGCACCACGCATCGTGAACTTTGAATCTTTGACAAAAAGCATTGATTGACCTACGCCATGAAGACGAATATTACAAGCTGGATCATACTCAGCCCTCAATATTCGTAAGTTATTAATAGTGTGATCCATGCGGGACTCACTAGTCGCACAAAGAATATTGATCTCAGTTGCACCCTGTTCCTTAGCATACCTTATCCCTTTTTGTAGATCTGAATAGTCCTGATTTTTTGCTGGCACCACAGTGATACCATACCTACCTTTGTAGGCAGCAGAAAAGTCTAAATTTGCCGTTTCACCAACTTGTTCTTGTCTAATTCCAAATTTTGAGCGCTCAATAGAATCAAAATCACCTAATATAACGTCAGGCATAATACCACGCTGCATAAGGCGCGGGGCAGCGCCGTCTAGGGCAATGATTTTCGAATCACGAGTAATCTCTTCAAGCATTTTACTAGGTGAAAAATTACCGTTTGCGACAATCGCAAATTTACTCATATCCAATCTCCCGTGGCTTAAAACTAATGCTAACAAATTTCGAACTGACATTCTCATAGCGCGCTACAACGTATTTAACTGTGTTATTTTGCAAAAACTACTCTACAAAAATCGAGCTAATACTTAAAGTTAATATCTACGTGACACCCGGGCCACTATTATCAACACCACAAGAATTTGGTGATTCTGATTGTTGTTGACTAGTATTCGTGCTCGATGGTTCAGTGAAGAATGGTAACGCTCTAGTTGATTTGGACCGCCTGACTGTAGGTGGATAAAATGGTTTAACAAGCGCTAGCTCTTCAGCTGTAAGATAATCCTCGGGCTGTAAAGCGTTATCGCCAAACATGGAGCCGAAAAAGTTACATTCACCTATCATGCAAGATTTATAGATGGCTAGTGCTAAAGTCTGGTCGAGTTTGTCAACCTGTGCATCTAAGAATTGCTCCGTTGAGGTCGGTTCAGTTGTATAGTAGCTCGCGTTCTCTTCAATCCAGAATTGATAAAGATTATCTTGGCTAGTTTTTTGAGCAAGCTGCGTTGCCAGCCATGGCCATAAACGACTGCAGGGCAACATGGCGACAATGCTATACGCTGGATCCGCCATCTTTAAGCCTATATTTGATTCAAAGCTGCTGTACCACTCAGCACCTTTTCCGTAAACAATACCGTCTGGATCTCCTATACTACATTCTTTTAATAGTTCAGTAGAGTAAGCTTCATAGCTAGCAATCTTTTCTGAAAAGAACTTTTTCATGAGCTCTGAGTCGCTTTTCTGTTGCGCATCTCCTAACGTATCAACTGAGGCTGAGCAATACTTAGCATCTTGTACAGTAAATGAGGTGTAAGTAATTGGAGAAAGGCTACCTTTTGCGAGTTCTTGCATATACGTTCGCTGCAGAGCTGCATTGGCTAAAGTTTCTGATTGTTGCCATAGTGTTAAGGACAATGAAGCGGTAGGACCACTCTTTGGAACTAAAGGATTGGCAGTCGGGCTAAAAAGAGCCTGCTCAAACGCAGTTATCAGTGAGTGATTAATAGCAACTCTGGCCGATGTTTTGAATTTCATGATATCTCCTTAACTAATTTAAAATGTATCCCAAAAGCAAAATTAATAAAAACTAGAACCAGGAAAAAAAAGTAACAGTAACGCAAATACATTTGTATGGATTATTTTTTTGTTCTCTAAATTAGATATTTATCAACGGTGCCCCCTGGATTAACTAAATGAAAGATACACTTTTTTATAAAGAAATCAATATACCAATGTGCATTTACTTGTATGGCTAAATCTTGAGATCGACTTCGTAGTAGCACTTCCACGGCAAACATTAAGGTACATCATGCTCCCATGTACCTTAGATGTTAATATATCAACTACCGCGTTGGTATTTTTTACAAGTTTTGGGGTATAGATGTGCTAGCCAAATTATCTAACTTTTAACTTAAAGGTACTTACGTACCCATGCCAAAAAAAACTTTATCCTATCCAGAAGTATAACCAGCAATTTCCCTAACCTGACTACTCAACCGAGACTGAGTAGTCGCTTTATCTATCAATCGTGCAAATAACCTTATCACATCCGCTAAGTCAATGCTTTTGCAATACTTGAACGTGGATGAATACAAACATTCATAGCGTGGATCATTTTATTAGCATCGTTAGTTTAAAAAGATGGTGGCAACGAATAAATAGAACTATTTTACACAGAAATCTAGAAAATCAATGACTCATGAAAAAGCTTAATAATCGGCTGGCAGAAAACAGAGGAACTTTACTTCATAACTTTTTACTTCTATTTTTTGTTGGCATCCTTACCTAGTGCATCACTAATTTGATCCGGCAATGACATTGAAACACTTTTTGGTAATTGGCGGCGAATTGCATCACTGATTAAGTGATAACGTTGCCAAACTGCAGTTAAGTCTTGGTTTTGCATTATCTCTGTAAAGACTTCACGTGATTTTTCTGCACTGATTTCAGCATCCATTAAACTTGAGATGGCTTTGCGTTCTTTTTCAGTCATAAACTTACTCCCGTTCTAGCAAAGGTTTTACTCGCACTTCAATCGCTTCGCGTGCACGATAGATTCGTGAGCGCACCGTACCAACTGGACACTCCATAACATCAGCAATCTTTTCATAGGTTAAACCATCAAGCTCACGGAGCAAGAGTGCAGTACGCAAATCTTCTGGTAAACCTTCGACAGCTTCAAACACAACAATTTCTATTTCATCACGCAATAAAAAATTTTCCGGAGTTGAGGTATCACGCAAATTAAACTGATGATAGTGCTTATCACTTATATTCATTTCATCGTATTCAACATCAACTGGCTTACGTGCAACTGAGGCGATATGATTTTTCACCGTATTAATCGCAATTCGGTAGAGCCAAGTATAGAATGCACTCTCACTACGAAATAAATGAATCGCTTTATAAGCTTTAATAAACACTTCTTGGGTAACATCATGAATTTCAGCTGGATCGTACATATAGCGACTGACTAACACAGCAATACGGTGTTGGTACTTTAGTACCAAAACATCAAATGCCGTTTTATCGCCCTGTTTGATCCGATTTACCAGCTCTATATCAGTATCGTACTGTTCCATACACACCTCGTTCTTGCATTGAACAAGATGCAAAATCGATGCCAGCTTGCTGGCAAGGTTAACTCATTGATAGTTTCCAAGGCCGGCTAGAAAAACCGCTGAGAACGCTCAACTAGCGTCAAGCATACCAGATTTGACGGCGTAATTGCTTCAACTCAAGTGACGATAAATGCCCCGGTAGCAAGAGCACACCACGACAAATACGGCCATTTTTGCTAAACAGCAACCAATGAAAATAAGGGCTGATAACACTTGCTGGATGTAAATCTGCTTCAAAGCACTGCTGATCGCGTCGCAGCAAAGACCAACGCCGCTTAGCAACCCATTTTAAAGCAATGATACTGCGGCCATCTTGCAAGCTTGCGTGTCGATGGACGAGATAGTGTAAATAGTGACGTAATATCAACAAGATAATAGCCACCGTTTCAAGTGGCAGTGGCAGCGCCAGTAGCAGCAATGCTGAGAATAATATGACAGCTTGAATGGCGTGTTGAAGCGGTATTAGTGGTTTAACTAGATATGGCACGGCTCATGGTATAATCGTGAATCGATCGTAGGATAGTCTGATAAGCCTCAGGCGCTGAGCTTGTGTTACCGGCCAGCCAATAATACAAATCAGGATCAGGTTCTGCGAGTAGTTGACGAAAAGCAATCCTGAGCTCGCTAGTGAGTGATGAATAACGATGATCAAAAAAAGGCTGTAGAATCATATCTAGTTCGAGCATTCCACGTCGGCACGCCCACCGTACTTGATTATTCTGCTCAGTTTGCTGCATGAATTAACTCCTTTTTTTCAATTGCAATGCTTAAGTTCGTGTTATGATTTAAATACTGCATTTATACAATAAGTGAACCAGACAAGCAATCTTAATTCGTTGGGGTAACAGAAATGAGTGACAATCAATGGCAGCGATACTTGCAAGATTATCATGATAAAAATCAACTAAACGCATCACTAAAAGTACTTTCAATTGCTGAATTAGAGCAGCAGGATATTATTGTTGATTTAGCTGACCGCGCCATGCTGCAAATTAGCGGCAGAGACAGTAGTAGTTTTTTACAAGGGCAATTAACTTGTAATTTAGAAGAAGTCACTCAAACGGCATCTAGACGTGCCGCTCATTGTAATCCAAAAGGTCGTATCCTACTATCAGCTCGCTGCCTGCAATGGCAGGATTCAATTTATCTGCTGTTACCCAGATGTAATCTCGAGCCCAGCCTTAACGACTTAAAAAGATATGCGGTGTTTTATCAGCTTGAATTGACAGCTATGACAAACGAAATAGTTTGCATTGGCATTAATATTGCGGATCCGATTAGTCAGTTTGCTCGACGTGTCATTGATCTCGCTGAGGATGAAACGATTCAGCAGGGTCAATATATCATCATCAATGAAATACCTCGGCAACGCTACCTCATTATTGGTAATACTAGTGCAATAATTGAGTTACATCAGCAGTATTTTACTGAATTTAAACTCGGCAGTACTGATCATTGGCGCTTACTTAATATCGACAGTGGTCGCGCTGAGATAGTTGCGAGAAACCGTGGTTTGTTTACGCCACATGAGCTCAATTATCAACTCAGCAATACCATCAGTTTTAATAAAGGTTGTTACACCGGACAAGAAATCATTGCCCGCATGCAGCATCGTGGCCAACTGAAAAAAGCCTTGTGGCATGCTGTAATAACACCGCAGCAAGCTGAGATCTCGGCGCTGCAGCTTAGTAACCTGGTAGGTCAAGCAGTTGGGCAGGTGGTGATGGCCGCAAACGACAACATTGCAACTCATGCACTAGTGTGTGCACAAAACTCGGCTTGCCAAAATGGCGATTTTAAACTCGATAAAACTATATCCGTAGCTTGGCAACAATTACTACCAACAGCACAGTAAGTAGCCCAATCAACACGAGCTTACTTGGGCCGCATATGTGGGAATAAGATAACATCACGAATTGAAGCTGAATCAGTGAATAGCATGGTTAAGCGGTCGATACCGATGCCCTCACCTGCTGTTGGCGGCATGCCATACTCAAGCGCAGTGATGTAGTCAGCATCGTAGTACATAGCTTCATCATCGCCAGCTTCTTTTTCTTTCACTTGCTGCTGAAACCGTGCTGCCTGATCTTCTGGATCATTCAATTCAGAAAATCCATTTGCCAACTCGCGACCGGCGACAAAAAATTCAAATCGATCAGTGACAAACGGATCAGTATCATTCATACGCGCAAGCGGTGATACTTCAGTTGGATAAGCCGTGATAAAGGTCGGCTCAAGTAAGCGATGCTCGACTATTTTTTCAAAAATTTCGATTTGTAGTTTTCCAAGTCCATAGCTATCTTTAACTGAAATGCCGAGGCTAACTGCTAACTCACGCGCCATTTCGATCGACTCTAATTGCTGCTGTTTAATATCAGGATTAAACTCTAAAATTGATTGCTTTACGGTAAAACGTGCAAACGGTTTGGCGAAATCAAAGCTTTGACCATGGTAGCTGACTTCAGTGGTGCCGAGCACAGCTGTTGCGAGCTGGCGTAACATCACTTCAGTCAAATCCATCAAATCATGATAGGTTGCGTAGGCTTGATAAAATTCAAGCATGGTGAACTCAGGATTGTGACGTACTGATAGACCTTCGTTACGAAAATTACGATTAATTTCAAACACACGCTCAAAGCCACCAATCACTAACCGCTTCAAATAAAGCTCAGGTGCAATCCGCAAATATAATGGGATATCAAGTGCATTATGATGGGTTTTAAATGGCCGTGCTGTCGCACCACCAGGGATAACTTGCATCATCGGTGTTTCGACTTCTAAAAACTGTCTTGTCTTGAGAAACTCACGGATGCCTTCGATGATTTGAGCACGGATCAAAAACGTCTTCCGAGTTTGTTCACTCATGATTAAATCAACATAGCGCTGACGATAGCGTAACTCTTGATCAGCAAGACCATGATATTTGTCAGGCAGTGGCCGCAATGATTTATTGATTAAGGTAATAGCCATCGCCCAAATCGAAAGTTCACCTGTCTTGGTGCGGAATATATTACCTTCGACGTGGATAAAATCGCCAATGTCCCAATGCTTAAACGCATCGTAGCAATCGTCACCCAGATCATTCTTGCGGACATAGACTTGGATGCGGCCAGTCATGTCTTGTAAGTGACAAAAACTCGCTTTACCCATTAACCGTCGCGTCATTAGGCGCCCGGCGATAGTGACTTTGGCTGCTGTCTCTTGTAAGGCTTCAGCGGTTTGCTCAGCATAGCGCTCGATGATACCACCGGCGTAATCTTCACGCTTGAAGTGATTGGGATAAGGCTGGCCGTGCTCACGCAACTGTTTAAGCTTCAGTTTGCGCTGAGCAATGAGTTCATTTTCATCTTGTTCTATGGCTGCTGTTGATTCTGATTCTGTCATGCTGTTATCTCTCAGTTAGATACTGGCCACTTGGTTGCTACCAACGCATATGCTAGCGTCTTTTGCCATCGATATCCACTACTCTATCAGTTCTCTATCGATGACTTTAGCCTATACCAAGCAGACATGCTAGTATCAGAATGGTTTGCACAAGATTCAGCAAGTCAGCGCAGAATTACTTATAATTAAACTAACACCTACCTGCCGGAGACAGGAATGATTTTTGATAAAGAGTTTGGCCGCATCACACAACGCTTTATGCGTGCGAAACCAGCAAAAACACAGGCAACCTACCAAAAAATTGAAGCACCTGAACAACTCCTTAGCGACAAGAAACGTTCTCGTCGTGTTGAAATTATCCCTCGGCTGCTGACAGCCCCTGCAGTAGATTACGATGAGCTCTATACACCAGCTATCCTTGCGTTTGCCAACCATGTTCAGTTACTCCCCGCTACCGAAGCCGCCTATGGATCGCAACCGGGTGGCCTACTCAACCTTGGTTTAGAAACAGCAGTTGGCGTGATGACATTACTGAAACAATATTACGATGACCCGGCCAATCAAGTTGAACATCAAGATTTATGGAGCTACGCGACTTTCAGTGCTTGCTTACTGCGTGAAGTTGGCCGTTTGTACACTGACTTAAAGGTTGAGTGTTTCGATCATGAAAAAAAATCAGTTGCACACTGGAATCCATTCAGCGGTCCACTTAGTTCGATCGGACCACTCTACCAGGTTGAGTTCACCTCTACCGATGAGCGACTCCGCTATGACGTCACGCCGCTCTTGGCTAGACAATTAATGCCAACATCTGGCTATGATTGGATTGCAAAACACCCAGCGGTATTACGCTATTGGCTAGCGATTTTAACCAATGCGATCGAACGCATCGGTATGTTACAAAACATCATTGGCCAAGGTTTTTTTAGAGCGATTGTCAATCTCATCGAAGAAGAGTTACTGCTTAAAACCGAACAACAAATTGAACACGAGAAGTTACTTGAGCTTGAGGCATTAAATGCTGATCCGGAGCAAGCCGGTAAAGTATTTTTTCTTTGGTTGAAAACCGGATTGCTCGAAGGCATACTCAGTATCGATCAAAAAGATTCAATGATTTTTACTGATAATAAAGGCGAGTTAATCCTCACCAAAGATTTATTCGATAAATTTTCTAAGCAACACCCAAAATATCCGAATGCAGAAAAGGTACTGAGTAAATTTTCTGAGTTAGGTTTTAAAGCAGGTGTCAATGATACCAAGCAAACAACAATCAAGACTCAAGCTAGCAGTAAAAGTGAAATAAAAACTGGGTTTGAAGCGATCAAAGACGCATCAGGTGTACCACGCGAAGGGGTCACCCTGGCACACTCAAAAGCGGTATTCGACCGTACCTTACCAAAACGTTTTAAAGTCAGCGCCGGTCAATTACAAAAACTTGGCTTATTAAAAGCAGAGCACCCGGATGCAAGTCCTGAGCAGCAACAGCAACAATATGAACAAGGACGCGAGCTGGATCAAAGCCTGAACCAAACTGCAACATCGATTAAACCAACTATTGATCCGTCGGCACGAGGATAATAAGCAGGCCCGGCCGATAATAGTGTCACAAACCTTGTTTCAAACTTGCTTCAATGAAAAAATCTAATTTGCCATCAAGCACCGCCTGGGTATTACCTGTTTCAACTCCGGTGCGTAAATCTTTAATCCGAGCATCATCTAACACGTAGGAGCGAATTTGACTACCCCAACCGATATCAGATTTGGTTGCTTCTAAACTTTGCTGCTCAGCATTGCGCTTTTGCATTTCAAGCTCGTACAATTTCGACTGCAGCTGTTTCATTGCCTGTGCTTTGTTTTTATGTTGTGAACGATCATTTTGACATTGCACGACTATGCCGCTTGGCAGGTGAGTGATGCGGACCGCAGAGTCGGTTCGGTTAACATGCTGACCACCAGCACCGCTAGCACGATAGGTGTCGATGCGCAAATCAGCGGGATTGATATCGATATCGATATCATCATCAACTTCTGGTGCAACAAACACAGCAGCAAAGGAAGTATGTCGCCGATTGCCAGAATCAAATGGCGATTTGCGCACTAAGCGATGTACACCTGTTTCGGTACGCAACCAACCAAAGGCGTATTCGCCACTGATTTTAACCGTTGCACTCTTAATGCCAGCCACTTCACCGGCTGAACATTCAATTAGTTCAACGTTGAATTGATGCACTTCACCCCAGCGCAGATACATACGCAGCAACATCTCAGCCCAGTCTTGGGCTTCAGTCCCACCAGATCCGGATTGAATATCAAGAAAGGCATTGTGCGCATCCATCTTGCCGGCAAACATACGGCGGAATTCAAGCTGCTCTATTTCGGCTTGATAACGCTGCATGTCGGTTTCAATAGCGGTAACCGCTTCAGTGTCGGCATCTTCGACCGCAAGCTCAACTAGCGCTTCTAGATCATCAAGCCCCTGTTGCAGTGTACTTAAAAACGTGACAACCGCTTCGAGTTGCGCGCGCTCCTGGCCCAAGGCTTTTGCTCGCTCAGGCTCAGCCCAAACATCAGGCTGTTCTAATTCGAGGCTGACTTCCTGCAAGCGCTCAGACTTGGCGTCGAAGTCAAAGATACCCCCGAAGCTGCGACCCGCGTTGGCGCAAATCGTCTATTTGGTTTAATAATGACGCAATTTCAAGCATGTCTGGTCCTATGACACAAAATAGTTGCAAAGTTTAGCTTTTTTTTAACAAAACTGCTAGCACTAATCGACTGAAAAAAAACATGCTATACTGCGCCATTTATCAAATTGCACAGTCTGGGTTAACCACCAGTAAGGGTTATGTATGCAATCAATTAAAACGATTTTTTCATTGGCAGCTGGCGATACTGTGACGGTCAATGGTTGGGTGAAAACGCGGCGTGATACCAAAGCCGGTTTATCGTTCGTTAGTGTTTCTGATGGTTCCTGCCCACAGCCACTACAGTTGATTGTGCCAAATAGTCTAGCGAATTATACCGACCAGGTCTTGCACCTCACTGCTGGCTGCGCTGTTGAAGCGGTTGGTACGGTTGCCGAATCGCCTGGTCAAGGGCAAAGCATCGAAGTGCAAGTCACAGCCCTGCGAGTACTCGGCTGGGTTGAAAATCCCGACACCTACCCCATTTCACCAAAACGACATACGCTCGAATATTTACGCGAATACGCTCACCTCCGAGTTCGCACCAATATCATCAGTGCCATCACCCGTATTCGGCATCAGGCAGCTTACTGCATTCATCAATTTTTTCACGAGCGTGGTTTTGTTTGGGTGAATACACCGATTATTACTGCCAATGATTGTGAAGGTGCCGGTGAGTTATTTCGGGTCAGCACACTGGACTTGATGAATTTACCACGTGACTCGCAACACAAGATTGATTTTGGCGAAGACTTCTTTGCTGAAGAGGCTTTTCTGACGGTTTCAGGCCAACTCAATGTTGAAACTTATTGCATGGCAATGTCAAAGGTTTATACCTTTGGCCCAACCTTTCGAGCCGAAAATTCGAATACTTCGCGGCATCTAGCCGAGTTCTGGATGATTGAACCGGAAATTGCTTTTGCTAACCTCACCGACTGCATCGAACTCGCTACCGCAATGCTAAAACACGTTGCAACCACCATGCTAACGGTCGCCGAAGCGGATATGGCATTTTTTACTAAGCGGGTTGATCAGGACTGCGTACAACGACTTAGTGATTTAATTGCAAAACCGTTTCAAACCATCGACTACAGTGAAGCCATCAGCATTCTGCAACAAAGCAAACAGTCTTTTGAATACTCAGTCAGCTGGGGCGATGACTTGCAAACTGAACACGAACGCTTTTTAGCAGAGACCTATGTCCAGGGACCGGTTGTAATTACCAACTATCCTAAAGACATCAAAGGCTTTTACATGCGCGTCAACGACGATGATAAAACCGTTTCGGCAATGGATGTCTTAGTGCCTGGTATCGGTGAAATCATTGGTGGCAGCGCCCGTGAAGAGCGTTTAGCGGTATTAGATCAACGTCTGCAAGACTGCAGTTTAGATGCGGCTAATTATTATTGGTATCGTGATTTACGCCGCTATGGCACTGTACCACATGCCGGATTTGGGCTTGGCTTTGAACGCTTACTTGGCTACATCACCGGTGTGAGTAATGTTCGTGATTTAATTCCATTTCCACGTACCCCAAAACACATTGGCTTTTAAATAGGAGGCTTGATTATGCTGGATCAATTATTATTTTTAGTTATCGGCGGCTTGATGGTTTTTTTACTTTACCTTCAAGTACGTCACAATAAAGCGGCGTTTTCAAAACAAAACTTAAATCAGTCATTGGGAACGTTAGCAAAACTTGCGCTTGGCCTGATCGCTTTTGTTGGGTTTTTAGTGATGCTATTAAAATAGCGCGCTTACTCTTCCAAAAACACCGCAATGACATCTTGGCGCGGTTCAGTAACAGTCAGCTTGCCATTGAATGATTCGGTTTCGATCGTGATATACTCGGCATTGACTTCAATCAGCTTACCAACGCGACTATTTAAAGCAGTATTCAGCTTAACAAAGCGGCCAATATACTGATGCAACTCAGTTAACGCCACTTTGGTGTTATAAGTAGGTGCACGGGCTAAATTCTGTTTCTCGATGTAAATTTTATCAATGGTTTCATAGTGCACTCGCTGCGGTTTAATATCGAGCGTACCCTCACGCTGAATCTGTTGAAACTGATGCAACAAGCCATGGCTATCATTCGCTTGCAATGGCGTACGACGCTGTACTGAACCTGGATCCATTGGCAGTGGAATAGATTTGGTTTTACTAACCGCATACAGTGGCATTAACTGTTGTCGCACTTGCTCTACACTCGGTATGACAAACAAACCAGTAAAGAATGACAACCCGATTAGTAGCAATACTACTAGACTGATTA
>CAWUKA010000031.1:0-20796 GCA_963922965.1 uncultured Gammaproteobacteria bacterium | reverse complement strand
GCACTATTTCACCGCTTATCTGGTGCCGATAACATACCATCTGCCGAGCAAGTTCCAATAACTTTATTAATGCCAGCGTTTGTGACTAGTGAAATGAAAACAGCATTTCAAATTGGATTTTTATTATTTTTACCGTTTTTGGTGATCGATATCGTCGTTGCTTCGGTGTTGATGTCAATGGGTATGATGATGTTGTCACCGTTGATTATCTCACTACCATTCAAGATTATGCTGTTTGTGTTGGTTGATGGCTGGGCATTAGTACTTGGCACATTGGCAACAAGCTTTGGAGGGGGCTTATGACCCCTGAATCAATCCTCGATTTATTTCGTCAAGGCCTGTATTTAATTATTATGTTGTCAGGCACTATCATAGTACCAGCGCTAATTGTCGGCTTGTGTGTCGCAATGTTTCAAGCAGCAACTCAAATTAATGAAATGAGTCTAAGCTTTGTGCCAAAGTTGTTGATTACCTTCGCGACACTGATTATTGCTGGGCCATGGATGCTGAATATGCTGGTTGGCTATACTCAGATGCTAATCACGCAGATACCGACCATGATCGGGTGATAGCATGGATGCTTTGCTCACATCAGCAGATATTAACAGTTATGTTAGTGGATTTCTTTGGGTGTTGACACGAATAACCACCATGTTGTTACTGATGCCAGCATTTGGTAACTCATCAGTGCCAGGTCGAGTCAAATTGTTCTGGGCATTAGCATTAGCTATGGCAATATACCCACAAATTAGTGATTTGCCTAAAGTCGATCCGATATCGGTAGAAATATTGCCGATTATTTTTCATCAAGTTGTCATTGGTGCAGTGATAGGTTTTATTTTTCGTATTGTTTTTCAAGTCTTCGTACTTGGCGCCAATGTGATTGCGATGCAGATGGGTTTAGGTTTTGCTACTATGATCGATCCAGCTGGCGGTGCTTCAGTGCCTTTGATCAGTCAATTTTATTCATTTTTAGTTACATTGGTTTTTCTAAGTTTAGATGGTCACTTGTTGGCAATCGAATTATTGGTTGATAGTTTTAATACTTTGCCAGTTAGCATATCTGGTATTGCACCGGGAAAATTATGGTTATTAATAGAGTGGACCAAACACTTATTCGAAAGCGCGATAATTATCTCATTACCGGCAGTAACGAGCATTCTGATCGTGAATATATCGTTTGGTGTGATGTCTAAGGCAGCACCTTCACTGAATATTTTTGCAATTGGTTTTCCACTGACATTGTTACTAGGTCTAATTATTATTCATATTACAATTATGAAAATCGTTCCACATATTGAGCATGAAATTGCTGAGGCAATTCAAATGACTAAATTTATGATGATACCAGCTGCGAGTTAACCCATGGCTGAATCCAATAGTGGACAGGAGAAAACCGAAGAAGCCACTCCCAAGCGCCGTGAGGAATCACGCAAGAAGGGACAGGTTCCGCGCTCACGTGAACTCAGTTCAGCGATCTTATTAATTATGAGTGCATTGGGAATGATCGGATTTGGTGATTATTTATTAGCACGAATGAAAAATTTACTCATCAGTAGTTTTTCACCACAACGTGAAACTTTTTTTGATGTCAGTTTGTTAGTGCAGCATTTGATTGATGCGGCAAATGATATGCTGTGGGGATTAATGCCATTTTATGTTGCTACAATGATCGCTTCATTAGTATCGCCAGCTTTATTAGGCGGCTTTTCATTCAGTGTTGAAGCATTACAGCCAAAAATTGAAAAGTTAGATCCAATTAAAGGTTTACAAAAGTTATTTTCATTAAAAGGCTTGATGGAGCTAGTCAAAGCGTTGGCTAAATTCGTCCTGATCTTGCTAGTTGGCATATTTTTATTATGGAGTCAGCTCGACCAACTGTTTTCACTGAGCAACCTAACTTTAATATCTGCGCTGCAGACTAGCGCTGAAATATTGCTATGGTCTTTTTTAATTTTATCTTGCTCACTAATTTTAATCTCAATTGTTGATGTACCATTTCAGCTGTTTCAACACAATAAAGAATTAAAGATGACTAAGCAAGAGGTGCGTGATGAATTAAAACAAACTGAAGGTCAGCCGGAAGTAAAAGCTCGAATTCGACGCACGCAGCAAGAATTTGCTAGACAACGTATGATGCAAGAGGTGCCAAATGCCGATGTAGTAATTACAAACCCGACACATTTTTCAGTTGCATTGAAATATGAAGAAAATAGTCAATCAGCACCACGCGTAGTCGCCAAAGGTCAAGATTTAGTTGCAATGCATATTCGTGATATTGCCAAGCAGAGCGATGTCTATTGTATTGAATGTGCGTCATTGACGCGGGCGATTTATTATAGCACTGAGCTTAACCACGAAGTGCCAGCAGGTCTGTATTTAGCGGTGGCACGAGTTCTAGCGTATGTCTATCAGCTTCGTGCATATAAACCAGGACGCATGAAAAAACCAGTACTAGATGCAGATCTACCAGTACCTGATGAATTGAAAAAGTGATGACAAGAGATGGATAACCTTGCTTTAGCGATAATACGAAAAATTTTAAGCAGTGGCATCGGTGCACCGATTGCTGTCATCATGATGCTGATGATGATCGTATTGCCATTGCCGCCATTTGTACTTGATATCATGTTTACTTTTAATATCGCTTTTGCCATGTTGGTGTTGTTAGCAGGTGTTTATACGCGTAAAACTTTAGATTTTGCTTCGTTCCCCACCGTATTATTAGTCGCCACCTTGCTTCGGCTTGCACTTAATATTGCTTCAACGCGGGTGGTATTGCTCTATGGCCATACTGGCACAGATGCAGCTGGACACGTTGTGCAATCTTTTGGTGAATTTGTAGTTGGCGGTAATTACGCAGTTGGTCTAGTAGTATTTTCTATCTTGGTTATCATTAATTTCGTTGTCGTTACCAAGGGTGCTGGACGTGTTTCAGAGGTTAGTGCTCGCTTTACTCTGGATGCGATGCCTGGTAAGCAAATGGCAATTGATGCCGACTTAAATGCTGGTTTAATTACACAAGAGGAAGCTAAGCAGCGGCGTGAAGAAGTTAGTAGTGAGTCGGATTTTTATGGGGCAATGGATGGTGCGAGTAAATTTGTTCGCGGTGATGCAATAGCAGGGATCCTGATTTTGCTGATTAATATCATTGGTGGGCTTGCAATTGGCGTTGCGCAACATGATATGACTTTTGGTCAAGCGATGCAAAACTATGTTTTATTAACCATTGGTGATGGTCTTGTTGCGCAAGTACCAGCTTTATTACTCTCAACAGCAGCCGCAATCATGGTAACGCGAGTCACTTCCGAAGCTGAAGTTGGTGAACAAATTGTTAGTCAAGTGTTCAATCACCCTAAGTCATTATTGATTACTTCGGGTGTGATTGGTTCATTAGGTTTAATTCCAAACATGCCACATATACCTTTTTTATTACTTGCTAGCATTCTTGCTATTTCAGCTTATTTATTAATTCAAAAACAACAAACCGAACGTATAACACAGATGATTAAGGAACAAGAAGAAATTGAAGCATCTACCGCTGCTACCCCACAACAAGGTCAAGAGCGCAAAGAATTAAGCTGGGATGATGTCAATCCAGTTGATACTGTAGGTCTAGAAATTGGCTATCGCCTTATTCCGTTAGTTGATGATGCTCAAGGTGGTGAATTGATGGCACGAATCAAAGGTGTGAGAAAAAAACTTTCGCAAGAGCTGGGTTTTTTGGTGCCGACTGTGCATATTCGCGATAACTTGGATCTGAGTCCAAACAAATACAGTATTACTTTAATGGGTGTCACTGTAGGTGAAGCAGAAGTGCATCTTGATAAAGATCTTGCAATAAATGCTGGTCAAGTGTTTGGTAAATTAAAAGGTATCGAAACCAAAGATCCTGCCTTCAATCTCGATGCAGTTTGGATCGAAGCAGCTCAAAAAGAGCAAGCGAAATCAATGGGATTCACTGTAGTTGATGTCAGTACTGTGATTGCAACTCATCTTAGCCAAATTCTGCAGGATAATGCTGCTGATTTGCTTGGTTACGATGAAGTACAAATGATGCTAGATAGATTAGCTGAGTCTATGCCAAAGTTGGTTGAATCTTTGGTTCCTGATACGGTGCCGCTCAGTACGGTGGTTAAAGTCATGCAAGCTTTGCTAGGCGAGCAAATCCCGGTGCGTGATATTCGTACTATCGCCGAAGTTTTGGCGGATAAAGGCACTAAAACACAGGATCCTAATATCTTGCTGGGGGCTGTGCGAGCTGCTCTCGGTCGATTAATTGTCCAAAATATCAATGGTATGGAGATGGAATTGCCAGTCATTACCCTTGCCCCGGAATTGGAACAGATTTTGCTACAAAGCAGTCAGGTAGCAGGTCAAGAGGGTGGTGGACTGGAACCGGGTTTGGCGCAGAAACTGCAGCAGTCATTAGCAGAAGCTGCTGAAAGGCAGGAAGCGCTTGGACAACCGATTGTATTATTAGTCGCTAGTCCAATTCGGCCAGTCTTATCGAAATTTGCTCGTCATGTGGTTGCAGGGATGCATGTGCTGTCATTTGTTGAGATCCCAGATACTAAACAAATCAAGGTTGTTGGTACGGTGGGTGCTTAATTGATTAGACGGAACTTTTTCTAGCGCGTTGGTTGTAATACACCAACTTGAGGAGAATGAAGATGAAGTTAAAACGTTTTGTAGCAGCTGATATGCACAGTGCAATGAATAAAATTCGCAGTGAACTTGGCGATGATGCTGTGATTTGGTCAAGTAATAAATTAGAAACGGGTGTCGAAGTGATTGCCGCCACAGAGTATGATGATGAAGTAATGGAGGCAACTGAAGAGGTTATTGATGATGAGATAACAAAGAACAGTAATCCTTCATCTCATAAAACACTAGCAAAAGAGCATGCTGACGCTATTACAATCGGTGCGATGCAAAGTGAGATTAGCTCATTGCGAACTTTGCTCGAGGATCAGTTAGCTGATTTAGTCTGGGATAGCTACAAAAGACGCACACCAATTCATGCCGGTCTACTACGAAAATTAGATGCAATGTCAGTTGAGCCGCAGTTAGCACAAGACCTGATTGGTTGTGCTCAGCTTGACGTCGATCCAAATGCAGCTTGGCATCACCTATATCAAGAGATGACGCAGCGAGTGCAAGTGACAGGAGATAATATTCTATCAAAAGGTGGTCTCATTGCTCTGATGGGTACCACAGGTGTTGGCAAAACCACAACCATTGCTAAGCTTGCTGCCCAATTTGCTTTGCGTCACGGTGCGAATCAAGTAGCACTGATTACCACGGATGCTTATCGCGTTGCTGCTCACGAACAGCTACGTACCTACGGCAAAATTATGGAAGTACCGGTACGTGTTGTCAGCACTGCTGATGAACTTCGTGTTGCAGTTAATAAATTTAGTCATAAAAAATTAATCTTGATCGACACTGCTGGCATGGGGCAACGTGATAATCGCATTAATGATCAAATTACCTTGTTAAAGCAAGGTGCTCCGAAGGCAAAATATTATTTAGTAGTCTCGGCAACTTCTCAACGTTCGGTTATGAATGAAGAAGTGAAGACTTTCAGAAAAATGCCACTGTCTGGTTGCGTATTAACAAAGCTAGATGATGCGATTAGTTTAGGCGATGCGATTACGGTGCTTATGCAGCAACGTTTGCCAGTTGCCTATGTTGGTGTCGGTCAGAAGGTGCCAAAAGATTTACGTGTCGCTTGCAGCAAAGAAATTATAGACGCCGCAGTTTCATTAGTAGATGAAACTTTAGCTGCAGATGAGCAAGCAACAACTTTATCTAAAGCAGGCTAACGATTAGCACAACACAGGTGTATCTGTCAGGGAGAGTAGCATGAAGCCGGTTCAAGTTATTGCAGTCACTGGTGGCAAAGGTGGCGTCGGTAAGTCGACTGCTTCAGTCAATCTTGCTGTCACACTCGCACAAGAGAAGCAAGTTATGTTGCTCGACGCTGATCTCGGCCTAGCCAATGTCGATATTATGTTAGGACTGCGTGCTAGGAAAAATATTTCTCATGTGCTGTCAGGTGAGTGTCAGTTACGCGATATCGTTATCAAAGGCCCGGTAGGACTACGCATTGTGCCAGCCTCATCTGGGACTCAGGCCATGGCTGAGTTGACGCCTACCGAACATAGCGGTTTTATTCGTGCCTTTAGTGATTTGGCTGATGATCTTGATTTTTTGATTATTGATACTGCTGCTGGAGTATCCGATTCGGTGGTTAGTTTCACGCGAGCAGCAAGTCAAGTTATTATCGTTGTATGTGATGAACCAACTTCACTCACTGATGCTTATGCTTTGATGAAAATATTAAACCGTGAATATAAAGTCGCAAGCTTTAATGTGATTGCGAATATGACCCATGATCATAAGGAAGGTCGTAGTATCTTTGCCAAGCTAACAAAAGTAACTGAGCAATTTCTTGATGTCAGTTTGAATTATCTAGGCGAAATACCATTTGATAAGTCAGTTCGGCAAGCGGTGCGCGAGCATAAGCCACTTTGCTTAGCCTATCCAGTCTGTACTGCAACGACTGCGATTAATAAGTTAGCGAAAAAAGTCTTAGCCTTACCTGAGCCAACTCAAAGTAGCGGTGGCCTGGCGTTTTTCTTTGAGAGGTTGTTACATGCACAAATCGAACACGACTAGTAGTGAAGGAACAGATGTGAATAGTAAACTCATGTATTCAAATGTTGATAGCCTCTCGTCCGAGCAAGTCATTAAACGCTATAGCGAGCTTGTGAAGCGAATAGCATTTCATTTGTTGGCTCGCTTGCCAAAAAATGTCTTGGTCGATGATTTGATTCAGGCAGGTATGATTGGTTTGCTCGAAGCAGCACGTAATTATGATGCGACAAAAGGGGCGAGTTTTGAAACTTATGCTGGGATTCGGATTCGTGGCACAATTTTAGATGAAGTGCGCCGTAACGACTGGGTGCCACGTTCGGTTTATCGCAATGCTCGCTTACTGTCAAATGCAATTCATGCTATCGAAAATCGTACTGGACGCGACGCTAAACCAAAAGAAGTTGCAGATGAACTCGGTATTACTTTAGACGAATACCATAAAATGCTGAATGACAGTAATAATGGTAAATTGGTTGATCTTGATGACATGGAAAATGCTGAGGAAACTATTGCTAATCAAGTCTGTGAAGACGGTAAAACTTTACTTGATGGTTTTAGTGATGCGTCATTTCGCGAATTTTTAGCTAAAACTATTGATACTTTGCCAGAACGAGAACGTATGATCTTGTCACTATACTATATACAAGAGCTCAATTTAAAAGAGATCGGCAGTGTCATCGGTATTAGCGAATCACGGGTCAGCCAGCTGCATGCACAATCAATGTTGCGGCTACGAGCACGGGTTCGAGACTGGGCTTAAACAGCCTCATTCAGTTTTAGCGTGCTCAATCTGAAATTTAGACTCACTCATCAAAGCGAAGCTCATAAGTCTGATGCTACCTTAACAAGTGCAAATGATTTCACTTTGTCACTTCAATCGCTACATATCTGCCCTATATTAAACACTTATTAGCCAATATGGACTATACTTTATACAATCACGCGTTATTGATCGCAGAGCATTGACTTACCTGTAATTTAAGAGTGAACCATGCACAGTCGAAGTAGTAGTTTAAGGCTCCCGGCGCTCACTGCTCAGGGGCATCGCCGCGCTAAATCGTTAGCTAGTCCTCGTGTGCCACAGTTCTTCCAATTGGATGCATCACTTGTCGCTGACCAGAAGATGGCTTACCTGCTCCGCGGAGCGCAAGCGGTGTTACACAGGCATACTGATTTAAACACGGCACTAGTTGAGTCATCTGACCTGAACACTGCCTATGACAAGCTTTTAAGTCGCTACAACAAATACCAAAGCGAATTTCAAGTGACTAATCCAAATTCATATAAACTAACTCGCTGTGATAAATTACATTTTGCAATCGAAGCTTTTTATCGTGAGTTGCATCGCTACCTACGGGATGCAGTTGCCGAATTGGGTCGTTCGATTCCAGCTTTTTCACCAACGCATGTACGAAACTATGCAGACCTACGTGCTGCAATAACGCAAACAAAGGTATCGTTAGCAGACACTAATCAGCAGCTAGCTGATGTACCAGCTGATGCGATAGAGCGATTAAGTAAAATAATTACCGTAACAGCCAATACCAATTGGCATTTGGCAAGGCTCAGTAAATTGAGAACTAGTGTTTTAGATGATACTAGACGACGCTCGGAGCTGCTGACAATTTTATGTCAATCTAATAATAATCCTATAAAGGATTGTTTCCTATTTTTAGTTAATGCGACTGAAGGTATAAATCAGTTTGTCGAATACATGCAATCAACACATATAAAGTCGTTAAAAGAATGCTTTTATAAAGATGATCCAAAAGCGCAACGAAAAAAAGCAAAGCTTTATTTCCGTGATGAAAATTACAAAATGTTGGCTAAACATGTGCTTAAAGAGCAGCAACGAGTGCTGATTACATTGAGCGAAAAGCTAGAATGTTATTGGAACACTGTCTTGTTGCGTCACCAATTACAACCAAGTGTTGATGTGTTTGCACGCCAAAGCCAAGATGGAGAAATACGGGTCTACGCACATCAGTTATATCAATCACTACGAGCTAATGCCTTGCAATGCTATGAAGAGTCACTTAGGTTACTAGCGAAGCTCGATAAGCCAGGTACACCACATGGGCAAGACTCAGCTTGTCATATTGCTAGGATTAATCTAATGCAAATCATCATTGAATTTCAGCAGATTGAGTGCGGTGTTTTGATTAATCAGCAAGTTAGTGTGTTTGAACTATTGCGTCTACGCTTCTTGTTACAATGCCATGGTGATCAATTACGTTGTCGGATGGATCATGTAAATCTTGTAGGCCCAGATTATTTAATCGAACCCACAACGGGAATATTCCACTGGTTTAGCTACTAGTTGACTGCAGTTTGGCGCTTTTTCTTCCCCAAGCCATCTTCAGCAGCTGCTGAAGCACGTACAATGAGTAAGTGTGTCTCGATCGGCGAGCTGCGACCATATCTTGACAAAGCAGCCGCAGTGCGACAGAAAAAAACTACTGCTACTCACAATCATCACTTTGATGGGTTGTTTCAACAAGCGTGTCGTCAGCCATCAGCATTAACTGTGCCGACAAGCAGTGATGCGCCGCGCCTTTAATAAGAAAATTTTTTTTATTTGCTACGGGCGACGAGTTGCATGGCAGTCTAAAACACCATGCTAGATGCTCACCTCTTTTAGCCTACTTTGATCGACATCAGTCCCGAAGCAGCTCAGTTGTGTGTAGACAGCAACAATGCTATGAATTTTATCTGAACTATCATTTCAATTCACAACAGTGATTAATTTGCATAAGTGCTTATGGCGGCTAAGTTGCTGGGTTGTCGCGCATTCTCGCCATGTTCAAATGCTCGAAATGGAGTGACCCTGGTTGCTACCTATGCTAGCTCGCTACTATTACAAAAGTATTTCAGTGTCTAACTCGAATAATTTTTTATTGTGAGTTAGGATGGTTTATCAACTTTAGCTTGGCCATCATGACATCGTAATCCTATAACTTGGTTAAATAGAGGAGCTCAGATATCTAGACATGATTATAATCCACACGAAATCTTTTTAAGATCTTTTCTAGCTAGTACACCAGCAGGACGTGAGATGCTTGAGGTGTGTTTACCTGACAAAATCAAGCAACAGCTTGATTATGATAATATCAAGATAGAGCCCACGGTATTTCTTGAAGACAAGCTACGCGAAGAGGTTTGGGATATTTTGTTTTCGGTCAAGCTTGATGGCCTAGCTGCTTATGTTTATATGCTTTGTACGCTAAAACGACTACCAACTAAAGTCACTGATCAACTGATTATGCGCTCCATTGTTCATTACAAAAATTGGTATCTCGATTTATACGGTGGCAAAGTCCCCACTATTATGCCGTTTATTTTTTGCCTTGGTGAAGATGATTAGTAATGCTATACAACAGTGGATAGCATTGCTATACGACAGCTAGATTTAACTGAACGTTACTTTACAATCGAAAAGGCAATATAATCATTGGTGCGGGTTGGTAGTATCCGCTTGCAAATTGCTAAGAATTTACTGCCAAAGCCAGTGAAGTAGCGGGTGCGTGGTCGCTTCGCCGTTAAGGCGTGGAGCAACTGTTTTACGACAGCATCAGCGGGTAAAGTTAAGGCACCATCACCGACATTATTAGTGAAGTAAGCTTCCATTGCTTGGTAGGTGTGTTGGTGTTTGCTCTGTGTTATATCAATGGCTGCCTTAAACTCAGCAAAGGCATTTTGGCGGAGATTCGATGCGATCGGGCCCGGCTCAATCAAACTTACCAAAATACCAGAGTCTGTTAACTCCAGCCGTAAGGCATCGGCAAAAGCTTCAAGTGCATATTTAGATGCACTATAAAGACCACGGAATGGCAGCACACAAACACCCAAGATTGAGCTATTAAAAATGATTCGGCCCTGGCCGCGTGCACGCATTGCTGGAATTAATAACTGAGTCAGCGCGATTGGCCCAAAGACATTGCTCTGGAACTGTCGTTGGATCGCTTCTGCTGACAGATCTTCAATTGCGCCAGCTTGGATAAAGCCAGCATTATTGAAGAGCGCATCAAGTTGACCGTCAGTTTGTTCAAGCACGCTTTTTGCAGCAGCGCTGATGCTATCCGGCTCATTCAAATCGAGCTGCACCGGGTTAACGCCGATGCTCATCAGTTGCTCAAGATCAGCTGCTTTGCGTGCACTGGCGAAGACCTGGTAGCCTCGTTGGTATAGCGTGCGTGCCGCAGCGAGACCAATCCCGCTCGAACAACCGGTAATAAGAATTGTTTTAGCCATACGTTATATCCTCGTCCTAAGTAGTATGCTGCGGTGTAAACCTATTTTAGCGACTATCTGAACGGCTACGTTAGCAATCTCGCCCAGTCTCTGCAACAGCTAGAAAAAATTGATGAATTCATGCTCGCATCAAACTTGAAATCGGTTATAATATGACTTTTTAGATAAGACTGTTTATTTTTAATACCGAGGTCGTTATGCCAATCTATGAATACCAGTGCGCTGCTTGTGGCCATCAATTCGAAGCGCTACAAAAAATTAGCGGTCCGGCATTAACCCAATGCCCGAGTTGCAATCAAGAGCAGCTACAAAAAAAAGTCTCTGCTGCAAGCTTTCAACTCAAAGGTACCGGTTGGTATGTCACCGACTTTCGTGACAAAGGTAAAAAACCAGTGCCGGCTGAGTCACCTAAATCTGATCAGGGCGGTACAGATACTACCAAATCAGCGTCCACTGACACCAAATCTACACCAGCAACCGAATCCGGTCGCGCCAGTGAGGGGAGTGCATGAGAAAGTATTTTATCGCTGGGTTATTAGTCTGGCTGCCTATTTTAGCCACGTTAGTTATATTTAAGTTTATCATCAGTATGCTTGACCAAAGTATCGCTTTGCTACCGGTTACTTACCGACCTGAAGCTTGGCTTGGCACTGCCATTCCAGGTTTTGGTGTCGTTGTGTCGTTACTATTATTGTTTTCAACAGGTGCCATTGCGACTAACTTTTTTGGTCGTCGCTTTGTTGAAGCTTGGGAGCGTCTGATCGGCCGCATCCCGATGGTGCGGACCATTCACGCTGGTTTTAAGCAAGTGTCGGAGGCAATTTTTTCACCCAGCACGATGGCTTTCAGCCAAGTACTGTTGGTCGAATACCCACGCCAAGGCTTGTGGAGTATTGCCTTTCAAACCGGTGCTGGTAGTGAAGAAATCTCGCAGCAGCTCGGAGGTGAGTCGCTGATCACGATTTTTATTCCAACTACGCCGAATCCAACCTCTGGCTTTCTCATGCTTGTACCGAAAAAAGATGCAATAGAACTGACAATGACGGTTGAGCAAGCGCTAAAGTTTGTGGTGTCACTCGGTGTCATTCAGCCTAGTCAAGTGAGCCAACTCACCTCTGCAGTAGAATAGGGAATCAACATGCGAACACATTATTGTGGCGAATTGGATACGACCTTTGTTGGCAAAGAAATCGAGCTCTGCGGTTGGGTACACCGGCGTCGTGATCACGGCGGTGTGATTTTTGTTGACTTGCGTGACCGCGAAGGGATTGCCCAGATTGTGTTTGATCCAAATTTTCCAGCACCGTTTGCTATCGCTGATCGGGTGCGCAGTGAATATGTATTAAAAATTCGTGGTACGGTGCGGCCACGGCCAGAGGGCACGGCTAATCCAGATATGCATACCGGCGCAGTTGAAGTGGTTGGTGACTGTATCGAAATTTTAAATATTGCCGAGACACCGCCGTTTCAAATTGATGAGCATCAAACTGTTGCTGAAGAGATTCGTTTGCGTTATCGCTATATCGATTTACGTCGGCCAGAAATGTTCGCCAAAATCAAATTGCGAGCTGACATTGTCAGTTGTATTCGAGAGTACCTCAATACCCGTGGCTTTATCGATATCGAAACGCCGGTGTTGACCAAAGCCACCCCAGAGGGTGCGCGTGATTATTTGGTCCCTAGCCGAACTCATCGCGGTGAATTTTTTGCATTACCGCAGTCGCCACAAGTCTTTAAACAATTACTGATGATGTCTGGCATCGATCGTTATTATCAAATCGTCAAATGCTTTCGTGACGAAGATCTGCGTGCCGATCGCCAACCTGAATTCACTCAGCTTGATGTTGAAACCTCGTTTTTAACTGCAAATGAAATTCAAGCCATTATGGAAATCATGATTCAGCAATTATTTGAAACCCTGCTTGATGTCAAACTACCGCCGTTTAGTCGCATCAGTTATGCCGATGCCTTGCAACGCTACGGTACTGATCGGCCAGACTTACGGATTCCACTCGAGTTGGTCGAAGTCAGTGATTTGCTTGCCCAAGTTGATTTTAAAGTGTTTGCAACACCTGCTAATGATCCGAACGGTCGCGTTGCGGCGCTCTGTATTCCGAATGGTTGCGAGTTACTGACTCGGAAAATGATCGACGATTATGCTTTATATGTTGCTGATTATGGTGCCAAAGGCTTAGCTTACATTAAAGTCAATGATCGCAGCCAAGGCAGTGCCGGTTTGCAATCACCTATTTTAAAATTTATGCCAGCAGATGTCGTTGAAAGGATTTTGCAGCGTGTCGCAGCTAAGACCGGCGATGTGATCTTTTTTGGTGCCGGCAGTAACACTGTGGTGAATGATTCGCTCTCAGCATTACGGCATAAGATTGCCGATGACTTAAATCTCTACGACGGTGATTGGTGTCCATTGTGGATAGTTGATTTTCCACTGGTTGAGTGGGATGCACAGGCGCAACGTTGGCATGCTGTGCATCATCCCTTTACCGCACCAAAGACTAGTGATTTATCCGCGCTTAGCCAAAACCCAGCCCAGCTCACCGCTCGTGCCTATGTGAGGGTGCTTAACGGATACGAGATTGGTGGTGGGTCGAGTCGGATTCATGACCAAGCCACGCAACAAGCGGTGTTTGAGCTACTCGGTATAGGTGCGAGTGAAGCAGAGGCTAAGTTTGGCCATCTCCTAACGGCATTAAAATACGGTTGCCCGCCACACGGCGGTATTGCGTTTGGTATCGATCGTATTGCGATGCTGATGACTGGCTCAAGTTCGATTCGCGATGTGATCGCTTTTCCAAAAACGCAAACCGCATCTTGCCCGTTGACTTCAGCACCAACATCAGCACCAGCACAACAATTGGCAGAGCTTGGTATCAAGGTTGTGACTAAGAAGTAGTGGGTCGAAGCGGTGGGCAGTTAAATTTGTCTAGCTCAAATTACCTTAAGCACTACTGGTTGTAAGCACTTGAAGTTGCCCTTTTGGTCAGGATACTGTGCCTGGTACGATGCTGTCGGTATAAAACCAAGTTTAATCGGTGGTGGGTAATATGGCTCGGTCTTGCCTTCGGTTGCAGCTGCTTGGTTAATTGATATCTCGCTGCTACACATATAACGAATGTGGCGTAGCTGGTGGTCGGTACTGTCAATTTTCTCATTTAGTAAACCCACAATTTCTGTATAAGTTGTTGTACATGCTTCCACTTGAGCTGATGTAGGCTGCTTTGAGTCTGGCACAACCAAATAGCTATACTTCTCAACGGTTTGCTTAAATGTATTGTAAGTTTCTGGTGCTGTTACTTGGTTTCTTGCATCTTTGCCTTGTAGGGTTTGGTAAGCCTGTTCTACCTTAGCTTTTGCTGACAATAGTATCATTAGTCGTGAGCGCAGTTGTCTTGCAATAATCAGGTAGCGCTCCCAAATATCCTCCATACGGCCGTGCTTGTGAATTTGAGCAATTAAATCAGTAAAGACTTTAATTCGTTGAGCATCGAGTACTGAGCCAAGCAGCTTTTGCTTAAGCCTATGGCGGCGATACCATAAATTGTACAAAATCATGCGAACTTTCATGTGACGAGTGGCTCGAATGGCTTTATCACCAGACTCAGTTGAGGTTGAGGTTGCTATGGTAACCTGATGTTGGTGTTTACCCAATTCATCAATCAAGCCAAATGGTACTTGCTCTTTTCCGGTAACTTTTTCATAAAAACGCTGACGCTTGTTTCGACCGTAGTGGATAGCCGTTATTGACATTAAAACCATATGAATGGTGGGCGAAATAATTTTTGCAAAGTCATGCGCGAGGATAAAGATCACGGCAATGTTATGCAGCGCTTGCAGCAGCGCTAATTCTGTAAATAAGGCTGGAATACCGATACCGAAAGCATGCGCCAAGATCGGCGCAACGGTAAGAGTGATAATCAAGTGGGTCAGCACTTCTGACAATTCTAAATTTCGCCCGTGTCGCATCTCATCGACGATCGCGTAAGCGTAGTAAGCCGCCCGTGCGATGAAGAGGACAGTAAAGAGAAATACCGTGGCGGTAATGCGGTCGTACATGGCAATACTCGATGCCAAACCCCACAAGTTGAAGAGCCAGCTGATAAATAACTCGGAGTGACGATTTTCAGTGGCTTGAGTGTCGGCGTCGTTGTCATTCGGCTTGTAAAAGTTTTTCAGTCGATGGTGGCGTTTTTTCCACCAGCTGAGTAAGCGTTCACAGCTAGTTTGTTCAGTTTGATCAAGTTCAGGTTCCATCGTCCTGAACCATTGTTGCTGTTGCTCGCGCGCGGCGGGGTCTAAGTCTATACTCTCATACCCACCAGCAGCAACAGCTACTGCATTTTCTTCTTCTCTGCCTCGCTCAGGGTCTCGCCATGATGTTGTGCTACTTCCATCCTGCGCGTGGCTACATGGCGGATTCGCTCTATTGGGTGCCAACATAATTAGTGACCTGAAAGAAAAAATTGTTGAAAAATTGTTTGTTAAAGTACCATTTTGGTCACGGCTTTGCAATAGATTGTTAATTATTATTGCATTTTACTTTAGTAAGGTGTTTAGATTACTGACATCTGCTACACTGTGCGGTTGATAATCATCGTTCTATCATTGAGGTTTCGATATGGCTGGTCACAGTAAATGGGCAAATATACAACATCGAAAAAATGCTCAAGATGCCAAACGCGGTAAATTATTCACTAAACTCATTCGCGCCATCACCGTGTCCGCTAAGCTTGGCGGCCCGGAGTCGGACAATAATCCTCGCTTGCGTGACGCAATCGATAAGGCACTGGCAGCGAACATGGCTCGCGATACTATCGACCGCGCGGTGAAACGCGGTGCTGGTGATGCTGATAGTGCTCAAATGGATGAAATCGTTTATGAGGGTTACGGCATAAAAGGGGTTGCAGTGCTGGTCGAATGCTTGACTGACAATCGCAATCGCACGGTTGCTGAAGTGCGGCACGTGTTCAGTAAGTCGGGTGGTAATTTAGGCACCGATGGTTCGGTATCTTATCTTTTTAATAAACAAGGTATTCTCCAACTTGTCGCCGGTGCTGATGAAGATCAAGTGATGGAAATCGCACTCAACGCCGGTGCTGATGATGTCACCACCGAAGCGGATGGTAGTCTTGAGGTGATCACGCCGAGCAACTGTTACCATGCGACCAAGCAAGCATTGCTTGCCGCTGGGTTAACGCTACAACACGCTGAATTAACTCAAATCGCAACCACCAAAGTCGAGCTCGATTTCGCCGCGGCGCAAAGCCTACTTGGTATGGTGGATCGCTTTGATGAGCTCGACGATGTGCAAAACGTTTATACTAACGCCGACATTTCAGATGAGGTGTTGAATCAGTTATGACGATTATCCTCGGCATCGATCCAGGTTCGCGCATCACCGGCTATGGCTTGATCGAACAGCAGGGGTCTAAGTTACGTTATCTAGCCAGCGGTTGCATTCGCACCAAGGCTGACTCGATGCCAGCACGCTTGGCCCACATTCACACCGATCTCAACACTTTAGTGCAACAATTTCAGCCAGGCGAGGCCGCGCTTGAGCAAGTGTTTGTCCACCAGAATCCAGCTGCTGCACTCAAACTCGGTCAGGCACGTGGGATTGTTTTGTTGATGGCTGCCATTCATGGCTTGCCTATGGCAGAATACTCGGCTAGAGAAGTGAAGCGCGCCATGGTTGGCTATGGTGCCGCTGATAAGTCACAGATGCAATACATGGTTTGCCAAGTGTTACAGTTAAACAAACAACCACAACAAGACGCTGCCGACGCTTTGGCTATTGCGATTTGTCACGCCCATTTACGCCAGAGCCAACGCTTGGCTTCGTCGTAGTCTTAAGGTCGCTGATCATGATTGCAGTGCTCACAGGGCGCCTCATCGAAAAACAACCGCCACAGTTGATTCTCGACGTCAATGGTGTCGGTTACCAACTCGAAGCACCGATGACCACGTTTTATCAATTACCAGACTGCGAACAGACAGTGCGACTCTGGACCGTGCTGGTGGTACGTGAAGATGCTCAACTGCTCTATGGTTTTCATGACACCACAGCGCGGGATTTATTTAAGCTCTTGATCAAGGCTAGCGGTGTTGGCCCCAAGCTGTCACTTATGATCCTGTCGAGTATGCAAGCCAACGAATTTTTTCATTGCATCGCTGAGCGCGATAGTGCGCGCTTAGTGAAGCTACCCGGTGTTGGCAAAAAAACCGCTGAGCGTTTGATCATTGAGTTACAAGATAAAGTCAAAGGCCTTGCCAGTGCAGCCACGCCTACGGTGTCGACTGAGTTGGCGCCGAGCATGGCTCAAGTGTCAACCAAGCAAGAAGCGATCAATGCCTTGACCGCGCTTGGTTACAAAACTGCAGAAGCTGCACGCAGTGTCAATGCAGTGTTTCAGGCTGAATTAAGCACCGAAGCACTGATTCGAGCAGCATTAAAAGGACATGCAACATGTTAGAAATGGATCGGATTTTAACTGCTGATCAAAAAGCTGACGAAAGTAGCGTCGACCGTGCTTTACGGCCAAAACGTTTAGCCGATTACATTGGCCAAGCCAGTGTGCGTGAACAGATGGAAATTTTTATTAGCGCCAGTCGTCAGCGTCAAGAAGCGCTCGATCACGTCTTGATTTTTGGTCCACCGGGTTTGGGTAAAACCACACTCGCCAATATCATTGCCCACGAGATGCAAGTTGGCTTGAAACAAACCGCTGGCCCGGTGTTAGAAAAAGCCGGTGATCTGGCTGCGTTACTCACTAACCTCGATCAGAACGATGTATTATTCATCGATGAAATCCATCGTTTGAATCCAGCTATTGAAGAAGTGTTGTATCCAGCGATGGAAGATTATCAATTGGATATCGTGATTGGTGAAGGGCCTGCTGCACGTTCGATCAAGATCGATTTGCCAGCCTTTACCTTAGTCGGTGCTACCACCCGTGCTGGTTTATTGACGTCACCGCTGCGGGACCGATTTGGTATCATTCAACGTTTGGAGTTTTATCAAGTTGATGATTTACAGACCATTGTTGCTCGTGCCGCTCAATTGCTAAAAGCAGATATCGAGCCAGCCGGCAGTCGAGAAATCGCACGCCGCTCGCGTGGTACACCTCGTATCGCGAATCGACTATTACGCCGGGTGCGCGATTATGCCGAAGTGCGCTTTGACGGCTGTATTACCCAAGCGGTGGCTGCCGAAGCACTCAATCTGCTCGACGTCGATATCCACGGCCTTGATGTGATGGACCGTAAACTACTGACTGCGTTGATTGACAAATTTGCTGGCGGCCCAGTTGGTATCGAGAGTATTGCAGCCGCCATGAGTGAAGAGCGTGGCACGATTGAAGATGTGATTGAGCCGTATTTGATTCAACAAGGCTTCTTGATGCGTACACCACGTGGTCGCATAGCAACGGCAGCCGCTTATGCACACCTTGGCTTAGCCGCAACAATGGTAGCGACTGAGTCAAAAACATTAGCCTTATTTGATGAAGGAGATACCCGTGACCACTGATCAAACCTTACTGCAAATCGTGAATGATGCTAGCCCACTGGTAAAGTTGGTGATGGCCTGTTTATTACTAGCGTCAATCGCGTCTTGGAGTATCATCATTCAGCGCAGTCAATTTTATCGCCATGCGATGCGCGCGATTCGCGATTTCGAACAGCTGTTTTGGTCTGGTGAACCACTTGATGCTATTTACCACCAACTCAGTAGTGCAAAGTACACTGACGGCTTGGAGAGTATTTTTGTCAGTGGATATCGCGAATACCAACGTCTTAACGAGCAAGGTGCATCAGCTGATGCAATCATCGATTCCAGTCGGCGTGCGATGCGGATTGCTGAAGCGCAAGAAACCGAAAAACTCGATGCTGAACTCAACGTGCTGGCAACTGTTGGTTCAGCCAGTCCGTATGTCGGTTTGTTTGGTACGGTTTGGGGTATCATGTCATCATTCCACGCGCTTGGTGGTGTTCAGCAAGCTTCGATTGCGATGGTCGCACCAGGCATTTCTGAAGCCTTGATCGCGACGGCCATGGGTTTGTTTGCAGCTATTCCAGCGACCATCTTTTATAATCGTCTACTCGAACGCGCGGATCGTATCAATCAATATTACTTAACCTTCGAGGATGAGTTGCTAAATCTATTCAATCGTCAATTACGCGGGGTGGTCGCGTGATGATACGACGTCAGCGACGAGTATTGGCTGATATCAACGTCGTACCGTACATCGATGTAATGTTAGTGTTGCTCGTGATCTTTATGATCACGACACCACTCTTGACTCAAGGCGTCAACGTTGATCTACCGCAAGCGACTGCCAAGCAATTGCCAACAAATACCCCTGAGCCGATGATCGTCACCGTCGATGCTAACGGGCATTACTATTTCAATATTGCTGGCCACGATGCTGAATTGATGCCAGCGCAAGACTTGGTGGTGCGAGTGACCGCCGAGCTGCGATTGGCTGACCAGGCTGGTCAGCAAACGCCAGTTTTAATTAAAGGCGACAAAGATGTTGGTTACGGTAAAGTTGTCCAAGCTATGGTGCTACTGCAACAAGCCGGTGTCGATTCGCTTGGCTTGATGACCCAGCCACCGACACATGCTGCTTCACCATCAGCACCCATGGCAAGTCGTACTGAGAGGCTAGCATGAGCCGACTCAAATCACGTCCGCCACGTCACACCAAGTTGCGGCATCGTTTCCGCAAGGTAAAGGCACCGTTGCGCACCAAATCACACAGTACGCTTTACACAAAGCGTAATAAATCATATGCCGGTAATCGTAAAGCCTTTGTGCTGTCGTTGAGTTTGCATTTGTTGTTATTCTTTTCAGTGTTTATGACCATCGATTTGTTTTACCAGCAGCGCAGTCAATCAGTAGCAGTTGCAGCACAGCCAATCAAGGCTGTCGCTGTTAATGAGGCAGCTGTTACCAATATGATCAACACTATCAAGCAAAGTAAGCAACTGCAACACCAAACCGAACAGCGGCGCCAAGCAGCGTTGCGCCAACAAGCGAATCGGTTACAAAAACAACGCCATGATAGCGAACTTGCTCTAAAACGCATGCAGCAACAATTGCAAAAGTTGCAAGCTAAGCATCACCAGCAGCAAGCGGAATTAAAACATTTGGCAGCAGAGCGTCAAGCTGCCAAGCAAGTATTGGAAAAAGCTAAGCGGGCGACTGTGCAAGAACAACAAAAAGCTGCAGCCATAAAAAAAAAGCAATTAGCCGCCCAGCAGCAACGTGATGCTGAATTGGCGGCCGAAGCAAGCTTGTTGACAGCTCAATACGATCAGCGCTTACTGGCTGAAATCAATCGCTACAAAAGCATGATCAAGCAAGCCATCAGTCAGCGTTGGTTGATTACAACGCATGTGCATTCTGCTATGGCGGTACGTTTAGCAATACGAATTGCGCCAGGTGGAAGTGTACTCGCTGTGAATTTATTACAAGGTAGCGGTGATGCGGCGCTCGATCGGGCTGCCATTACTGCGGTTTATAAAGCTGCGCCGCTACCAGTGCCAACTGAGCCCGAGCTATTTAATAAATTTCGAGAAATCGATTTGACCATGCGTCCGGAATCGATTATTTCGCATGGAGGGTAAATCGTGAAACGATTGACAAAGGTTTTACTTGTTGTTGCTTGCTCTGCTGGTTTTGGTTATGGCATGAGTGCTAACGCTGCTTTACGCTTAGAGTTAACCCAAGGCGTTGACGCGGCTATTCCAATAGCTGTTGTGCCGTTTGCAGTTGATGACAATGCGATGCAAGCTGACGCGACACTATTGCACGACGTTATCAGTACTGATTTACAAACCAGTGGTCGATTTAAAGTACTGGAT
>CAWUKA010000030.1:0-21459 GCA_963922965.1 uncultured Gammaproteobacteria bacterium | reverse complement strand
TTAAAGTTAGTAACAACTCGATCCATATCAGCAATTAAGCGTTTCTTTGACTCCCAATGCTGAATAAACTGACGCCGAGGATTAAAACGAGATAAATTCAAATCGGCTTTAACTTGTCGAAAGTAAGCAAAGTCTGGTGCCTGGCCAAACTCGCCGGAACCACTGGTTGCCTGCTGTAAATAACTTTGCACGCCAGATAGGCGATAGCCCGTCATTGGAATTTGAAAGTCGGGATCGCCCTTTGCTTCTGACTGACAGTACTGTTCGATAAACCGATAAAGTCCAAGACGCATGCGCACTAACTCATAGCTTTCATCCACGGTAAGCCTGCCAGTGCCCACCTGCTTGAGATAGTGTATCAAGGCTAAGTCAATTTGCGCACGCAACTGAACCACATGCAAATCGGTTGCCGCATGACCTGCTTTGGTCATGTGCTGTTCGAAGCTCTTACCGGTATCATATGTGGTTAAATTATCCAGATGCTTGAGCAATTCATTTAATTCTGGAGGTTTTAGTCGAAGGTATTCAGGCACATATAACGCTACCTGAGCATCAGCTAGTTGCTGGAGCCTATCTTGAAATTTATCAGTCATCTGCGTTCTCTCCCTGCACGCACCTGCCTATAATAGTACAATATTTAATCTTTTAGGTCAAATATTGTGTAAAAATGAGTGGTTTTTTGGTAATTATTGCTGTCGGTAGCCTCCCAGCAAGACTCACGGCGATTTGAACTGTTTTAATTGCTAGCGCTAGATTCAATCATTTAGATTCGCTACACTGCCCAGATAGTCTACTCGGGTTCATCATCATGCAAAACTGGTTTTATCGATTTTCCATAGTTGTGTTACTTATACTGTCCTTACCAGCTAGCGCCAAAGACATTGTCCAGGTCGAGTTAATCATCTTTCGCCACCAACTGCCGCTCGATATACTAAATGAAAATTGGCCTAGTATAAGCAAAACAGACTTTTCGCAGCGCGCCGTTGATCTCAATTATTACCGCAGCAACAGCTTGCAAACGATGCTTGAGCAAGCCAGCTTGGATCCGATCGAAACCAATACCAGCGCGACAGAAGTCAACACGAATGGCGCGGTTTTTGAAAAGCTCTCAGAGAAGGATTATTTACTTACAAAAGAAGAGCAGCTGCTTGCTAATCAAGCTGGCCTACAACCGGTGCTACATCTTGCCTGGCTACAAGACTTAGCCAAGAGTCGCAATCAAGCAATACACATTTACAACAATCGACGTAACAACAACGAGCGGGAAATTGACGGCATTATCTGCCTTAGCCGCCAAGGCATCATCAAAGTACGCACACACTTTATTTTTAATGCCGAACCGATTGACAGCACAGACACAATCACTGGCGTTGCCACGACTGCAGACATCAGCAAGCTAAATAGCTTACTGAAGCAACAGTCGTTTGAACTACTACAGACGGTCAACTTAAACGAACATGAGTTGCGTTATATAGATCACCCAGTCTACGGCATACTTATTAAGGTCAAACCAAGGCGCTTAAAAGGCTAACTACTTATGCTCATCAGCAACCACATAAATACCTTGCGCATTACGCAAGTATTCTTTGTAATCCATACCGTAACCAAACACGTAGCCAGCTTCAACAGTAAGTCCAGTAATATCACAACTTTGAGTACCTTCTTCGTGGCGCTGTTCCAGCTTATCGACTAACACAGCAGTCGTCACAGAGCTTGCACCTTCACGCTTACAAAAGTCGATAATAGCCGCCATCGTCAAACCACCGTCAAGAATATCATCAACGATGACTACATTGCGATTTTCAAGTGGCACACTAGGAATAACTTTCCAATAAAGTTCACCACCACGGGTTTTACCGTGATAGCGTGTGACGTGAATATAGTCGAGCTCGAGCGGAAAATCTAAGCGTTGGAGTAAGTTTGCCGTTGGGATCATGCCACCGATCATGACACAGAGTAGTATTGGGTTAGACTCAGCGACTTGTTGATGAATTTTTTTTGCCATCTCATCAAAAGCTACCTCAACTTGTTCTTTTGAAAAAAGTAACGTTGCTTTCTCATAAACTGCTTTAATATTTTCTGGTACACTCATGTTAACACCTCTGTTATGTTCATTGTTTGCTTGCAACAGAATTACAAACCGCTCTCAATCCAATTTTATCTCAACCCATATGTAATTTTTGTGTTGGAAAGGCAATTTCTGCACCATACTCAGCAATAATAGCTGCTACTTTAAAAAACACCTCTTGCTGAATATCTAGAAATTTAGCCCAATCAGTGGTCTTGGTAAAGGTATAAATAATAAAATCAAGTGACGATTCACCAAAATCAACAAAATTAACCAACAAGGTTTTAGTTGTATCAATTTCTGGATGCTGCTGCAATACGGATTTAATGGCACTCAAAATCGCTGGCATGACATCGATATCTTGATACCGCAAACCAATGGTTGTTTTGATACGACGGTTAGTCATACGAGATGGATTTTCAACACTGATAGTAGTGAAGACAGCGTTTGGAACATAAAGTACCCGCTTGTCAAAAGTTCGGATTCGACAACAACGCCAACCGATCGCCTCAACCGTCCCTTCGATGCTACGATCAGGTGAACAAACCCAATCACCAATGACGAATGGTCGATCAAAGTAAAGCATCAAAGCACCAAAGAAATTTGCTAGTAGATCTTTTGCGGCATAACCGACAGCAATACCGCCAATACCACCAAATGCTAATACCCCAGAGACTGGAATACCAACCGACTGCAAACCAACCAGCATAGTACTGATCACCAACACGGCACGAATTAGTTTTGATGCAACTTGTACCGTAGTGACATCAACACTATGCTGGTTAACTGTTTCATCAAGTAGGCGTTTTTCAATCAAACCGGTTAAGTTAATCAAAAACCAGCAGCAAATCACTATAGTGGCAAGTGATTGAAGTGGAGCGACTACTTTAAAAATATAGTTAACGTTTGCATTAAACTCAAATACCTGTAACACAAACACAATACCGTACAACAAAATCAACCAGCGAAGTGGGCGTCGTAGCGCGAGCACTAGCAAATCATCCCAGACTGACTTTGTTTGCGCTAATTTGAAGTGCAATCGCTGTAATAGTCGTTCGCTAAGATAGACAAGAAATAGGCTGAACAAGACAATCAGAAAAATCTGCGTGAAAATCTGATCAACACTGAGTAAGCGCTGGTAAGCTGATTGTAACAGTAAGCTGAATTCGGTCAAATTAAACATAAGTGACATTACTCCTTTGCTAAGGTTTGTTCTGACAACATGGTTTGCAAACGTTGCTGTGCATGCTGCCATGCTGATGTCGCTGTTATAGTTGCCAGCGATGGCACTACTTCGTCGCCGCGATATAATTTTAACAATCTATCACTACGCTCAGTAGCGACTTGATAACAGCTCAGCACTTCAAGGCTGCGCTGGATCAGCGACTCATCGTTGCAGACCAGTACTTGATCACAACCAGCCTGTAAAGCTAATATTGCTCGCTCGCCAACATCATGAATAAAATTTGTCGCCTGCATCGATAAGCAATCGCTGAATACTGCCCCGGCAAACGCAAGTTCTTCGCGTAACACTTGTTGTAACCAAACTTTTGAAAAACTAGCTGACAATGCTTTATCGAGTGAATAGACAATATGAGCGGGCATGATAGCGTCAATACCATTGCGAATTAAGTGCTGAAAAGGAATAAGGTCGTGTTGCAATAAGCCCTCAAAGGCACGTGGATCCTGTGGTAACTCGAAGTGAGAGTCAGCAGTTACCGCACCGTGACCAGGAAAATGCTTGGCAACTGCTGCCATTCCAGCTCGGTGCATACCCTGCATGTAGGCTGCTGTCAAACGTGCAACGATTACTGGATTTTGATGAAAAGCACGAGAGCCGATCACGGCGCTGATCCCGTGATCACAATCAGCAACAGGCGCAAAAGAAAAATCAATACCCAGTGTACGCAACTCAATCGCCATTAACCAACCTACTGCCTCAGCGGTACTAAGCGCTTGAACTTCGTTACGCTGATATAGGTCACCGAATTTGCTCGCACTCGGTAGTTGAGTAAATTCATCCTGAAAACGTTGCACACGTCCGCCTTCTTGATCAACTGCAATCAAGATGGGTCGATTGGCAGTGGCACGGATAACAGCAATCAAATCGCTCAGCTGGGCTCTAGATTCATAATTGCGGGTAAATAGTATAACGCCTCCAACCGTTACTTGTTGCAACCAAGCGATCTCTGTTGTCGACAATGATGTTCCTCGTAGTGATAACATCAATGGTCCGATCATAGTCGGTTTCACTCCGTTAGGATTGGGTATCGTTATCGGACTTAGCGTAAATAGGCCTAATATTGCTGACACCTGTCTTTACCCCATTGATCGTTGTGATCTTGGCAACACCATGTTTCTCAACAACATCGATGCGCAACACATTATGCAGCGGGATATAAGTTCGCTTGACATCAAGAAATTCGTTTTTTAACTTTTCTTCAGCGGGATCGATCACAACTGAACTGGTCTCACCAAAAACGATATCTTCCAGTTCAACAAAGCCAAACATTTCATCTGGGGTGACGCTGTTGGCGTAAACTTCGTAGACTTTTTCGTGACTAAGGAATGAGACGCGATAGATGTTTTTGGGCTTACTCATGGCTGTAGTTAATCTCCAGGTAGACGCTATAATTTTATGCAGTTTAATCGAAACGCGACGATAATGCACCCGGCGAAAATCATGTTCTTGTCTCAACAACTCTCATTTTGTTTAACAGTGAGACAGTTTTAGCGGATTAGCACCTTAGTATGAGCCTGAGCAGCATCAAATAGCTGAATAATGTCGTCATTGTGCATACGGATACAGCCGTGCGAAGATGGCACACCGAGGGTAATTTCATCTGGGCAACCATGGATGTAAATATAACGGCGCATGGTATCAACAGCGCCTAGGCGATTCTTGCCCGGTTCGAGTCCACTCAGCCAGAGAATCCGAGTTAAGATCCAATCGCGCTCTGGCTCCCTGGTTGCTTGGCCAGGTTGATAGAGTTCGCCAGTCGGTCGGCGACCTCGGAAGATGGTATTCAGCGGAGCACCAGCACCGATTTTAGCGCGGATCTGGTGCCAACCTCGCGGTGTTTGTAGGCTACCGTTTTGTTCACCGACACCACTCTTTGCGGTTGCAATTACAAATGTCTTACTGTCGCTAGCCGTACAAAAGCGCAGTTGCTGCTCTGCTATACTAATTTCAATCCATGGCGTAGTCATGTGAGCCTCGTTGGCTGACAGGTCAATTCTGCAGTGGTTTACCGTGTTGCAACATATACTGAATCCGCAAGTGCGTTAACGCATTTTTCGCGAGCATGACAAAGTGCTGGCGCTCAAGCTGCAGCAAGTGTTGCTCATCAACTTCGGTTGCAAAATCAATCTCACCGCCACAAATTACAACAGCTAACTGCTGAGCAATTTGATAATCATAGGCTGAAATTCGCTCGGCTGCGAGATCGTCGTTAAGTTGTGCTTGCAAAACATCGATACCCTTAGCACCAACAACTGGTATCTGAGTTGCACGCTCGGGTGGCTGATAATCTGACGCGAGCAATTCACGCGCCTGCTGTTTTGCTGTTTCCAACAGCTGCTCTGGCTGCTCACAAGTGATATCGCTAGCTGTTAACAGTTTACGCTTACGGGCATCTGCTGCATCAGTTGCTACCTCAGCACGTGCGATTTGCCAGTAATAAAATTGCAACTGTGCTAGTAAATTTGTTGTTGACCCACTTGCTGCTCGCAACGCAAACTCTTTGGTACCTGCACCAGCAGGTATCAAACCTACCTTGAGCTCAACCAGACCCATCCGACTATCCTCAGTAACCACGCGACGATCGCAATGCATGGCTAACTCACAGCCGCCTCCGAGGGACAAACCGCGCATCGCAGCAAGCGTGGGAATGCTAGCATAACGCAAAGCGAGTGATGCTTGCTGAAATTTAGCAACTGCAGCTTCAATAGCATCGAAACGAACATCAGCGATGAAGTCAGAAAACTCTGTTAGATTTGCACCAACACAAAAATGTGGCGGTTGGCTTTGCCAAATAATAAGTGGCTTTTGCTGTTGTTCAGCGAAGGCAACCGCTTCAATCACGCCGTCGAGTACCGCAGTGCTTGCAGCGTTCATTTTTGACTTAAAACTCAAAACGACAAGGTCATCGGTGTCCTGCCATAAGCGAACTGCAGCGGTTTCAAACAGCGTCTCACCTGGCTGGGTAGCAGTTTCTGACTCTTTCCTCATCTCGCGGCACCTCATTTTTGCGCTATTATTGTCCAAAAAATGCTTCTGGGTCTTACCTATCCCGCCCTAAATAACCGCGTAACGCTGGCCAGCTATTCTCTTAGTGTCAACCAAAACTGCTTTAAGTATAGACCAAGCTGTTGTTTTTATGAAGAAAAAATCCCTTGCTGAACTTTGACCAGCAATCCTTGCGGATCCTGCTAACACGGCTTGAAATGCACTATTTGCCATCCAACTGTGTTAAAATCGTCTCAATCAGATTGGCATTCGTCACGGCTACAACGATTAGTTTCGAGGAGTTTTAAATGGCGGTCTATTATCTAAACGGTACCCGATTTAAACACGCTATTGTTGCTGGCACCCAGGCAGTGATCACCCACCAGCAAGCGATTAACGATATTAATGTTTATCCCGTCGCTGACAAAGACACCGGTACTAACATGGCGATCACCTTCAAAGCCATCGCTAAAGCAGCGCAAGGCTTGCGCTCGCCAAGCTTAGGCACAGTGGCAAAAACCATCGCTACCACGGCGTTGATGAATGCTCGTGGCAACTCAGGCACCATCGTCGCGCAGTTTTTCCACGCTTTGTCCAAAGAATTAGAAGGCAAATTACGCATTAGCATCGAGCAATTTTCCAAAAGTGTTGACGTCGCGGTCGACTCTGTACGTAAAACGCTGATTAACCCCGCCGAAGGTACCATTCTCAGCGTCATGCAAGACTGGGCAAATTTCATGAAAGCGCATCATCACCGCCATCGCCGCTTCGATACCTTAATCCCAAAGTCACTCGAGATCATTAATACTTCGCTCAAAGCAACCCGGCACAAGTTAGCTATACTGGAAAAATCTGGTGTTGTTGATGCTGGCGCACAAGGCTTTACCTATTTTATGCAAGGGGTTGTGCAATATATCCAAGATGGCGCAGCGCGCTACCGACAAAAATTCAGCCGCAAAAAGCAACGCCAAGCGAGTGCGATCGTTAACTCAGTCCGGTATGACTTAGAAGATCATCAACACGATGCTGAGATTGATTTCCAATACTGTACTGAATGTGTGATCGAAGGTCCGCATGTGAAACTCGATACCATTCGCGACCTCATTGGCGCTTGGGGCAACAGCAACATCGTTATCGGTGACGATGGCCTAGTTAAATTACACTTACACACCAATGGTCCTGACCTACTGTTTAATCAGCTTAACCAACACGGTAGATTGGTGAAAACCAAAGTCGATGATATGTGGCACCAATACCGCACCAGCCACGGCATCAAGAGCAACCATGACATCGCACTGATCACAGATACATCTGCCTGCTTGCCACAAGAATTTATCGTCAAGCACAACGTTTATCGTGTGCCAATGCAAATCAGCTTTGATGACGAAACTTATACTGACACCATTACCATCCACGTCAAAGATTTTTATAAGCGCCTAGCAAGTAAAAACGAATTTGTTAAAACCTCGCAACCAACCCCAGCTGATTTTTTGCGCGTGTTTCAACAGGCGCGACAGCATGCCAGCTGTGCAGTTGCGATCTTTGTCTCTAGCGGATTGAGTGGCACCGTGCGTGCCGCTCGGCTTGCCACTGAATTGATGCCTGATTTTCCAATCCACATTATCGATTCTAAAACAATTGCTTCTAGCCTTGGCTTGGTTGTACAAGCAGCTGCAAAAGCAATTGATGCTGGGTTGTCGATAGGCGCAGTAGTCGAGCGTGCTGAGCAAGCAAGCAAACAAAATTATATTTACGCCTCACAGCAGACCTTAGATTATTTTATTCGCGGTGGTCGCATCAGCAAATCAATGGGAAAATTTGCCAAGTTTTTTAATATTTTACCGATTCTGGGTGTCGATCAACTTGGCAAGCCGGTAAAAGCCGGCTTTACCTTTGGTGTGCGCGCCAATCGAAAACGCGCTATTAACGCTATCATCAAGCATGCGCGCAGCATGCAACAACCGAAATTTTTGATCGCTGAGGCGCATGCACATACTACCGCAGAAAAAATTGCACGCCAGCTTGAGCAACAATTTAATTGCGAATCGATCGACATCGTCGATGCGATGCCGGCGCTTGGTGCCCACGCTGGACCCGGTACCATTTCGATTTCGTGTATTGATGACTATTCACCACAAGGAGACTAACCATGGCACTTACCCCTTCTAGCATGTTACCACTTGGCACACCACTACCTAACTTCGAGCTTATCAATACCATTGATGGCCAAATGGTTCGCTCCAATGATCTGGTCTCCAATAAAGCTACTGTGGTGATGATCATTTGTAACCACTGCCCTTACGTCAAACATATTTTGAATGCCATCGTTGCTGTTGCAAATGAGTACGGTGCCAAAGGCATTCAATTTGTTGCCATCAGCTCAAACGACGCTGATACCTTTCCAGCTGATGGCCCAGACAAAATGCGTGAACTCGCGCTGAACCAAGGCTTCAGTTTTCCTTATTTATTTGACGAGAGCCAAGCAGTTGCCAAAGCCTTTGAAGCCGCTTGTACCCCCGAATTTTATATTTTTGACAATGCCGCAGCCTGCTGCTACCGAGGTCAATTTGACGACTCAAAACCAGACAATGGCATTCCCCCGACCGGCAGCGCGATTCGTGCTGCACTCGATGCAGTGTTAGCTGGTGAACCGATCGATGTGGAACAAAAACCCAGCATCGGTTGCAACATCAAATGGAAAGACGCTAACGTCATCAGTAAAATCGGTAATAAAATCAAAGGCATGTTAAAAAGTTGAACTTAAAATCGCAATTAGGATAGTTTTACTTATTTAAGCAATGAGACGATACGCATAGTAAATAGCGATTGACTTAAGAATTCCTTAAGCTTAATGCGTTAAACTGCCATAACTTTTTAGCTTGTCTTCACCAAAAGAGGAAAAAGTCAATGCCAGCAGCAACAGTAGCTATAGCAACACCAGTCGACGTCTGGGATGCAAATGACTCAAGTTATAATTCATCCTATGCAGGCAATCAGCGGTTAGCGCAAACTTTACGCTTGGTTGGTGCCTGTCTAGCTGTGTTTGCGTTAACTGCCTACTTGATCGCGAGCGCTGGCATCGCTTCTGCTTTCCTCACCTTTACAGCCTGGCTCACCAGTTTTGTCTTTATGGGTTTGGCCTTCTACCATCGCAAAGATCCAACAAACTCACTTGGCCTGAATGCAAGCTTTTACTATCTAATGTTATTCGCCGCTAGTCTAGGCACCTGCGTAGGACCAACGCTACTCATGTACGCGAGCCTACCCGGTGGGCCAATGCTTATCGCAGTTGCTGCTCTAATCTGCGCCTCGCAAACACTGGGCTTGATGTTGTATGCCTCGATTACCGAACAGGATTTTAGCTACACCCAGGGCTTCCTTCACACTGCACTCTGCGGCTTAATCGCAGCGGGTTTAGTCAATTGGCTACTTGGCTCAGCCATGATTGACTTTGGCCTTGCCGCCATCGGTATTGCTGTTTTCTCGCTTTATATCATGGTTGATGTACAAAAAATTCAAAATGGTGAATACGATTCACCTTATACTGCAGCCATCAATTTATTTTTGGATATTGTTAATCTATTTTTAGATATTCTACAGGTGATCGCTTACCTCAATAGCCAAGATGAGCGGACCGAAAGCCCTAAGCTACCTGCTTTAACAAAACTGCTATCAATCTTTTTGGTCGCTGCAGCTGTCATTGGTATTTACAACATGAAAAACCCATCTTCAGTGCAATCAAGTCGAGGAAACAGTCATAACGATACTCCGGTAGCAGTGGCAACACCTGTTTACCCCCACGAGCAAAGCACAGCGCCTATACCTCCTAGTCTAGATAGATATGACACTACTGGCAGCAGACCAGGCGAGTCACCAGCCCGCTTCGCACGCGCTCCAACCAGCTAGAGCTATCAACAGTACACTGACAAGATAATATAAAAAAGAGAGAGTCATCATGCGAGCAAGCGATAAAAATATGGTAAACAACATCATTGTCTTTTGGTTTGGAGCACTTGATGCCGATAGTATGCCGAGTGAAGAAGCGATGCAGCGTTGGTGGCAAAAAGATGCTGAATTTGACAACGTTATCAAAGAGCGATTTTTGCCGCTAGTTGAAAAAGCCAGCGCCGGCGAATTAGATGATTGGCTTAATGATGCTAGAGGTTGTCTCGCTTATATTATTTTACTCGATCAATTTACTCGCAACATGTATCGCGACAGTGAAGCGATGTATCAGCATGATACCAAAGCTCAAGCCGCTGCTATCAATGCGGTTCTCAACGGGCTCGACCGTGAGTTACCACTGATATTTCGCATCTTTGTTTATATGCCATTCATGCATGCTGAAAGCCTACATCGACAACAGCAAAGCTTGCAGTGTTATCAAACATTGGTTGATGAAGCAGACGATAAAATCAAACATCATTTTGAATATACTTATAATTTTGCTGTCCTGCACAAACAAATTATCGAGCGCTTTGGCCACTTCCCGCACCGCAATGTATTGGTTAATCGAGCAACCAGTGCCGAAGAAGCAGAATTTTTGCAAGAGCCTGATTCAAGTTTCTAAGCTTTATCATCTAGTAACCTCACTGCGAAACATATTTGCGGTAGAGTAACTCCAGCCTATAGCTTACTATGACCTGAGCGTTTCTCAGCCCATTACGAGCATTTAAGCGTGGTGATAATGTGCAGCAACCCAGCAAATGCAATCGCTAGCAGCACTGGTGTTGTTTTACCACTGTTGTGAATTGAAATGATGGATCTAAGCAAACTTCAAGTAACTACGCCTGTCTACACACCACTGGGCTGCTTTGGAACTGATATTCCTTGCAGTGGGCTGAAAAAAATATCTTCATGAATTCTGAAACAATAAAATCAGTAATATTTTTTTAACCCATTGCGAGCGAGTATAACGAGCACGGCAACCCAGTAACGCAAACCACTAGAAAAGACACGCTTAGATTTAAGCATCTATTGTTCATTGAAATGATGATTCAAAAAAAAATTCATCTCAACCCATTACAATCGAATTGAAAAAGAAGATATCCAGTCGGTGCACTCATTCGCAAAGCTTAATCCTTCTTAGAGTGCGAAACTGTCAAGGTAATCGTTATTTTCAAGTCTAAAAAACACAGACATTTTTTCGAAGACTACAGGAGGTATTGACGGCGTCTTGAAAATAAGGATCGGCTTGACGGCATCAAGATAGCTGACTCGGACGAAGACAACGCCAATGGGCGCCACGCCGCTTTTGCTGCTCACACTGGGCTGAAAAAATACATCACCAGCATTCAAAGGTGACAGGATAAGTAATATTCTATCCCATTGTGAACGATGCGTCACACGGCAAACCAGCAACACCAACCACCACTAGCACACTTGCTGCTTAAGCGCACTGGCAAATAAACCCATGTAACATAAGTGGCTATTATTTTGCATTGCCCATTGAGATTGGCTAGAATCGGACAATATTGATCGTAAAGGGCTAGTTTACTATGTCGACCGAGAAAGAATCGTGGTCATCACAATTGAGTTTTATACTTGCAGCTACAGGTGCTGCAGTCGGACTTGGAAATATCTGGAAGTTCCCCTACATGGCCGGCCAATATGGTGGTAGCGCATTTGTGTTCGTTTATCTCATCTGTGTCATCTTAATCAGTCTACCGATCATGATCGCTGAAATGATGCTCGGGCGTCGTGGCCGATGCAACTCAGTTGACTGCCTAAAACAATTAGCAATTGAACAAGGACGTAGTCCAGCGTGGCAGGTACTGGGTTGGCTTGGCAACTTCACCTTAGTTTTAATCCTATCGTTTTATAGTGTTGTTGCGAGCTGGTCGATTGCCTACGTCGCATTTGCCGCGCAAGGTGTTTTTACCGGTTTATCAGCAGCCGCCATCGAACAGTTTTGGCAACAATTTCTCGCCCAACCATGGCAATTACTCGGCTGGGATTGTTTATTTATGTTGATCACAATGCTTGTAGTTGCCGGTGGAATTCAAGCAGGTATCGAACGTGCAACTACGACATTGATGCCTGCGTTGTTACTAATTCTACTTGCTCTGGTTGCCTATGCAACCAAAGTCGGTGATGTTAAGACGGCAATTCATTTTTTGTTTGCGTTCAAACTGAGTGTATTAACGACTAATGTTATTATCTCCGCGATGGGCCATGCTTTTTTTACTTTGGCTGTTGGTGCTGGCTGTATGCTCACTTATGGTGCTTACCTCAATGATGAAGTTCACCTTGGTAAAACCGTGTTTATCATCGCAGCACTGAATTTGTTGGTTGCCATACTGGCAGGCTTAGCTATTTTTCCACTCGTGTTCGCTGAGGGTTTATCGCCTGCCGGTGGACCCGGCCTGATGTTTTTAACACTACCGATTAGTTTTGCTAGTATGCCCGCAGGACAATGGGTTGGTATGCTATTTTTTATGTTATTACTAGTAGCTGCATGGACTTCATCAATCTCACTAGCAGCACCACTAGTTAGCTTATTAGCCGAGCGTTACCAACAGTCACGCTATAGCGCAGCAGCAATCGTTGGCTTCATTGCATTAGTGCTGAGTACTGGCTCACTATTATCATTCAATCATTGGGCTGACTATAAATTACTTGGGCGCTGGAATTTTTTTGATTGTGTTACCAATTTAGCAACTAATATATTATTGCCACTTGGTGGACTTGGTTATGCTATTTTTAGTGGTTGGGTAATGGATAAAACCAGCAAGCAACAAACCTTGGCGGTCAATGCCAGCTGGTTTTTTAACTATTGGCAGCTCGCTATTAAGTATATTGCACCGATCGGTATACTGATTATTTTAGTCAGTTCGCTATTCTAAATATTTACCCACTTATAACACTTACGGTTGTTGGTCAGGTCGACGACTGCCTATCACTTGTGGCAAACCACTACGCTCTGATGCAACTGCCATTGCTTTATGCCATTGCACACCCATGTGTTGCTGCCGACTAAATTGAGTGACCTCAGTCATCACTGGTGTCGTGTCATTAGCGTACTGACTATTGAAAATTGCTACCAGTGGAACATGAGCTTCTAAGTAAAGTTTATTATCTTTCAATCCAAGCTTAACCGGCTGATCAATGATATGTACTGGCGTACCAACGTTAACCTTATCAAACAGCACTTTGATATCTTCCGGGTATAAGCGCAAGCAACCAGCTGTTTCACGTCGGCCGATCACAGTAATATCGTTAGTACCGTGGATGAGTAAGGTCGAATGATTTAAACGTAAAGCATATTTACCAAGTGGATTGTCTGGACCAGGCATGACTTTTTCAGGTAGTAATACACCCTCTTTCGCCCGTGCAGTACGTACTGATTCAGGCACAATCCAGACCGGGTTTTCACGCTTTTCAGTTATAGTCTTAGTCCCTACCGGTGTTTCCCAGCCATCACGTCCGATAGCGGCTGGGTAGGTATAGACTTTATGCAGCTTGTTATCATAGTAATAGACACGCATCTCAGCGAGATTCACCACTATCCCGTCACGGAATTGGCGCGGTAAGATATAGCGTGATGGTATCGTTAGGCGCTGGCCGATTTCAAGCATGTCGGGATCAACACCAGGATTGGCTTCAACCAACTCGTAATAGCCAACATTATAGCGCCGAGACAAACTAAGAATGCTATCACCAGCTTGAACATAAGTATGCTGAATATCGCCGACCATGTCGGTGCCAGGGGCCGGAATATCAAAGCTAAGACCAAAGACTTGAGTCGGCATGGTTAGCAGATGAGCTGTAAACAGTAAGAGTTGTATTCGTTGTCGCCACATGGTTTAACCTATTCCTCACAAACTTGGTTAAGTTCTCAATAGAGTCAATGCATGATAAAGAAGATAGCAGAAAAAGCAAGCACCTAGGCTAATTGTAGTCCATTTTGAATTATTGCTGAACTTTTATTACCGATGCTTGGGTTAGTGACGTAGTGATAACTACATGGGTAGACTCATTCAGCAGCGGCGAAGTAATTGTCCATTCTAAAGCGCTCGCCGTGTTGCTCAGTTAGACGGCGACACTGTCGACTGAGTTGCTCAATACCAATCACTTTTGTGTAATGCAGTGGACCGCCACGAAAAGGTGCAAAACCAGTACCAAAAATAAGGCCAGCATCGATACACTCTTCATCGACAACTAAACCTTCGCGTAGACAGGCAGCAGCCTCGTTGATGATGCGCAAGATCAAGCGATGCTCAATGTCAGCGCCGCTATGTCCTTGCTTGACTTTTGGCTTAATCGGTTTGCCTTGTTTATCGTAGCTGTAAAAACCTCGCTTAGATTTTTTACCTAACTGACCGTCTTGGACCATTTGCTTCAGCTTAGCTGGTATATCGGAGTTGTAATACTGAGCCAGGTTATCCGCCACATGCAAGCAAACATCTAAACCAACGGTATCGGCCAATTCGATTGGACCCATTGGCATACCAAAGGCAACTGCTTGCTGATCAATCAAGCTAGCTGAAACCCCTTCTTCGTATAATTTCATCGCTTCAAGCAGGTACGGCATTAATACGCGATTGACAAGAAAACCAGGTCTACTCTTGACAGGTAATGGCAAGCGATCAATTGCGGCAACAAATGCAGATGCTTGCTCTACCACCGTGATATCAGTTTCATCGCCGTAGATCACTTCAACTAACGGCATTTGAGCAACTGGATTAAAAAAGTGAATACCAACTAAGCGCTCAGGGTTTTCCAGCACACTAGCAATTTTATCGAGTGGAATGCTTGAAGTATTAGTCGCAAGAATTGCTTCATAGTTTGCAGTCTCTTCCAAACGTTGAAAAATATCTTGCTTAACAGCAACATCTTCAAACACAGCTTCAATGATGACATTAGCACTAGCCACGCCGTAACCATGAACATCGGGCATCAGTCGATCCATCGCTGCTTGAATCAGGTTAAGTCGCTTTAATTTCTTTTTAAAAAGTTTATATGCTCGTTTAATCGCTGGTGCGATTGCCTCAACTGACCGATCTTCTAATGTCACTTTAAACCCTGACAATGCACACCAAGCAGCGATATCACCACCCATGGTACCAGCGCCAATAACGTGAACATGCTCGATCCCAATAGATTGCTCAGCAGCAAACGACTTTAGTCGTTCGCGTAACTCGAATACACGTAATAAATTTTTTGCTGCATCAGTAAACATCAACCGACTAATTGATTTTGCTTCCTGCAACATTGCTGCTGCAGAGTTTACACCTACTGTACGCCAATTTTCGATCATAGCGAATGGCGCTGGATAATGCTCACAATTAACTTTTTTAGTGGTCTGTTGAGTAAGTATTTTTGCTAGTAGCTGCCGCACAGGATAGCTATTGGAGAGCTGTTGCTTAAACCATTTGCGCTTAATTTGATATTTACCCAGTAATATTTTTCGAGCGGCATTTTTCAAGTGCCGCTCTGGTACAGCAACATCAATCAAACCAAGTTTTTCAGCTGGCCTCGCCGCAATAAAACGACCAGATAGCATTAATTTAAATGCTTCTACTGCGCCGATAAGGTGTGGCAAACGCACCGTGCCACCCCAACCTGGGTGAATGCCAAGCAAAACCTCAGGTAAGCCTAGTTGTGTGGCATGTTCGTCTGATGCAATTCGATAACGACAAGCTAAAGTAAGCTCTAAACCACCACCCAAGCACAAGCCCTGAATCAATGCCAATGTTGGAATTTGTAAGCATTCTAATTTTGCAAAAAGTTGTTGACCACGGCGAATTAGCTCAAACGCTTCTTCTTCATCACGCAAAGTTTTAAACGCTTTAACATCTGCACCTAAGATAAAGGTTTTTTTCCTGGAGTAAATCGCCAATCCTGCAGTTTTATCTGATTGCAGCAGCTGACCCAGGATAATATCAAATTCGTTTAATACAGTAGCATCTAGGGTATTTGCTGAGCTTTCAAATTTATCTAAACCAAGCCATAGGATATCATCTTCATCCCAATGCAAGTGCCAATGTTTATAAATCTGATCGGTCATAGAGATTCCTTAGAAATATTTTCGACTAACATCGCGCCGCCTTGACCACCACCAATACAAAGACTAGCAATACCTAATTTTTCGTTACTCGCTTTCAATTGTCGCAACAGTTGCAACACAATTCGGGCACCTGAAGCACCAATCGGGTGACCAATAGCAATAGCACCACCACGAACGTTTAGGCGAGCACGATCAATTGACTCAAAGCAACTATGCATACCAAAATGTTTATTACAAAATTGTTGATCATCCCAAGCTGTTAAACAGCTCAGCACCTGTGCAGCAAAAGCTTCATTAATTTCCCAATAGCCAATATGGTGAGTTTTCAACTTATTGCGTCGCATCAAAGGAATTGTGGCATGAATTGGACCCAAGCCCATCTTAGCCGGATCTAGTGCTGCCCATTCGACATCAATAACACGGCCAAGTACTGGTAGATTGTGATTTTTAACAGCGTCTTCTGATGCAAGTAGTAGCATACAAGCACCATCAGTGATTTGCGAACTATTGCCCGGAGTAACGTTACCAAATTTTTTATCAAAGTAAGGCTTGAGCTTAGCAAGCTTTTCAATACTTGAATCTGCGCGAATCCCATTATCTTGCGTAAACACCTCGCCGTTGTTTGCAAAAATTGGTTCGACTTCAGCAAATTCGTTTCGCTGCCAGGCAGTGGCAGCGCGCTGATGGCTCAAGGTCGAGAACGCATCCATTTTATGTCGAGATATCTCAAAGTCGTAAGCCAAGTTCTCAGCCGTTTGCCCCATGTTGATGCCAACAGTTGGATCAGTCAGACCACGTAGCAATGCTATCACGGGTGACATGAATTCAAACTTACCGAGTTGTGCCAACATTGCAGCGCGACGGCCAAAACCACGCATTCCTCTCGGTTGTTTACTAGACCAATTTGCGAACCACTCCACCATGTTACGATTATAGAGTAATGGCGTATGACTCATTGCCTCAGTCCCACCAGCCAGCACCATTTCACTTCGGCCAAGTGCAATGTCATTAGCGGCACTATCAAGAGCTTGCAAACCAGAAGCACAGTTACGCATGACGGTCCAAGCAGGCACTCGTAAACCGCAGCCAAGTCGGAGTGCAACAATACGAGCAATATTCGCTTCATCTGGCCCTGGCATTGCACAACCTAGGATCAATTGATCGATATTTTGCGGTGAAAAGCTATATCGAGCTAGCAACGAACGTCCAGCATTAACAGCTAAATCAGCCGCTGAAAATGGTCCGATACCGGTTGCTTTTAAAAAGGGAGTACGCACGCCATCGATGATATAAACAGCTCTTCCTATTTTTTTCTTTATGTACATAATTAATCTCTATAGTGAATCTGGATCAAATTCGTCAACTCGAATAACATGTTTACAGGCTGCTTCTGAAGCTAAAATTATTTCTAACTCATCCTGACTAATCACACCTTTTGCACAAGCTGCCTCGGCTTGCTGACTAAACACACTGTAGCGAGCGATGATACCTTCACGTACCGCTTTATAAACCGCTTTATATATATCGCTGGCGGCTGACATCTTTTCAAACGCAATCAATACGGCGGCAACTAAGTCATCTGATCCTTCACCTTTATAGCAATATTGAGTCAGGCGGTCACGGCTTGCTGAAGGTGAGAGTAGCACACGTGCTATCTGGCGATCAGTTTTATCGAGTGGTGGTGTATAATGGCGACCAAAAGGGAAGACAACAAATCGGAGCAGATACGCAAGTGGTCGATTAGTGAAATTTGCAAAAAAGCCATCGAAAGCCACTTGTATTTTATACAGGCAAGTTGTCAGTGACCATTCCACAAAACACAACTCTTCTGGCTTGGCGCCATTGTCGTGGTAATACTTTAGCACTGATGAGCCAAGATAAAGATAACTCAACACATCACCCAACCGTGCTGAAATTCGCTCCTTACGTTTTAAATCACCACCTAAGATCAACATCGCAATGTCAGAAACAAAAGCCAGCGCTGAACTCATACGAGTTAAGGAACGATAGTATTTTGCAGTGGGTCCAGTGACTGGTGCCTGAACCAGACGCTCACCACCAAAACTAAATATTAGTGTACGAATAATATTACTCAACATAAAACCAACATGTGAATATAGTATTTTATCAAATTGTTGTAGACCTTCATGCTCAACCTCAACATGTGCAGCTTCCATTTCTGCACGCACAAAGGGGTGACACCTTACTGCGCCTTGACCGTAGATCATCAAGTTTCGAGTTAAGATATTAGCACCTTCAACCGTAATGCTAATTGGTGTCGCTTGATAAATCCGACCAAGATAATTTTTTGGCCCAAGCTGCACACCGCGTCCTGCGTGAATATCCATTGCAGCATTGATCGCATGACGGCCACACTCGGTCATATGGTACTTTGCAATCGCTGAAGCTAATGATGGCTTAACTCCCTGATCAACTGCACCGGCTGTTAGCACCCGCGCTGCTTCAACCATATAAGCATAACCGGCGATCACTGCCAAACCTTCCTCAACACCTTCAAAGTAACCAATTGGAGTTTTAAACTGATGTCGTACTCTTGCATAAGCACCAGTCATCAAGGCTGAAAACTTACAAGTTGCAGTGCCTAATGCGGGTAATGAAATAGAGCGCCCAACTGACAAGCAATCCATTAGCATACTCCAACCTTTGCCAACCATGTCAGGCCCACCGATTACTGAGCTAAGTGGGATAAACACATGTTTACCGCGCGTTGGCCCATTCATAAAAGCAAGGTTTAATGGAAAATGGCGTTTGCCAATATCAACCCCGGGTGTATTTGTTGGAATCAAACAACATGTGATCCCTAATGATTCTTCTGCACCCAGCAAGTGATCCGGATCATACAGTTTGACAGCAAGTCCAAGCACTGTGGCAACCGGTGCAAGCGTGATGTAGTGTTTGTCCCAGTTCAAGCGAATACCGAGTGTCTCTTTACCCTCGTGCATCGCTTTACAGATCACGCCAGTATCTGTCATGGCAGCAGCGTCGCTACCAGCATCTGGCCCTGTCAACGCAAAGCAAGGAATTTCATCACCTGCAGCTAAGCGTGGTAGATAATAATTTTTTTGTTTATCGGTACCATAGTGTAATAACAACTCGGCTGGCCCAAGTGAATTTGGCACCATGACGTTGACTGCAGTGCTAATGCTACGAGTTGAAAGCTTCAGCACAATGGTTGAATGTGCGATCGCTGAAAAACCTAAACCACCATACTGCTGTGGGATTACCATACCGAAAAACTTTTCTTGTTTCAGGTAAGCCCAAACCTCAGCTGGCAAATCATGATCTTTATGAGTAATTTGCCAATCATCAAGCATCGCACATAAAACTTCAACCTGATTATCCAAAAATGCTTGCTCGGTAAGGTTTAGTGCTGGCTTGGGAAAATTATGTAAGCGTTGCCAATCGGGTCGACCAGAAAATAACTCGGCTTCCCACCAGATATCACCGGCATCAAGTGCCTCGCGCTCAGTTTCGCTGATAGGTGGTAACATTCGTCGGAACATGTGGTAAATCGGATGAGACAGATAGCGTCTACGCAGTGGCGCTAGCAAGAAGAACCCGGTAACAGCAATAAAAATAAGCCAGATTGGAACTAATAGAATTCCGGATAGACTACCATACTGGGTGAGTATCATAAGCATCACAGCGAACGCAGCAGCAGCGACTGGCAATGCCAAACGCACGAAGCCTGCGGTAGCAATCACAGCCAGCAAGAGGAGGATTTGAAGAAGTGTCAGCATGGTTTAAATCCTTTTTAACATGATTGTAATATTTTTTTACATGAAACTAGAGTCATTGCGTAGATTGAGCTAGTGAAACCTACATAATAGTGTAATATACCGCTGTTATTGCGGATGATGCAAAAAATTAATAATTGTTTTACTGAAAATCATGTCAACTCACCATCCATTGAGCGCGCTACTCGCAGGGTTAACTGAAGCTGAATTAGTCTTGACCGCCAACCAGCGTCTTTGCCAGTATTTACACAAGCAAGCGCAGCAGCAACAATTGGAGCGCTGCCAGCCAATGAACCAGATTCAACCACTTACAAGCTGGTTGGAGGAACGCTGGTACCTCGATGTGGCGAGCCAACACCAGGCTACAACCACTGGCAGCTGCCTACTGACGCAGGCTCAGACAACAGCGATTTGGCAAACACTAGTCACTGACTACGCACGAGATAAACCGTTATTACAGGTGAACAAAACAGCTGAAGCAGCATGTCAAGCTTGGGAGCTATTACATAACTGGTGCTTATCACCAGCTGATATCTACCCGTGCAACTATGAACAACAAGTTTTCTTAGCTTGGTGTCAACAGTTTCATAATTACTGCACGGTGCGAAGCTTAGTTACTCGAGTCGAAGCTCATCAGCAACTGCTCACAGCATTGACAGAAATCACAACCCAGCTACCAAGACGTATTTATCTAGCTGGCTTTGATCAGTTGACACCATTGCATAGTGCTATTAATGAGGCATTAGTCGCGCAAGGTTGTCTGATAACACCACTGGTTCACAACATACAAGCCAAACAGGTACAACGATTTAGCTTTGCTAACGAAGAAGAAGAATTTAATCAGATGGCAGCTTGGTGTTGGCAACGTTTAAACGCAAAACCGACTGAAACTGTTGTCTGTGTCGTAGCTGACTTGCAAAGCAAACGCAACCAAATTCAAGCGAGTTTTACTTCGGTATTTAGTGACAACCGTGGGCTAGAGCAACTGTTTCATGGCCAACTACCCTATAACATCTCAGGAGGTGATTCACTACTGAGTTATTCTATCATTGCAACTGCGATTGATATCTTAAAACTAACACCTGTCAATAGCAGTCAAGTGCTACAACGCTTATTGCGTTCACCCTATTTAGCAAATAACTTCTCACAGATGAATCAGCAGCATGCTTTGATCGATCAATTACGCCAACATCAGGTAGAATATCACTTATCGGAATGCATTGACTATTGCCAACAGCATGATTGCCAAGCATTAGCAGAAATTTTTATCGCACTGCAGCAACAACTAGAAGCCAAGCAAGTAAAGAAAAAACCAAGCGCATGGTGCCAAGTATTTATTGACCGATTAACACTGTGGCAATGGCCTGGTGACCGCGTCCTCAGCAGCTATGACTAT
>CAWUKA010000029.1:0-21467 GCA_963922965.1 uncultured Gammaproteobacteria bacterium | reverse complement strand
CGATCTGATCAGCCCAGCTGCCACGCCGCTGATGCGGCTCGCAGTGGGCTGAAAAAATAGGTATTACCACCAGCTCGGAAACGACAGCATTGGAAACATTCTATTTAGCCCACTGCGAGCGAGTGTAACGAGTGCGGCGACACAGCAAATATAATCACCACGAGCACTTATACCATAAGGCATCACTCACGACTTTAATCTGCTTGCCGGCAAAAGCGATGCCGATCTTAATAATATTATTAACGTCTTGCTATAAGGCTTGTTGAGCAGTTGCCTCGAGCAGATCTTCACTGCTTGCGACTTTAAATTCAAATACAATGCTGTTGTCAGTACTGCTTACGCTGTTTTTTGCGATAGTGTGTAAAAAAATAATCACAACAGAGTAAAAATAATTTTTCTAGTAAAGAAAACCAAAATACTATAACGGTAGTGTATTGTTGCTCGTGAGCAGAATACTATCTTTAACAACAAAGCTGTTATCAACCCCGCGTAATTGTTGCCGAGTTTTATTTTTGCCACCGATTTTATAAACGTAATCACGAATGCGATAATCACCTTGTTTACTGTGAAAACTTGCTAAGTTTGGGTTGCTGGTTGCTTGAATGAATGCAAGTTCCCGGATCGTGCCAACAATCTCTTCGCTTGCTTGTTGGCTCGATATTGCATAATGCAAATTAGTATTATTGAGAAAAATTTTTCTGGTTTGCGCAAGCCAGCGTTACCAGTCTCAGCTGGATAGATAATGGTAACCAAGCCTGTCTCTTGTAGCATTGTCAGGTAATTTGAAGCTGTTTTATCATTAATCGTTAAGTTCTTACCTAAATTATAAGTGCTAATGTTACCAGGAGGTGTGGTTGCTAGATAATTTAAAATCTTACTCAAGTGCTTTAGATTTGTTGTTCGTAGGCTATAAAATTGTGCAATATCCTCGGTGATAGTTTTGCTGATCGTATTCAGTATTTTTTCGTAATACGACAAAGTATCTTCTTGATAAAAAGGATAAAAACCTTGTTTTAGATAACGTTGATAATGGCCTAATAACCCAGGTAGTTGGTTAAGTTCATTTGTTAGAGGTACAGCATTTCCAATCAGTTGCTCAAAACGATAAGCGGTTAAATGAATCGATAAATTAAAGTTTAAGTACTCACGAAACGATAAACCAGGTAAGTAAAAAATTTTGCTCGTCGTGACAAATCATATTGCTCTTTGATTAATTCAAGACTTGAGCTGCCTGAAAAAAAATGTCGATATTGGGGAAGCCATTATATGAATTTTTTAATTCTTGACTCCAGCTGTCTCCATAATTGTGTACTTCATCAATAAAAAATGTATCGATCGATTCTATCAAAAATAGTGATTCGATGAAGCTGTATAGCGTGGTTGATTTGAAGTAAATATGATCGGCTGAGAAATAAAACACCCTTGTGGGTTCAGCAGCAAAGTGCTGCTGAATATATTGAATTAGTAGAGTTGTTTTCCCGACACCTCTTGGCCCAATTAAGCTGGTTAGGCGGTTGTTTAAATTAAAATTGCGGACAAAAAACGATGCTGCGTTTTATTCGTTTGTTGGCGCAAGCGTTCAAAAATTAAGCGTAAAGAGTCATACATGGTCGTTGCTAGGGTTTTTCGGAGTAGACTCCGAATCTGCGTATTTTTTCTCGGATCTTATTCTGGGAAATGACTTATTTTCTCGGAGTATAGTCCGAATATTAAGAGGTAACAAGCGAAGCTGTAGTGTAGCTTATTCATTTATATATATTTTAACTACCCTTTAGCCTTAAAGCTGTTTCTTCAAATAGACCTCACTGCGACTTGTTTTGCTTGTGTGGCGGTGAGCCGCGCAATTGAGTTGGTGCTGGTTAGTTGAACGGTTAGGTAAGGTGGGTTATCAATTAATATTTTAATGGGGTGACTCAGATACTACTCTGCCTCAGTAAAATCAGCTCTCATCAAGCTAGTATTCAGGCTTCGTTTCCAACTATTGCTGAGCTGATCATGTTACGGCCATAAAAGATTTCTAGCATTTCATGTTTGAGTCGGGCGCTAATTTTCTTGAGTTCAGCGGCAGTGTAGCCTTCTTCACCAGTACCAAATAGGTAATCATCAAGCTCGAAATTTTTGAGTCGCATTTTAGTGTGAAAGATATTCTCTTGGTAGACATTAACATCAATAATTTCATAATTATTTTTGGTATCTGTCACTAAATAATTTTGAATCGAGTTAATCGGGTGATCAATAAAATATTTCTCTCCAGTTAAGCTGCGAGTGAAACCGCGCACGCGGTAATCGACAGTCACGATATCGGAGTCGAAACAATGAATGAGATAGTTCAGTGCCTTTAGCGGTGAAATAACGCCGCAAGTAGAAACATCGATGTCGGCCCGGAAGGTTGAAATACCATCATCAGGATGGCTTTCAGGATAAGTGTGCACGGTGATATGGCTCTTATCCAAATGGGCAACCACGGCGTCTGGTAAGGGGCCGGGTGTTTCAGTATTCGGTAATGAGTATTCATCATCTTCTGAAATTAAGATCGTGACACTTGCACCTTGTGGATCATAATCTTGATGAGCAATATTGAGGATATTAGCACCGATGATCTGGGTAACACTCGTTAAGATATCGGTTAACCGAGCTGCATTATACACTTCGTCAATGTATTCAATATATTCACGCTGATGCTCTGGTGTTTTTGCATAGCAAATATCGTAGATATTAAAACTCAAAGTTTTAGTCAGATTGTTAAAGCCATGTAGTTGAATTTTGTCAGCAGATTTATCCATTAGTCCGGTCCAAAAGATTAACCGAATAGGTTGACTATTATTGCGAACTGGCTAAATCAGGTCAAGAACATTGCATCAGTTTTTGCCTACTAAACATGCTTTTTATTTCTTTGCCTTACTTATGGTATCTTAAGTCACTCAATGTGTATCAAAACCAAGTGAATTTTACTTAAAGTTAGAGGGCCCTATGCTAATTAAACCGTTTCGAGCTTTGTACGTTGATCCAGCGCATGCTGAATATATCGTATCACCGCCCTACGATGTGGTGTCGAAGGCTGATGTGCTGCGCTTAGTAGCAACCGAACGCTGTCAATTTTTGCGTGTAACCTGTCCCGATGCTTTTGCTGAACAAGCGAATGCTTATCTCAGTGGTCGCAAAGCTATGCTAACGCTTACCGAACTCGGTAGCTTGGTGCGGGCACAGCAGCTTGGATTTTGGCTCTATGAGTTAACTCAGGGTAGTTATTCGCAAGTAGGCGTTGTGGGATTGGCATCAGTTGCGGGCTATGTGCAGCAACGGATTTTAAAACATGAGCAGACTCGGCCTGAGAAAGAGGATGATAGAACCAAGCATATTACCACCTTGGCTGCGCAAACCGGGCCGGTGATGTTAACGCATCAGCACAGTGAGGCATTGGCTGCGAGGATCGGAAGCATGCAACAAGTAGCACCGACTATTGCAGTGACAGGGTATGATGGTATTTGGCATCGACTTTGGCAAATCGTCGAACCAGTAGCCGTAGCAGAATTGTCAGCCTTGCTGAATGAGCTTGATTATTTGTATATAGCCGATGGCCATCATCGCTCTGCAGCAGCAGCGCGTGTTGCTTGTAGTTCTGAGTTTGTTGATTTGCCAGCAGCACAGTATTTTTTAAGCGTGCTGTTTTCTGCACGACAAACTACAATCTTAGCTTATCACCGTTACCTCAAGCAGCTTGCTGATTTTTCTCGCGGGCAAATGTTTGCAGCTCTCGATTCTAGTTTTGATATTAAGCCATTAGCGCAGGCTCGCTTACCAGAGTGTCCACATGAGATTATCGTTTATTGTGATTCAGCTTGGTGGTCACTCATGCTAATAACTAGCGTGCAACAGCAACATGTTGATTTATTGCCGGTAGAATTATTGTCAGACTTAATATTGAAACCGATTTACTCTATCACTGATCAGCGCAGCGATGATCGAGTTGGTTTTTTAGGTGGGCTTGATAGTCTTACAGGTTTGCAGCAGCAAGTTGATGTGTATGGTGCTCAAGTTGCTTTTGCTCTGTATCCAACTGCTATTGAACAGTTGTTTGCTCGGGTGCAGCAGCAGCAAATGATGCCGCCAAAGTCAACCTGGTTTGAGCCGAAACTCGCCGATGGCTTGCTTGTGCATCAACTCGACCAAGTCGCGGTTTAGAGAGTATTAAAGCGCAAGCGTTAACACTTTTTTGCTGCTTGCACCGGCAACTTCAGAGACTAATCGTGGCACTAGGTAGCCAGCTAAAGCAGCTTGTATCTCTGCTAACAAAGTTTGCGCCTGGTTCAATGACACAGCAAACTGACTTGTGCCTGCGACTGCATCAGGCATATGCAAATAGTAAGGTAAGATATTTGCTGCCATCAGGGTTTCGCTGAGTTCAATCAAGGTGTTGGCATTATCGTTGATACCACGTAACAGTACACTTTGGTTTAAGACAAATTGCACCGCATGACTGAGTTGCGCGATAGCACGTTTAACCTCAGCGTCAATTTCTTGTGGATGGTTGCAGTGCACAACAACAACAGTTTTTACTGGTAGTGAACTTAGCCAGTTCAGCAAGCTACTGTTGATCCGGTCAGGAATGACAATGGGTAGCCGGGTATGAATGCGCAGCGTTTTTAATTGTGTTAGTGCGAGTAGCTCATCAACCAGATGCTTGAGGTACTGGTCAGAAGCTGACAATGGATCACCACCACTTAAGATGATCTCAGTAACAGCTGGGTGCTGCTTAATATAGTCAGTTATCTTATCCCGATCGTTTGTGCCCAAGCGATTGCTAGCATAGTCAAAGTGACGGCGAAAACAATAGCGGCAATGGATTGCACAAGCTTCGGTAGTCGTCAGCAAAATTCGATTGCGATATTTGTGTAGTAATCCAGGTGTTGGGTTGGCATTATGCTCACGCAGCGGATCAGTGCTATAGCCACTCCTTTCATCGAGCTCGTCTGCAAGTGGTAGCACTTGTCGCAACAATGGATCTGCGATATTGCCTGGCTCCATGCGACTAATGAAGGCGTGTGGGACTCGCAGTGGAAAAAGCTTAGCGGCTCGATCCGCAGCGGTTAACCATTTTTCATCGTGAATGCTGAGCATTTGTAGTAAACTGCGTGGCTCAGTCACGACACTTTTTAACTGTTGTTGCCAAGTTTGTGTGGTCGACAGCGTGGCAAGTTCGGCATTTTGTTTCATTGTCATCAATTTAAGGGGTAAAAATGGCTACCTATAATACGAATGAGTTCAAATCTGGATTAAAAATAATCATTGATAATGAGCCCTACAGTATAGTCGAAAATGAATTCGTAAAACCAGGGAAAGGCCAAGCCTTCAACCGCGTTAAAATTCGTCAATTAAAGTCCGGTCGCGTAATCGAAAAAACCTACAAATCTGGCGAATCAGTTGAAGCAGCTGATGTGATGGAAAAAGACGTCCAGTACTTATACAGAGATGGTGAATTTTGGCACTTCATGGATCTAACCAATTACGATCAATATGCTGCCGCGAGCGAGGTGGTTGGCGATGGTCATATTTGGTTGAAAGAGCAAGATATGTGCATTATGACTTTATGGAATGATGCGCCGTTGTCGGTAGCACCACCAAATTTTGTCGAGCTAAAGATTATTGAGACTGACCCTGGCTTACGCGGTGATACGTCAAGCGGTGGCAGTAAACCAGCAACCCTTGAAACTGGTGCAATAGTCCGTATACCACTCTTTGTGCAACAGGATGAGGTAATAAAGGTTGATACTCGCAGTGGTGAATATGTGTCTCGTGTTAAAGCATAAGTTCGTTTCTGTATCGTTTTGTTGTCATCGCCTCAGTCAATTATTAGGTGCGCATGATGGTTACTGATGTTGTAAATTGGCAGCCGACTGCATCAGTTGCCGCATTGCAGTTGCGTGCTAGGTTGTTAAGGCAGACGCGGGAGTTTTTTTATGAGCGCAAAGTTCTTGAAGTCGAAACACCAACACTAGCACAATACACTGTTACCGATCGTCATTTGTCAGCATTACAGTTACAGTTGCCCGGTAGCGAACAATATTATTATTTACAGACTTCGCCAGAGTATGCTATGAAGCGTCTATTAGCAGCCGGCAGTGGTAGTATTTATCAAATTAGTAAAGCATTTCGTGCCGATGAGTTCGGTCGCCATCACAATCCGGAGTTCACTATGCTTGAGTGGTATCGGGTTGGATTTGATTACCATCAATTAATGGCAGAAGTGGATCTACTCTTGCAAACAGTGTTGGTTGTATCACCGGCAATCTCTATTCGCTATGTTGATTTGTTTTTTCAGCACACTGAGATTGAGCTAATGCACGCTAGCATCGAACAGTTACAGCAGTATGCGGCACGGGTCGGGATTGATAGCAGTGCTGTGACAGAGCAAGATAGTCGTGATATTTGGTTGGATTTGATTTTTTCTCATCAGATTCAGCCTGAACTTGGCTGGCCGCAGCCAGTCATCGTATATGATTATCCAGCAAGCCAGGCTGCGTTAGCTGCGCTTGATGCTGATGGTGAGTATGCGAAACGCTTCGAAGTTTATTATCAGTCAATCGAACTTGCCAATGGCTATCATGAGCTCCGAGATGTGATACAACACGAGCGGCGTTTTCAGTTAGATAATGAACGTAGACTAGCACTAGGCTTGTCAACTATTGCAGTTGATATTCGTTTTATGGCAGCATTGCAACATGGTTTACCGGCTTGTGCTGGGGTCGCATTAGGTTTTGATCGCTTAGTGATGTTGGCAGGCGATAATAAGCAGTTAGCTGATGTTATCAGTTTTACCGTAAATAATGCTTAGTTATCTCAATAACTGTTAGCAATGAATGTGTGAGGGTAAGGTTATTGCCTGAAAAATTATGAAAAGTAAAGATGGAGTGAATATGTCAGAGCAAATCGATTTAGCAGCGGTTGCTAAGCGAATTCAACAAAAGACCAATAATTTCCAGCCCAAGGTTGCTATTATTCTTGGTTCCGGTCTCGGTGCCGTCACTGAAGCTATGCAAGTCGAGTACGTGCTTGATTATCAAAATATTCCAGGCTTTGATGCCTGTACCGTTGCCGGTCATGCAGGTAAATTATGTTTCGGCTTGCTCTCTGGCGTTAAAGCAGTTTGTTTGCAGGGACGGCTGCATTTGTATGAAGGCGCTGATACTGCATCGTTGGCGCTGATGTTGCGCTCATTAAAGCAAATTGGTTGCGAAACTTTGCTAGTGACTAATGCTGCCGGTTCACTCAATACTGCTGTGGAACCTGGGCATTTGTTGCTGATTAACGATCATATTAATTTTCAAGGTATTAACCCGTTGGTTGGTCGAAACGATGAAGCTATTGGTCCGCGCTTTCCTGCGATGAATAATGCCTACGATTCAGCCTTGCAAGCAATTATTAGAGAGACTGCAGGTAACATTGGCATTGAGCTTGCTGAAGGTGTTTATATTGCTGTGCTTGGCCCTGGCTTTGAAACGCCAGCGGAGATTCGTGCCTTTAGGTTAATGGGCGCCGACGCTGTTGGCATGTCGACTGTGCCCGAAGTCATATTGGCGGTACATTGTGGTATGCGGGTTGCTGCAATTTCTGTTATCACAAATTTGGCAGCTGGCTTAGCGACTAATGCGCCTAGCCATGAAGAAACGCTAGCAACTGCGAATAAAGCAGCACAGCAACTTTCGCAGTTGATTATTAATACTGTCGAACAATTTTAGTGGTTGCGTCAATCGAAGCACTGATCTCGAAGGCAACACAAGTCAGCTTACAACAAAGTAACCATACTCGCTTGCTCCGTTTAATTGATTTGACTCGATTAGAGTCTGATGATGAGATTGAGCAAGTTACAAGGTTTTGTCAGCGTGCATTCACCGTGCTTGGTGCGGTAGCTGCTGTTTGCGTTTATCCTGCCTTTATCTCAACCGCTAAATCAGTGTTGGTCGATAGTAATGTGAAAGTTGCAACCGTGGTTAATTTTCCCACTGGTGCTGGTTCAATCGCAGCAACTGAAGCTGAGATTGGGCAAGCGCTTGCAATGGGTGCAGACGAAATTGATGTCGTTATCCCATACGCTTTATTGTTGCAAGGTGAGCATGAAGCCGTCGTTAATTATTTACAGGTTTGTCGTGCCGCTGCAACCGATAAGTGCTTGAAGGTTATTTTGGAAACCGCAGCGTTACAGAGCCGTGAGTTGATCGCTGAGGCTAGTATTCTGGCAATCAAGCATGGTGCTGATTTTATAAAAACATCGACAGGGAAGTATGTTGCTGGCGCTTCAATGGAGGCGGTAGCAGTAATATTGCAAACGATAAAAGCTCATGCTGATTTGCGACCGGTCGGCATTAAGGTTTCCGGAGGGGTAAAAACCGTGTTACAAGCCCAGCAATACTTGACCTTGTGTGGATTAATTATGGGGGTTGATTGGGTGACATCTGCCCGTGTGCGTTTTGGTGCGAGTCAGTTGTTGGCTAGTCTGCTCCAAGCCGCTGGTTTTGCAGAAGTCTCTCCAGCTGATTAATGCGTTAACGCGACCCGTCTCGCGCGAAACCCCAGTCAATTTTGATTAAAATTTGTAAAAATTATGCTAGATTCACTGAATATGAACTGATATGATGACCGATTGATAGGTTGTTTAAAAAGTAAACAGTAGGGGTTTTCAGGCCGATAGCCATCGCGCAGTGCAATAACATTCGGGATTTAAGTGTTGCTGCTGAGATTTTACTGCTAGTGTGGCAAGCCGTTAGCATAGTAACAGTCTAGTTTTTTGGTATAGCGACGTAATATGATCGACCACGGGTCAAGCTTCATACTTCTTGCCATCTTATTTGGCTTCATCATGGCATGGGGGGTTGGGGCAAATGATGTAGCAAATGCAATGGCAACATCAGTCGGATCGCGTGCCCTAACCCTCAAGCAAGCGGTGGTCATTGCCGCTATCTTTGAGGCTGCTGGCTCACTTTTTGCTGGTGGTCAAGTTGCCGACACCTTGCGTAGTAAAATTATTGATCTCAGTGTTTTTGCTCATACCCCTGAGTTAGTTATCTATGGTATGTTGGCAGCGCTGCTTGCTGCCGGTACTTGGTTGCTGCTTGCTTCTTACTTGGGTTGGCCAGTTTCAACTACCCACAGCATTGTTGGCGCTATCATTGGTTTTGCCGTGCTTAATGTTGGTTTCAATACCGTAAAATGGAGCTTTGTTGTTAACATTGTTTTGAGCTGGATTATCACACCACTCATTTCTGCAGTGTTCGCTTTTCTTCTTTTTAAGAGTATTCAGATCTATATCTTAGAAAATGAAATGCCCCAGCAACGTGCTGTCTATCTACTTCCGATCTATATCTTTGTTATGGTAATGGTTTTATCCCTCGTCACGCTGATAAAAGGCTTAAGGCATTTGGGATGGCATCATAATGTTGCATTTGCCATCGTGATAGCGACATTCGTTAGCTTGCTGTTGGCACTCGCTAGCTTTGTTGTCATCGGTTGGATACAACGCAGTTATAAACCAATTTCTAATTATCCTTATGAACAAGTCGAGCGGACTTTTGGTTTATTTATGGTTTTTACTGCAGCAGCAATGGCCTTTGCTCATGGCTCTAATGATGTTGCGAATGCAATCGGCCCGTTAGCAGCTGTTGTATCTATTGTTAACTCTGGGGGTGATGTTAGTTTGCAAGGGCCAATGCCATCCTGGATTCTCTATCTTGGTTCGGCCGGGATTGTGCTTGGTTTAGCGATGTATGGCTATAAAGTGATAGCAACTATTGGTAAGAATATAACTGAGATGACACCCAGCCGAGGTTTTTCAGCACAGTTTGCTACAGCGGGAACCGTAGTGCTTGCATCAGGTACTGGTTTACCTGTGTCAACAACGCAAACATTAGTCGGTGCCGTGCTTGGTGTTGGCATTGCTCGCGGCATCGCTGCATTGAATTTGAATGTCGTTCGTAATATTTTGCTGTCTTGGGTTGTCACCTTGCCAGCGGGAAGCTTTTTAGCAGCATTTTATTTTTTTATTATCAGGCGGATTTTTGAGTTTGGTATGATTACCTAGTGTCAGCAACTCGCATTATGTCACATAGGCTCAAAATCCAAGTCAGTAAATTTTAAACGTGTGCTAAATAGTAGAGGAACAGATGAGTATGACAATTGCCGAGCCCCAACTGAGTGACAAACATCGACCGCGCGCGAATTTAAAAGCATGGCTAGTTTGCTTGACTGCTGGTCTATTTTTTTTCTATGAGTTTGTCCAAATGAATATGTTTAATGCTATTGCGCCAGAGTTGATGCGTACTTTTGCGATTGATGCAGCTGAGCTTAGTTTACTGTTTTCCTATTTTCATTATGCAAATATGTTTTTTTTATTGCCGGCTGGGTTGATGTTAGATCGTTTATCGACTCGTAAATTAATTATCATGGGGATGATTTGCTGTATCTTTAGTGCATTTATTTTTTCTGTCGCGAGTGCAGTTTGGCAGGCTAAGGTTGCTCGTTTTCTCGCTGGCTTTGCTAATTCATTTTGTTTTTTAAGTTGTATTCGTCTCGCTTCACGTTGGTTTCCATCACGCCAGATGGCATTAATTACTAGTTTAATCGTGACCATGGCCATGTTGGGTGGCATCGTTGCGCAAGCACCGATGACCAGTGTTGTATTGCTTGTTGGTTGGCGTAAAGCACTGCTCTATGACGCCTGCGGGGGATTGGCAATACTGATGATTATTATGCTGGTGGTGCGTGATTTTCCGGCAAATCAAGAGCAAAACCACGACGCTGAGCAGGTAGAATTAGATAGTATCAGCTTATTGCAAAGTCTATTGCTAGCGGCGAGAAATCCACAGAATTGGCTCTGTGGTATTTATGTGAGTTTGCTCAATTTACCAATCTTCATTCTCGGTGGTGTTTGGGGTGGTATGTTTTTAACGCAAGTGCATCAACTAACTCGTATACAGGCGACTGATACAACAGCAATGGTTTTTTTAGGTACTGTAGTGGGTTCACCTATTTTTGGTACAGTTTCAGATGGAGTAAAAAATCGTCGTTTACCCATGTTGTGGGGTGCTGTCGCTTCAGTTGTCGTTATCTATTTCATTATGACTTTGCAGCAACCATCGTTGCTAACATTGACAGTTTTATTTGCTTTGCTTGGCTTTACTACAAGCTCGCAGGTGATTGGTTATCCAGTAGTCGTTGAGAGTAATCCCCCTATGTTGACTGGTACTGCATCCAGCTTATCAGCAATTTTAATCATGGGTGGTGGTGCATTAGCACCTGTATTTGGTCAATTGCTCAATATGCATTGGGATGGCCATTTGTTTGCTGGTGTAGCGCAGTACTCAGCTGCTGATTATCATTTTGCACTTATGATGCTGCCAGCTGGTTTTTTTATCGGCTTGCTTGCAGTGCTCTTTATTAAAGAGACGAAGTGTGAGATGTTACCGATTATTAAATCCAACTGAATGAGGGCTCTGCTATGACAGATTGGGCGATATCAACTAACCGTTTGATCGTTTGTCATGATAAGCACTATAGGTCTTGGTTGGTTGTGATGACTGCGGCATTATTTTTCTTCTATGATTTTCTTCAGCTCAATATGTTTAACGCTATTCAGCCAGAGTTGTCACACGAATTTCAAATTACTGCGACCCAGCTTGGTCACCTATCAGCAGCGTATTTTTACTCAGTGATTTTATTACTGTTCCCAGCCGGCTTACTGTTGGATCGGTTTTCAACCCGCACCATTATTTTGGTGGCTATGGCGATTTCGATTTGGGGTACTGGACTTTTTGCAACATCACACTACTTGATGTTGTCTCAGTTTGCACGCTTTGTCACTGGTATTGGTAGTGCGTTCTGTTTTTTAAGCGCAGTACGGCTCGCGACACATTGGTTTTCACCACAGCGCATGGCATTAGTGACAGGGATGATTGTTACTGCAGCGATGCTGGGTGGGATTACCGCGCAGACACCACTGACACTGCTTGTGCAAATGGTAGGTTGGCGTCAAGCTTTGCTACTCGACACGGGGTTTGGTTTTTTATTATGGATTTTGGTTTATAAAATTGTACAAGACTATCCTGATGGTCGCTCGATTGAGATTAAACAGCATCGCTCTGCCCTACAATCGATGGGTTTACTACGTAGTATCCAGCTCTCAGTTTTGCAAAAGCAAAATTGGCTATGTAGTCTCTACGCTAGTCTGATGAATTTACCGGTATTCTTGTTCGGTGCGGTTTGGGGTAGTTTATTTTTGACCCAAGTGCATCAATTCACTCGCACACAAGCTTCCTACGTCACCAGTATGATTTTTCTAGGCGCGATTGTTGGTTCACCCGCTATGGGCTGGTTTTCAGATTATTCAGGGCGGCGTAAATTGCCCATGATAATTTGCGCTCTTGCTTCGTTAGCAGTGATTAGTCGCGTCATTACTGTTGAGCATGCTAGTGTTAATTATATGATGTTGTTATTTTTTCTCTTGGGTTTTGTCACTAGCTCACAGGTTATTAGTTACCCGACTGTGGCTGAGAGTAATCCACCTAGTATTACAGCGACGTCAGTTAGCATTATTTCGATTGGTGCTATGTTAGCAGGAGCGATTTTTCAACCCTTATTTGGTTATTTCATGGATATTCACTGGAACGGTCAATTACATGGTTTTGTTCGTGTTTATACTCCAGAAGCATTTCACTATGCGCTATTGATTATCCCAGTTGCGTTTTTTATTGCATTAGTTGCTGCTTGTTTATTGCAAGAAACAAATTGTCGTTTAATAGAGTTTTAAGCTATGAAGCGCGTCATTATCCTCATGATGGATTCATTCGGTATCGGCGCAAGTGCTGATGCAGACACGTTCGGCGATAGTGGTGCAGATACTTTTGGTCATATTGCTGCACAAGCCGCTATTGGTTACGCTGACCAAGCTGGTTTGCGTCAAGGTCCGTTACAGATTCCAAATTTAGCTGCCAATGGTTTGTATCATGCTGCGGCAAGCAGTACTGGTATTGATTACTCGACTATCACTCAAGCGACTCCGCTAGCTGGTGCCTATGGTTATGCCGCAGAAATGAGTTATGGCAAAGATACGCCAAGTGGACACTGGGAGCTTGCCGGCTTGCCAGTGTTATTTGATTGGGGATCATTTTCTACTGGTTTTCCACCCGAATTGATCGAGGCCTTTATTCAGCGTGCTAACTTGCCTGGTGTGCTTGGCTTAAAGCATGCCTCTGGTACGACAATCTTAGAAGAGTTGGGTGATGAACATATTGCAACTGGCAAGCCGATCGTTTATACCTCGGCAGACAGCGTTTTTCAAATAGCCGCACATGAGCAGCATTTTGGCTTGCAGCGTCTTTACGATTGCTGTTTGTTAGCGCGCGAACTCGTTGATGACTATCAAATTGGTCGAGTGATAGCTCGCCCTTTTATTGGCAGTGAACCTGGTGATTTTAAGCGTACCGGCAACCGCCGTGACTACTCAACACCACCATATCAAGCTACCTTGCTTGATCATTTGCAAGCAGCCGGTGGTGAAGTCATCGCGATTGGTAAAATTGCTGATATCTATGCCCACTGCGGTGTGACTCAGGTCATCAAGGCTGATGGCAATATGGCATTATTTGACGCTACATTATCAGCTTTAGAGCAAGCTGGAACGCAAAGTTTAATTTTTACTAACTTTGTTGATTTTGATATGTTATATGGCCATCGGCGTAATGTTGCTGGCTATGCGGCCGCGTTAGAAGCATTTGACCAGCGTCTACCAGAACTAAAGCAGCGTTTACGCCCAGGTGATTTGGTGTTGATGACCGCTGATCACGGTTGTGATCCAACGTGGCCGGGCTCGGATCATACTCGTGAACATGTTCCTGTTTTAATGTTCGGGCCTGGTGTCAAGCCTGTTAATTTAGGTCAGCGTCAAACGATGGCTGATATGGGCCAGACTATCGCTGAGCATCTTTCCTTGGTACCGCTGAACTACGGTCAATCATTTTTAACCGCTTTGTTTAGTTGAAGCGCTTTTGCTTTGACGCAACAGCTACTCAAAACTATAACCAACACCTATCATGTAAAACCAAGGCAGTGAGTCGTTGCTTGTCATTGAGGTGTTCCCTTCCCGAACATAAGTAACGTCGTTTTCCATGAATGCTTTACGGGTGGCGAAGTTGATACTCCAACTATTTTTTATTTTGATATCAAAGCCAAATTCAACAGATGGACTGCTTGCAGTATCAAGTTTGAATAACGTAATACTCGAGCCTGGGCTCTCGTTGTTAAAGCCCAAGTAAGTGATACCACCACCGATATAAGGATCGATAATGCGGTTGGGTAATAAGTGAAATTGCAACATTAGAGATGGCACAAATGTGTCTGCTGAGCCGATGACGTATTCACCGCTGAGCGGACTAACGGCAACGGCGCCAGAAATTTTCATTTCATGGCTGCTTTTAGTTGCACCTAACTCAAGCGAGATAAAGTCATTAAAGTAATAACTCACATCGAGCTCAGGGCTAATGGTGTCAGTAAAACCACTAATCCAACCGCCATAATCTTGTGTTGATCCGGTATCAATTGTAAAACGGGATGAGTCAGCTCCTAGATGAACTTCGATGCCGCGAATTCGGATTAGCCAGGGCTCATGGACCCGGCCTAAGCGCCAATCAGGTATGCTAACTGTTGCGAAAATACTGGTTGATGATAGTAAGCAAGCCGCTAACATCAATATTATGTTACAATGACGCATGTTAAATTTCTCCATCTTTGGGGCTATATAAATATTCAATTAGCGTGTTTAGTATCAAGGCTCTAATTTGTAACTGAGGCCAAACAAGAACATCGTTGGGCTGGTGTTATTTGTGGTATAAAACTCAGTGCCATTGCCTGTTAAACTTGGTTCGTTAGTTTGATACTTTACCGTATTGCTAACAGAAAATTGCTTAACTGCAAAGTTGACAAGCCAATATTTTCCAAATGAAATATCAACGCCGCCTTCATAAATTGCACCGAAACTATTTGATATGGTCATTAGTGTCAGTAAGCCGCGTAGCTTTGGGTTTCTGCCAAACGCAACGTAACTGAGCCCACCGCCGATATAAGGGCTGAATGTGCTACCGGTCCATAAGTGAATTTGGTAGGTAATAGAAGGTAGGTATAAATCAACTTTTGCTAAATCATAGTCGCCAACATCTGAACCTGTGAGCGCTGTTTCATGCTTCGTTGTTGTAAATGAAAATTCCATGGTTGAAGCATCGTTAAAATAGTAAGTGGTTGCAAATTCGAAAAATTTACCGTGATCAAATTTAGTTAAAAATCCACCAATATCATCTCCGCTATTGTTTGTGATAAACTCATCAGCATCAGCCCTCGGGCTGACTTGAGCAAAGCGAAATCGCAGCGTCCAAGGATCGTTGCGGCGGTATTGGTTCCATTGGTTTGCAGTCCAAGCGAAGCTAGCTAGGGGCGTGATAAGGGCTAATACCAATACGAGGATACGCTGAACTGACTTTTGCATGATGTCTCTCCATAAAAAAAGTTGTTGCTATGCTAACACACCGTTTTTCAGGATTGAAACGCAAAACTGATAAAGTCCAAATTGATTACTGGTCTTCCCTTGTAAACGGTCGCGCGTTAAAATCGATAATATTTTTTTAACTTAAAGGATAAGCCATGGAATTTGCACAGCTTGACCAAGCATCAACATCGCAGGCAGTTAGCCAGCTGAAACGACAGCTTGAACGTCAAATTATTGGTCAAGATATGTTGCTGGAGCGGCTGCTCGTTGCTCTGCTTGCTGATGGTCATCTTTTGGTAGAAGGTGCGCCCGGTTTAGCTAAAACAAAGTCAATTAAAACGTTGGCCGCTGGTGTTGAAGGTAGTTTTCACCGTATTCAGTTCACCCCTGACTTGCTACCTGCTGATTTAATTGGAACAGAAATCTATCGGCCGGAAACTACAAGCTTCGAATTCCAACAAGGACCAATTTTTCATCATGTTATTCTAGCTGACGAGATCAACCGCGCGCCGGCTAAAGTGCAGTCCGCCTTATTAGAAGCAATGGCTGAGCGCCAGGTCAGTGTTGGTCGTGTTACTTATCAGCTGCCAAAATTATTTTTAGTGATGGCAACACAAAATCCGATTGAGCAAGAAGGTACCTACCCTTTGCCTGAGGCTCAACTCGATCGTTTTTTATTATATGTCCGCATTCAATACCCTAAGGCACCTGCTGAGCAGGCAATTATGAATTTGGCTCTGAATGAAGCTCTTGGCCAGCAGGCCAGTCTCGGTGATGAAGCGGCTATTCAGATCAGTCAAGAAACTATTTTCTCTGCGCGCCAAGAGGTATTGCAGTTGCACATGAGCCCAGCTCTAGAAAAATATCTAGTGCAGCTGGTCATCGCATCGCGCGAACCGAAACTGTACGGTGATGATTTGCAGCGGTGGATCCATTACGGTATTAGTCCGCGTGGCACTATTGCTCTTGCCCGCTGCGCGCGTGCACTAGCCTGGTTACACGGTCGTGATTATGTATCCCCAGAAGATATTCATGCTATTGCGCACGATGTGTTACGCCATCGTATTTTACTAACGTTTACAGCGGAGGCAGAAGGCATTGATACCGATCATGTCATCTCAGAATTATTATGTCGCGTCGCAATTCCTTAGCTGAGTCAAGTCGGTCAGGCAATGAAGCCGAACACAGTGGAGTTGTGCCAGCACTGGCTGATTTGATTGCTCTGCGTCAGTCAGCACGCCAGATCAAACTGCCTAATAATAAACTGGTATACACTCATTTGAGTGGCCAGTATCGATCCGGTTATCGTGGTTATGGTATTGATTTTGATGAGGTGCGTCCTTATCAAGCTGGCGATGATGTTCGATCAATCGATTGGCGCGTTACGGCGCGGACTGGCAAACCATCTACAAAACTATATAAAGAAGCGCGTGAGCGTCCTGTTTTTATTGTCATTGATTACGGTGCGAGTCTTTTTTTTGGTACTCGAGTCGCATTTAAGTCGGTCATTGCTTCACAAGTTGCAGCACTGCTTGCATGGGCTACTGTTGATCAAAGCAGTCGTTTAGGTGCTATTCTATATGCGGGTGAGCAGCAGTTATTGTTAAAGCCAAAGGTGGGTCCACGTGCGGTATTAGGTTTATTGCAAAATATACAAAACATGGCAGTGCCGCACTCAATTGCTAATGATGCAACAGCAACTTCAAGCGCTTTGATGTTATTACGCCAAGCTGTGCAATCTGGTAGTCTGATTTTTATTATCAGTGATTTTTCTAGCTTTGATAGTATGGTTATGTCCAATTTGGCGGCATTGACCAAAGCTAACGTTGTTGTAGCAGTGCAGGTTTACGATCAGTTGGAAGAAACACTGCCGCCACCCAATCGGTATTCGATATCAAATGGCCTCGATACGATTGTGCTTGACACTGCAATAACAAAGCTACGACAACAGTATCAGCAGTCTGTCTTAGTAAGTAAGCAGCAGTTGCAACAGCAGTTAGCTGAACTGAAAGTACCGTTAATATCGATAAGAACCGATCAAGCTGTAGTTGAAGTGCTGGGCCAGGCTTGTCAGGGAGGTCAGTTTGTCAGCACAATATAATCCACTCCAGGAGCTGCGTGATATTCATATGCCTGCAGCCATATCGATTTGGCCGCCAGCTTACGGTTGGTTCATCATGCTAGCACTGTTGTTGTTTGCGATATTAATATCAGTACGTTGGTGGCATAGATATCAGCAGCACCGCCGTTTCCACCAAGGCTTGATGAAAGAGTTTTCTCAGATTCAGAGCCGATATACTAACGACAAAAACACGATACGTGCTGTTCGTGCTACTTCTATTTTTTTACGTAGAGTCGCTCTCGCTTATTATCCAAGGCAGCAGGTTGCTAGTGCTACTGGTGAAAAGTGGTTGGGCATGCTTAATAATATGAGTGCTGCTAAATCCATTCATACAGAATTGGGCCAACTGATTTTAACTGCGCCATATATGAAAAAGGCGCCAGCACGGTGCGCTGATTTATTTGTTGCTGTTGAGTGCTGGTTACGACAATTACATGTCGGTCAATTTATTAAAGAGTAGATAAAAATTTGATGATTAAGTTAGCCTGGCCCATGATGTTGTTATTACTCCCTTTGCCTTTATTAGTCCACCGGGCTTTACCAGCTGTACGCGCTCAAGCTCAGCGTGGTTTGCGGGTCCCATTTTTTAATAGGCTCAACACGTGTATTGCCGAGGTTGATATGCGTCAAGTTTCTACTGAGAAAAATTGGTTTTTAATTTTGCTTTGGGTGTTACTGGTGGTTGCGGCTGCACGTCCTGAGTTTATTGGTGCGCCAATAGAACTGCAGCGTACTGGTCGCGGGCTGATGTTAGCAGTCGACGTCTCTGGTAGTATGCAAATTCCTGATTTAGAGTTGCATGGTATGCAAGCGCAACGACTTGACGTTGTTAAAGAGACAGGGCGTAAGTTCGTTCAGCAGCGTCGAGGCGATCGCTTGGGTTTGATTCTATTTGCAAGTCAAGCGTACTTGCAAACACCATTAACGTTCGATCGAAATGCGGTAGTGCAGATGCTGGCTGATGCCAGCATTGGTTTGGCTGGCCAAGAGACAGCGATTGGTGATGCTATTGGCTTAGCGGTGAAACGGCTTATTCAGCAACCAAAAGAAAGTCGCGTAATCATTTTGCTAACTGATGGTGCGAATAACACTGGCGTTGCCGATCCAGTTTCTGCGGCAAAGATTGCTGCTGAAAACAATATCCGAATTTATACTATCGGGCTCGGTGCTGAGGAAATGGTTGTCCCTAGTATTATTGGCATGCAAGTTGTTAATCCATCTGCTGAGCTTGATCAGAAAACTTTGAAAAAAATTGCTGAGTTAACCGGCGGCTTGTATTTTCGTGCCAAAGATACTCAAGCATTACAACAAGTCTATCGGGAGCTTGATAAGCTTGAACCTGTTGTCGCAGATAAAATGATTTACCGGCCGGTTCAGCCACTCTACCCTTGGTTAGTCGCAATAGCACTTTTGCTAAGTTTATTGGTGATGATGCGACATTTAATATTTTGGCATAATAAGTCAGCCACTGTTAATAAGTTAGCATTGGAAGTGAGGTCTTAAAATGTTGGCAGTTATGTATCAGCTCCATTTTTTGCGGCCCTATTGGTTTATTTTATTCGCGCCTATACTCTATCTACTGATGCGATTATATCAGCAGCAAGGCTCAACCATGAGTTGGTACTCAATTTGTGATGCTCATTTGCTAAAGCATCTGCTTGTGGATAGTAAGGCAAAACAACGTGTAAATATATCGTTCACGGTTGTAGCTTGTTGCTGGACATTGGCGATCATAGCGCTAGCTGGTCCAACCTGGCAGAAAATAGAATTACCAATCTACCGTCAGCTGGTCGCTAGGGTGCTCGTTATTGATTTGTCAGCGACAATGACTACTGAAGATGTTAAGCCTTCACGTATTAGTCGAGCTAAATATAAATTGTTTGACTTATTAAGGCACAGCGAAGAAGCGCAAGTTGGTTTGCTAGCTGTTGGCGCTGAGCCTTTTCTCGTTTCCCCATTGACCCAAGATGCCAAAACAATTGCTGCACTGGTACCCGAGCTCTCGGTTGATATCATGCCTGTGCAGCAGCGCCAAGCCAACCTAGCTGCTGCAATTGATATGGCAGCTAACATGCTACGACAAGCAGGTGCAGCAAAAGGCGATATAATTCTTTTAACCGATAGTCAAGTTGATGCAATTGCTATACAGCAAGCAAAACAGCAACTTGGCCAAGGTTATACGACCTCAGTGCTTGCTATTGGTAGTGAAGCTGGTGCCCCAGTGCCGAGCCACCAAGGTGGTTTTTTATCTGATGAGCAGGGAGCGATTTGGATCAATAAGCTTGATCAACTATCCTTGCAGCAACTTGCGCAAGCAGGTGGTGGCCGCTATCACTTGGTAACGACAACTGACGTTGATGTTGATTATATTTTACAGAGCTCGATTCTGAGTAAGCGGCAGTCACCAAGCAAGCAACTAAAGACTGAAATATGGTTCGATCAAGGTTATTGGTTAGTTGTGTTGATGCTGCCATTATTGCTGTTACTATTTCGTCGTGGTGCAGTTGCGGAGTTATTTTGATGATTCGTCTCTTTACAGTCCTCATTCTAGGGTTGTTCTATCTAGCACAGGCACAAGCTGGTTTTTGGCAAGATTTATGGTTACGCCGGGATCAGCAGGCAGCACGAGCGCTGGCAGCTGGTGCCTTTAAGCAGGCGGCAGAAAAATTTGTTGATCCAGCATGGCAGGGTGTCTCCTATTACCGCTCGCAGCAATATAATAAAGCTGCTGTTGCATTTGCTAAACTTGATTCAATCGATGGTCATTATAACTATGCTAATGCATTGGCCATGCAGGGTGATTTCGAATCGGCTTTGAGAGAATATGATATAGTTTTATCGCGAGATACACTGCATCTTGACGCACAACATAATCGGACCATCGTTCAGCAACTACTTAGGCAGCAAAAACAACAGCAAAAACAACAGCAACAGCAACAGCAACAGCAACAGCAACAGCAACAGCAGCAACAGCAACAGCAGCAACAGCAGCAGCAAGCAAATCATCAGGCTGAACAAAATAAGAGTCAACAGGCCGATAGTAATCAGAAGCAAACTAAGCAGCAGCGCCAAGCATCAGCAAAGTCTGACACTAGAAACAGTCAAGAGCAACAAGCCAGTAGTCAGCAAGCTCAGGCAGGGCTTGATCGCCAGCAGTTTACTCAGCAGTTAATTAATCAGCACAAGCAGTCATCCAATATGAGCCCTACTCGCAAAGTTGATGCTAGTCAAAACAATAATCAGGAGCGACAGAAGTTGATAGCTAGGCAGGTTCTTTCTGAACAGCAGCAGGCAACTAGGCAGTGGTTGCAACAAATTCCTGACAATCCAGCTGGCTTATTGAAACAAAAATTTATTCGTGATTATCACAGACGTCACGGACGTTAATGTGACTAGCTTGCTGTAATCGTATTTAATATCAGTCTCGATATTGTGACTAGGTTTCACTCACGACTTTAATCTGCTTGCCAGCAAAGGCAATACCGATTCTAATGATGTTGTTAACGCCTTGCTGCTGGAGTTCTTTCACATAATCCTTGGTAATGATTTGTTGTAGAGCTTGTTTCGCAGTCGCCTCGAGCTGATCTTCACTAGGCGCCACTTTAAACTCAAACACGATACCGTTTTCGGTTTTATCTTTTGGGGTTAATATGGCATCAAATAAGCCTTTGCCCGATTCGCGGTTGGATTTAATGTTATAACGATCACGTAAGCTGGCGACTAGGCCGAGCATAACGCCGTGGTAAAAGCGCTCACCGTTTTTCTTATCAACATCGCGGAAGCTGAAGCTATGCTCAATCAAGTCTTGTAAGTCGGTTTCGA
>CAWUKA010000028.1:0-22401 GCA_963922965.1 uncultured Gammaproteobacteria bacterium | reverse complement strand
CTCGTGCACTGTCATTGCTTTGACCGTTGCATAGGTACCGACTGGCATAAATGCCGGGGTTTCGATAGTTCCACGAGCAAACTGCAAACGGCCACGCCGCGCATAACCGACAGTTTTAAGGAGTTCAAATTTCATCACTGACCCACATGGCATCGCCATAACTATAAAACCGATAACCAAGCTGCACCGCTGCTTGATAGGTTGCCATGGTGTGCTGATAGCCAGCAAAAGCTGACACTAACATCAATAAGCTGGATTGTGGCAAATGAAAATTAGTAATCATGGCGTCGACACAATTAAATTGATAACCCGGGTAAATAAAAATATCGGTATCGCCTTGATACGGTTCAATACCGCCACTCGCGGCAGCGGTCTCTAGACAACGCACACTGGTGGTACCAACAGCGATCACACGACCACCGGCTTGTTGGCAGCTGCGAACTCGGGCACAGACCTCGGCAGACACGTCAATGTATTCAGCATGCATAGTATGTTCACTAACCTTATCAGCGCGTACCGGCTGAAAAGTACCGGCACCAATATGTAAGGTGACAAACACCGCTTGCGCCGCCAACGCTTGCATCAGTGCAGTATCAAAATGCAAGCCAGCAGTCGGCGCTGCTACCGACCCAGGCGCCTCAGCATACACAGTTTGATAGCGCTCGCGATCAAAAGCTTCATCTTCACGTTGCAAGTATGGTGGCAATGGCACGTGGCCAACCGCATCTAGCGTTGCTAGCACGGTTTGCTGTTGAAAACTTAATTCGAATAAGTCCTGGTGTCGACCACACACGCTAACCCGCTCGCCATTACTGAGGATCAACTCAGAATCAAGCTGCGGTGTTTTGCTGGCACGTAGTTGAACCAGTACCCGCGCTGGGCTAAGCACACGCTCGATTAAGATCTCAACCCGACCACCGGTGGGCTTAGTCGCGTAGAGCCGTGCCGGTATGACTTTACTATTATTGAACACCAACAAGTCATGCTCGCGCAGCAAGCTTGGTAATTGATTGAAGTGCTTATGTTGCAGCGCACCGGTGTCACGCGACAAACACAACAGTCGCGAATCAGTGCGGCGCTCTGCAGGGTAGCGTGCAATCAGCTCAGCTGGTAACTCATAATCGAAATCAGTGCGTAACATTGAGGTGATTGCTCCGGAACAAAAAGGAGCTCATTATAGCAAAGCACAAATTTCTAGCAATTGTTGTTTGTGCAGTCACAACCAGAAGCTTCAAGCCTGCCGGGTGGAAACATTGACGCCAGTGCTAACTTTGTTATACTGCAGATTTTCGATTGGCCGGGATGGCGGAACTGGTAGACGCGCCTGACTCAAAATCAGGTGGTGGTGACACCGTGTCGGTTCGAGTCCGACTCTCGGTACCAAACTCAGGGCAGCGTACACGTGCTTGGTCAGGCACTTTTTTCCTCCGCGGTTATCATTCAGCGGTGATGTGGTTTACCCCAGGTGGCATCCTGTTGCTACTGGCTTTTGGTTTATAGTGCTAGCGAACTAGTCAATTAATGTACTTGAAGTCGACTGAGCAACAACCGCGACGCACCGAACTGACTATACTTTAAAAGTGACGACAAATTTTTTGGCGGTAATATGGTTTGTTAAGTTTTTCTTAAGCTTTGCGAAGTAAGATGAAAAGTTAATCGAAAACAAAGACAGAACGATAACCACTGAAGGCTAATCACTTGACCGTATCAACAGCACAAGTAGCTCCAGCAAACTTTTGGCAACAACCTTTACGCTGGCTGCAGCAACAGGCATTAAAACAAATCGGACAAAAACTGATCTCTCGATTTCTAGCCCTCTCAGCAACCCTCGCAAGTATGGCGCTTGGCCTACAAGGCGCTGCTGGCCTAGCCGAATCGATGAATTTACTCACTCCTGGCGCCGTATTGCATCCCGGCATTTTTATCACTTGTTTAACCTTTGGCGTCATTAACTTCATCGTTTACTGGCTGATTTATGTCAGGCTGGCACCGAAGCTAGCCCAGCGAGTACAGGATGGTGTTGAGGAGCCCACTAAGCGCAATCACTCGCGGCAACGCTATCTTGCTATTATCAGCGTGTTTGTCTGCGGCTTCCTTAACATGGCAGCAGTCATTGTCATGGTGCATGCCAGTTTTAATAGCCTGATTCCGATTGAAATAACACTCGCCTTGGGCGCCGCAGTCGCACTCACCACCAGTTTAAGTGACCTTGAAGAAACCTTTAGCCACTTCGAAACCGACGTTGATGATAAAAGCTACATGCCCGCCAGAACAGCGAAATGGATAGGACAATTATTAAGCCTTATCGTCTCCGGCATGAATGCGCTGGCACAAGCTTTTATTTTCACTATTGGTCTCTACCCAGTGATGCCACATGTACTCTCGTTGATGGTAAGTTTTGGAGTGTTGCTTACCGTCGCCGAATTACTCAATCACTTGTTTTACAGACCAGGTCAGCGTGTACCGCACACACTGCTAGTGCTCGGTGCGCTGTTCACTAGTCTTGTTATTTTTGTTGCTTTCCCCACCTTGCATTCAACTCTGTTCGGGTTAAAGATTTCAGCACAAACTGCGTTTTGTACTAGCCTCGGCTGCGCCTTCAGCGCAGGCCTAGCGACTGAATATTTGTTTTATTACAAAACGCTGGCAAAATACTTCGCGAGACGCTGGGACGGTAAAGTCTTCACCCATCTTGCTGATGAAAATGACTATTGTAAAGAATACGAACACCAACCAAAGCACACTGGATCCGCCCGGCTAGTGATTTTAGTCAATGCGGTTGTCAATTCAGCCATCGTCTTTGCCAGCATTGCCTCCAGTGAATTTGGCTTTGTGTCGATGCTGACACATGTAGGTATCAGCGCACCGCCGTTTTGGCTCACCGTTGCGGCAGCACTGACCTTGTCATCCTTCGCTGGTTGCGCCACTTATGCGTTAGGCATGAGCAATTGGGCAGAGTTCGGTGCTAACATCGTTCGCTTAATCGAGACCGGTAATTTAGACTGTATTGATGATACAGCGCAACCGCGAGCTCTGGGAGCAGTGAATACTCATGCAACAAAGCCTGCTAGCACAACAAGTCACAGCGATGCAAATGCAGCAAAACAAAGTCCGTTGTTGGCAACCGATGCTAGGCATGGTGAAGGTCACTCTCCCAGAGCGGCTCATTAAACGCTAATATCAGTTACTCACCCAACAAACATCTCTGGGCTGCCACGCAGCTCGTAGTGGGCTGAAAAAAAGCATCATCATGAAGTGAGAAGTAACAGGATTCATACCATCCTATCTAGCTCATTGCGAGCATTTGAGCGTAGCGATAATGCGTGGCAACCCAGCAAATACAATCACTATAAGCACTGATGCGAATAAACTACTGTTGTGAATTGCAATGATCGTGCAAACAAAAATTTACACAACTCTGCCGATTGCAAGTAAGTTAAAGGAATGTACCAAGGCGTAACAATACTTCAGCTTGGAGCAAGATAAAAAATGAAATCGAAAAATTTACGCGCGACGCTGCATCAATTTTTCATTTGCAATATGACCACCTTCAGACAGACTACCGACGTAAGCGACGCCGATCAGCACTAAACCCAGCACAACAACAATCATGACTTGGCTCATGTGCACCTGACCCGGGCTACGCCGGTGCTCAAAATAGCGCACAACGCCAGCAGCTAACAAACCAACACCAATCAGAATAAGAATTTTATTAGCCGCGGCGGCAAGCCCAGAGACCGGCGTTAGCGCGTTATCAGCAAGGCCACCGAGATCAATCGCCCAAGCCAGGTTAGCTAGCAACAGCATTGAGGTCAGTAATAAAATGAAGCGAAGAAATCGCATTGCGGACTCCTTAGACAAAATGTGCTGATATTATAAGCCTGAACAGCTGATTCACAAACTAAATTCATCGAATTGATTCAGTTGTTTTCTCAAATCCGACTCAGCAAACCTAGCTAATTTAAACAAAATAAAATCAATAATGGTCTATAATTAACCTTATTGAGAGCAAGATATTAATCATGTTCTCAGCAAGCATCGATGAACCATGATCGAGGAAGCGCACCATGTATGCCGCTGGACTTGAACCTTCTGGCAACAAGCTAACACTGGATAGCAACCAGCATAGCTATGCTGACTACATCAACATGACACGGAGATTGATTTCGGCATCGCGGGTTGATCTCGATCACTTGCCAGCAACCACCATCATCGATAGCAATGCAGCCTATGAATTGACCCCCGACCATACGCCAACGGCTGGCGTGATCTTGATCCATGGTTTATATGATTCGGCGTTTATCACTCGCGACTTTGCTGAGTTTCTGCGTCAGCAAGGCTTACTGGTGCGCGGCTTGCTGCTACCCGGTCATGGCACTAGACCGGGCGATTTACTGAACGTGCAATTGGAAGAATGGCATGACGTGGTTCGCTTTGCTGCTACTGACTTACGTAAAACAGTTGATAGGCTTTACCTCGGTGGTTTTTCAACTGGGGCCGCGCTCGCGATTCATCATGCGGCGCACGACAATAACATTCAAGGTATTTTTGCTTTTGCACCGGCATTCAAAATCAACAACCCACTAGAAGGCTTACTCGATTACACCGAGTATCTGTGCATGGTCTCCAGTCAATTTGCTTGGCTGCCATTTCGGCAACTTTGTTATGACTACACCAAATACACTGATTTAGCCATGAATGGCGGTAAACAAGTACGCCGGCTCACAAAACAACTACAACATCTACAACACAACCATACCTTGGCAATACCGCATTTTGTCGTGGTTGCAGAAGATGATGAAGTCGTCGCAACCAGTGATACATTGCGCTACTTTAACGGCTTGCAAACCGACAATAAACGTCTGCTGATCTATCGGCGTGAAGTCAAGCACGATTTAGGGGAACATATTCACGAATACAGTAGTGTATACCCACAACAACACATCATAGATTTTTCACATCAAAGTTTAATCACATCGATCGATAACCGACACTATGGCCGTACTGGTGATTTTCAAGCAGCACGCTTACAAGCTCTACAACAACAAAATCCAACACTGTGCGCTGCTGACTTATTTTATGGCGCACTGTCACCGAAAAATTATAACAAAGCCAATCTATTACAACTGACTTATAATCCAGACTTTGCCGAACTCTGCCAACAAGCAAAAATATTCATCGCTTCAACCTTACAGAATTAGCGAAGAATCATATTTTCCTAACTCTGTTGGTGGCGGTTGCAGTGGATGTGGTGGTAATAGGGAAGCAGCATGATGACCCGTTGCAATTGACTTTGGTCTATCTCCTGCTGGGCTATTATGGGTAGAATTCGACATTCTACTTGCATGCAAAAGACTTGACTGCTTTTGGCTATCATCGACACCACGCAGCTGACTGATAAACTCCGCGCTAACCTCGAGCGAACGCGCGAAACCAGTCTCTAAGAATCCGGCACTGAGACCAAAAAAGTGCAACATAGCAGCGCAACCCACCGCGATAGTGAGCACCGGCCACCATACTGGCACACTGAGTCCGACTATTTGCATGACATAAGCCAGCATCGCCAAGTTAAACATATGACCGGCACCACCTGCCAAGCAACGCAAAACGATTAAAGCCAACATCAGCGGTTTGCTTGCTTGAAAACGCTGTTTAGTGTCAGCACTGACTTGGTGATTGATTAAGCTTTGGTAATAAGCGATATTATCATGTGCCTCACAGTTCAGATAGTGTGCACCTAGCCAATTCCCAGTTTCTGCAAAACCATGTTTGAAATAATTTGCTGTTGGTCGTAAGGAAAATAAAACGCGCGTGATAAATGCTGGAGCAAAACAAATACCGGCAATCACCAGCATTGAATGCAAGCTGATACCAAGCGCCTGCAAAGTAAAAAAGATTGCCACAGAACTTAATGCTGCTGAAGCGAATTCTTTTACCACCGTCACAGCAAAGCCAAAACCATAACCCGCGAGATAAAACCAAGAGCCAAGCCAATTGGTGTTGAAAGTCGGGCGACGACTTTGATCAGGGCACCTGGTATCAAAGTGCCGTAGTGTCGCTTCCAGGCGGCCGATAGTTGAGAGTAGTGCCACTGATGGCCCAGTGAACCAAGCCAAACTGCTAGTTAAAAAAGAGCCGTTAAAAATCTGCGATGCACTATACATGATAAAATCCATCGCAACACAAGTTAATGCAAGCAGGTAAAGTGCTTTTTTACCGGTAGAGAGTTGGCGAAACTGAGCAAGCTGCTGGGAAAGACTGCGCTCTCGAAACAAATCCGGCACATGAGCTGACATACCAAGAAAATAAGCGATAGCAACAGACAAGCCACCAATGACACTCAGCACTGCCGTCAGAGCCAAACCACACCAGAGCACCAGCCCTAACTGTTGCAGTGAGTGAAAAATCGGATAAATTTGCCCAAACCACATACTGACGGTAGCGACAAGCACCAACGCATAACCAAAAAAATATTGCCGCGTTGAAGGGGAATCGCTTGCAGTTGAAGATGACCCACTAGGAGAATCGGACACGACAGATTTCTCATTCAAAATAAACAATCATTTTACCGAACTCGTGGTAGATGATGCAAAGAAAATAAAACAAATAAGTTTACGCTGCTTTTTCAAACCGTAATCGCCCTGCTCTGTTAATAATAAGCTGATGGCAGTGATCCTCACTGTCACAATAATCCAAACGGCCGTTACTCGCTAAGGCTTGCCCCAAACCATCAAATTGGACATAGGGTTTATGATTGAAGCCATGCCAATGTAGTCGGGCGCTAGTATTGTTCAAGCGAAATTGGTAGAGCAATACTGGCGGTTGCTTGGGCATGACTGGACGGGCTTGCACGATAAAACCACGCGACCAATCATCAACGCAATGGCGTTTATCCTGACTACCACAAATTAGTACCAGGTGCTGATTAACCACAGCCTGACCACGCGCGAATTGAAAGGCGTGCTGTAACTGAGTCAAATCCAATGTGATTCGTTGCTGCTGAATAATACGGTAAAAACTTGTGGTAGCCTGCAGCAACATAATGCCGGTGAGCAGCAAGCATACCATCAACTCTACTAAGGTAAAGCCAGCAAGCACGGTTAATTTGAACTCATACTTCATGTAGAAACTGCTGCACCGCAAGTAAGTCTTGATAGGACTTGCGTTTTTCACGCGGCGAGCGTAACAAATAGGCTGGATGATAAGACACGCGTAATGGAATATCAGCAGCGGTATAGGTGTGGGTTTCACCACGTAACCGACCTAGTGATTGCTTACTCGCTAGTAGGTACTGGGCTGCGATCCGGCCGACCGCTAGAATCAGTTTTGGTTTGATATGATCGATCTGTTGAATCAAATAGGGTGTGCAAGTTGCGATTTCATCCTCTTTTGGATCGCGATTTTGTGGTGGCCGGCACTTCAATATATTGGCAATAAAGACTTGTTGCCGTGACAGACCAATACTCATCAGCATGGCGTCCAGCAATTGGCCAGCCCGACCGACAAATGGCTCACCGCGCCTATCCTCCTCCGCTCCCGGGGCTTCGCCAATGATCATGAGCTCAGCCTTGATATCACCAACACCAAACACAGTTTGCTTACGTGTGCGCGCCAACCCACATAGCTGGCAATCCTGCACACACTGCTGCAACGCCTGCCAGGATCTTGTTGATGGCTGGGTAACCTGCCGCTCTTCAGTAGTGATATTAGCCACCGCGCCAGTTTGGTCGCGTTGTTGCCAGATAGTGATGCCCATGGCGTGCAAAATTTGTCTTTGTTGGTCAGTAAACATGATGTAAAAGTTAAGCAAAATATTCGAACCGATATCATAACCGACTGGCAATGGAGAGCAAGCCCAGGCTCGAGCGAATCGAGCATGTTAAAGAGTAAAAATAGAGAATTTATACTCGTACTAACGAGCCTCATGCGATATTTTATTTTTTACCTAGGAGGAGCAAAATGTAAAAAATTTATTATTTCTAGCCTATTTTTTGTTCAAGCAATATGCTTTAGCTGACCAGTACCCAACCGTAGCAGCCATCAAATCAGCTCAGCCAGTGTACCCAGGTCATGGTGGTAATGACGAAACCTAGACAATTGATGCTACCCCTATTAACGACTGAGACAAAGTTTGAAAGATTTCAGTCGGTATGATCAATCCCGCACGCTCCAAGCAACAAGCCTATGAGAATGCCGCCTTTGCGCTAACCCATGTATCGTCGCTGGTAACTGTGGATCCACTTTTGTTACCAGAGATTACCTGTGTTTACGAAGCGCCGACTCCACATTCACCTATCGCGGTGGTCTATGCATTTAGTAAGTAGTCAGGCCTAACTAACGGCGCAGCAATCTGGCGAGGCAAACCCGCCACCTCAAACAGTCGCAGCGGGCGATTGTCATTTCACGCACTGTGTTGCTATCATGTCGCCGCTGATAGAGCGATTTCTTATCAACTAATATCGCCGCAACATCAGAACGTATGCCACTCATCTTGGAGATCTAACCATGAAAAAATTGTTTTACTGTCTTTGTCTCTTCATTGCCACCTTGTCAACCAGCATCGCTGCAACAACCTGGCCCGCTTGCCCAAGTGCGGATAGATTTAGAGCCGGCCACATTAGTTTTCCCGCCCAGCACGATACCAGGGAAGGCGGCACATCACTCTGGTTTGCCATGGGTGATGAAGTTACTATCGAACACAAACAGTGGGCGACGTTTGTCGGCTACATCGAAGCTCAGCATGGCTTACAAGCTTATGAGCGGGCGTCACAGGCGTTAGCATCAGCTTCAGACCATAATCCAATGCTGTTGCCGATTCAAGATAATGCAATGATCTGCTTATATCGACTTAATGAGTCACATTCACCCTACGCCATCTTAGCGGCAGCACCTGAAGAAGCATTTACCCCCAATCAACTAGCTCAGTATGTGCAAACACGACACCTAGTACACTGATTTTGCCTCGGACAACAAAAACCCAGCTTAAAGCTGGGTTTTTTCTGACACTGATACAGACTAAACAATCGCACCTGCGGTAGTAGAACGAGACAAATAGGCTGACCATGCCCGCTGTTTCATGGTTTGCGCCGCACTCACTGGGTCTACTGCTGTGGTAATGTCCACAACCACAGAGCACGATGTTGCTACCTTGCTCACCAATAATCACTTCTGGCGAGTGATAAAGCTGACTCATGTCATCAAAGACTTACGTTAATTGCACACACCTGGCGTTAGGGTCACGAGACCTGGATTTTTGCTTAAACGGCGCTGGGCAGTAAGCCCCATGAGAAAGTCTTGACACAATTCAGCAAACTCAATGCATGCCTGCACATAATTCGGTGTGCAAAAATGACTAGAGGTTGCCATGCCAGCAACAAGCCACGCTGACGTGCTACGCCAAGCTCTGCAAGCGCGATAATGATATCTGGCCCAGGTGTCAAGTAAGCGCTGGTGATATCAGCCCAATCGAGAATGCGGTAGAGTCCGTCACGATATTGTTTTTGCACAACAGCGAATTCATCAGCAAACTTGCGGTCCTCAAAAATCAAAAATCGATGTTTCTCTGCCAGTAAGCGCAAATCAGCCACAAATTATTCATTAAAATCCCGCACGATATCCATGTGGGTCTTCACAATAACAATTTCTGAGCCAACCGCATCGATAACTGAAAGACTATCGGCCACCCGATCAAGCTCAAGCGCAAGACCTAAATTAGATTACTTGTGATCCATCAATTCAAATAGACGCTGACTTAATCGGTGCTTAGTCTGGTGTTTTCTCTCAGCAAAAGACAAGGGCATGATTTAACCTCAATTGTTGACGCGGCACGTAACACTGATTCAACGGCATTGCCATCAATGAAGTAGGCCAGACCAATATACCGTCATGCAGCTAAAATCGAATTACGTCGCCAACCGGTTAATCTTTTACTGATTTGTACAACATGTGCCACGACAGCATTGAATAAACTCCGGAATAACATAAGTCTTACTAGGAAAATCAGACAAAGTATGCTTTACTAATTAACCGAGCGTGTCATATGGAAAAATAAAATAATTTAACAAATAAGACGGAGCTTAATATTATGGAAAATAATCAAACAAGAGGGAATTTAGTTAAATCCCCATCCACCACCGATCTACAGCTCATCATCGAGCAACACCTAGAAGTCATCACCAAGCTACAAGATCAGCTCGCAACTGAGGAGCGCGCCTTGATGACCTGTTTAAAAAAGCAGAAAGAAATAGGTAGTACCTCACACGATCAATAATCGAGTTGTAATTAGCTTAAATGGCTGCGAGGTATGGCAATACCTGCAGCCATTCACCCGATGCCGTATTTTTTAATACGGTAACGCATCGCACGCAACGTGATCCCAAGTAACTTCGCCGCTGCTGTCTTATTCCATTTGGTTTTTTCAAGTGCAGCAATAATTGCATCGCGTTCAACATCACCGAGATACGGGTTTAGCTTTTCAGGTCCGCGGAACTGACCACCTGTACTAGTGCACTCCGGTAACTGAATATCATCTTCAGTAATGACACAATTTTCACACAAAGTCAGAGCGCGCTCTAAGATATTTTCAAGTTCACGCACGTTACCAGGGAAAGAGTAGTTGCGTAATTTATTCAAGGCAGCTGTTGTTAACTCAACCTTATCGAGATCAGTTGCACCAGCTAAATTTTCAAGCATAGTACGTGCCAATATAGCTACATCCTCAATCCGCTCATGTAACGCAGGCACTTTAATCTCGATCACATTGATTCGATAATAAAGATCATGCCTAAACTCACCACGCTCGACCAGCTGGCTCAGTGATTTATGCGAAGCACTTAAAATACGGATATCAACTGAAACTTCAAGCTGAGCGCCAACAGGACGAACGGCTTTTTCTTGAATAGCGCGTAACAACTTAACCTGTAGCGGTAACGGTAATTCAGCAACTTCATCAAGAAATAAAGTGCCACCACTGGCCGCTTGAAATAAGCCATCTTTGTCAGTCATCGCGCCAGTAAAACTTCCTTTCTTGTGACCGAAAAACTCGCTTTCCATTAGCTCACTCGGAATCGCTCCACAATTAACTGGCATAAAGACTTTATCATGGCGAGCACCATGCTGATGAATTAAGCGAGCAACCAATTCTTTGCCTGAGCCAGATGGGCCAGTAATGTGTACTGGCGCTTGACTACGCGCAACTTTGATAATTTTTTTCCGTAATGCTGCGATAGCAGCTGAGTCACCCAATAATCCAGCTTGACTTGATGCATCAATCTCGGCGTCGCGAGATTGCTCAGTTAAGCGTAATCCGGTATTGACTAAATCACGTAGTACTTTTATATCGAGCGGTTTGGAAATAAAATCAAAGGCACCAGCTTTTAATGATGACACAGCCAACTCGACATTGCCGTAAGCAGTGATAACAGCAATTGGCATATGTGACATATTCTTCTGTGCATATTCAACCAAATCAAAACCACTGCCATCTGGCAAACGCATATCAGTTAAACAGAGTCGGCATGATACTGCTGCGAGTACTGTTTTAGCTTCAGCAATAGTACCGGCTTCACGCACGGCGATACCCATTTCCGATATTGTCAGGCATACAAGCTCTCTAAGATCCGGCTCATCATCGACTATTAATGCAACTGGTTTTATCTCACTCATTAAATATTCCGCTAACTATAAAAAAGAATTCGAAAATAGCCATTAACATCAGCATCATCAACGTAAAAGATCCGAGCTAAATTTGCTTCGCAAATTTCTCGACAGATATACAAGCCTAAACCGGTACCTGTTACTTCAGTTGTATAGAAGGGTTCAAATAAGTTAATGATTTTATCTGCCTCAACTCCATTACCATTATCAATAACATCAAGGTAACAATAGCTAGATTCAGGATCGATACCAAATCGTAGAGAAATTAGCGGGCCTGGCTTAGTTACATTAACGTAACGCAAACTATTTTCACAGAGGTTCATCAGCACTTGCTCTAGCTGCATGCGATCAAAGGTAACTTCGAGCTTATCATTGTTAACGACAACGGTAATAGCGTCAGCTTTGAGTTGTTTAGTATCGATTAAGTCTTTTATAAAATCATTAATGAATTCTTTTAATTGAAAACGTACTAAATGAGTTTTGTCTCGCCGTGAAATATCCAATATATTACGTACAATTGAATTGACCCGGTTAGTATTGGCATCGATGATCTCAATCAGCCGTTGCTCGGACTTTACTATCGTTACCGATTCAGCTAGTAACTGCGCGGCTTGCTTGATAGCAGATAATGGGTTTCTTATTTCATGCGCTATACTCGCCGTCAGCCGACCGAGTGAAACCAGTTTAATCTCCTGTGCCTGCTGAGCAGCAAGCGCGATGTCTTGCAAAAACACCAGTTGTTTATTTAAATGATGATCTTGTAGCTGAATGAATTCGACATTAACCCTAGTATCGCTACCGGACAATAGCAATGGCTCTTGACGTTTCGCTTTATCAATATTCCATTGTCGTAAGTAATTTGCTAGCGACACAGAGATTGTTTTTAACAAACAACCTTTGATTTCACCCTGGCAACCCATTAAATAACTCGCTCTGTTATTCATAAAATCAATCTCACCACGCTCGTTGAGAACGATAACTCCAGAATTTAGCTTTTGGATAATTTGTTGGCTAATGTGCTGCAGCGCAGTGACTTCAAGACTTTTTTGACGGGCTACCTCTTCACTCAAGCGCAGTTTTTTTGATAAACCAAACGCTAGTATAGCGGTAGCAAAAAAAGTGATGCCGAGCAAAGCCACATCAACATATTTGGCAACATTAAATTGTAGCTCATATTGCGTAATAACGTTCTCAGAAATAATCGCTAACCCGGCAACGATAGCAAAAAATATGGAGACTCGACCAGCTGTCAACACACTCCCGCCTGCAATAGCAGCATTGATTAAAATACCTAATACCAATCGATCAGTTAAACCAGCATGCATAAAACAGGTTAAAACTATAACGTCAATATAAACTTGGATCCTGACTTGCAATAAAAAATTTGGTTTTTTAATAGCTGCAAAAATAAAAAATAGGATAGTAACAATAAAGTAACTTATTAATAATGTTGCTAAATTAGAAGGCACCAAGCTCAAACTATCGTCAAGCGTCTGATACTTAAAGGTATATAGGCTAAACAAGACGGTTACTAACACGAGCCGATAGGTATTGAAAATCTGTAGGGCTAACCACGATGTTGGCGTTGTTGGCACTTCGGTTGATTGCGCGCCTATCAACTTTGCAGAAATATTAAGCATACTAAGGCAACTTTCTAGCTGGTTCTTCTTAAAAGAATAGCACTAACCTAGGTTGCCCATAGGTAAAATATGTCCTAAAACAACAACATATGGCATATCAGTGGCCACATTGTTGATTATCAATTCAATATAGGGTTTAATACGCACTATGCAGACGAATGAAACAGTTAAATTAACTATCGCTCAGGCCAACTTTGTTGTTGGTGATGTCCATAGCAATACGCAACAAGTGATTCAACTTGCCAAGCACGCACGTGAGCATAAAGCCGCTGACATTATTTTATTTCCCGAGCTCACCTTAACTGGATACCCACCAGAAGACTTACTTTTTCGACGCGAATTAAAAAGCCATCTTGAACAAGCTATCAGTCTTATCTGTCAGCAAGTGGCTGGCATCACGGTTGTCATTGGCTATCCAGAGTATGCCGATGATGTCATCTATAATGCTGCACTCGTGATACAAAACCAACAAGTTATCGCTAACTATCGTAAACAATGTTTGCCAAACTATGGTGTGTTTGATGAAAAGCGCTACTTCGCTCCAGGCCCAGCTACAGCGTGTTGCTTCAGTATTAACAATATTCGATTTGGTGTTTGCATTTGCGAAGACGTTTGGTATCAAGCGCCAGCTGCTCTCAGCAAACAAGCAGGGGCAGAGTTTTTGTTGACCATGCATGCTTCACCGTTTGACATGCGTAAGCATGAATCTCGGTTAGACGTTGCTATGGCACGAGCACAAGAAAATCGTTTACCACTTGCCTATGCGCACTGGTGTGCAGGCCAAGATGAAGTTGTGTTTGATGGCGGCTCATTCATCTTGAATGCGGCGGGTAAAATATGTGAACAGGCGCCGTTTTTTACAAACCATCTACTCAGCACTGAAATAACCAAACAAAATAATAGTATTGTGCTCGATAAAAACAACATCATCGACCACCCTAGCACTGAACACTTGCTCTACCAAGCACTGAAACTTGGGGTTAAAGACTACATAGAAAAGAATAGTATCGCCGGTGTTATCATTGGGTTATCTGGTGGCATTGATTCAGCACTGACATTAGCTATCGCGGTTGATGCACTCGGCAAAGACGCTGTATCAGCCTACATGCTACCTTCGCGTTATACCAGCGATATGAGTCGCAGCGATGCAGCACAACTTGCCAATAACCTCGGTGTTGACTACGAAGAAATTTCAATTGAACCTTGTTATCAAGCGTTACAAGGTATACTCGCGAAACAACTTGAAGCTGCGAATTGTGACATTGCCGAACAGAACCTACAGGCACGCTGTCGTAGCAACATACTGATGACAATTTCAAACACAAGTGGCCGTATCTTACTAAATACTGGCAACAAGAGTGAATTAGCTGTTGGTTACTCGACATTATATGGTGATATGGCAGGTGGTTTTGCAGTACTAAAGGATGTACCAAAAATGTGGGTCTATCGACTTGCTAAGTATCGCAATACAATTGCAGCCGACATCCCAAGCTCTATAATCAGCCGAGCGCCCAGCGCTGAGCTGAAAGCGAATCAAACCGATCAAGATAGCCTACCCGACTATCAAGTACTTGATGAAATTCTCGAACGCTATATTGAGCGTGAAGAAACTATCGAGGAAATCACCCAGGCAGGTTTTGATGCTTCCGTAGTCAAGCAAGTCATTGAGCTAGTCTTTCGCAATGAACATAAGCGACGCCAATCAGCACCAGGCATCAAAGTTACCGGCAAAGCATTCGGTCGGGATCGACGGTTTCCGATCACGACCCACTATCTGTACGAAACAAATAAGATTCCATAGTAACCGACTGTTTCATCATCTTCGCACCATATCGCATGATCTAAAAGTCACTATCTGCTAATAAAATAGCTTTACTTAAGTTGACTCATCAAACTCTATTCGCTTGTTTGCCTAGCTAGGACCAAGCCTAGTTGCACCAAGCATGCAATTTGAGTTTAATAATTATTCGTACACTAAGTAGACATGTAGCTTAATTTAACAATGTGCCCTGAACTTGCTTCACCATTCAAATCACAAAATAATGACTATAAAGATGCCAGAACAATCTGCTGAACTCACTGAAATCTATCAACAAACTGACCTAATGATGGATGAATTCAATAAAGAATTTCAAGCGACCGATTTACAACGTGATATGGCAACATTGAAACTGCTAGAACTTGAAAATCGTTGTTATGGTCATGTATCGAATCACTTCGGCAAAAAGTATCTGATAGCTATGATGAAATCAGTAGAGCAACCATTAATGAGCTTGGCCAATCTGATGCAGCAACTTGGCAAGAAATATCTGCCAAACAAATATTTCTCAACCGAATTCGCGAATCTTATTTACATGCACACATGACTGAGCCTGCTCGCGAACAACTTGAGCAAACCTATCGTAGCCTAGATATCCAGCATCAAACCATGATAACAGAGCAACAAGCACAGCAGTCATCTAGACAAACTGATGCGATTCTTACCGAGCTTAAACAGCTCGAACGTGAGTAGCAGCAAAATTTCACTAAGCTTCTCACAGCTATTGGTGAAGGTAACGAAAATTTTCAACAACTATTTCAAACCCTTGATCAAGACAAAGTCGAACGCTCACAACATCATCGAGCAATCGATACGAAGTTAAAAGAAATCGGAATCAATTTAGATCAGCAACATATCGACTTGATCGCAGGGGGTACAGAAGCACGCAAAAAATTCGATACTGTGATTGAATACCTGGCTCAAAGCAAGTAAGAAGCAGAGGACGAACGTGATCGTGCTGCAGCTGAAGAAAGGCAAAAAAATAGCTTACAAAACAGCTGGGAATGCATTGCCAAATGGCACCACCATTATAGACTCACTAAATAGGCTGGCTGGACGCCAACGCCAGCGACACTTGGCGACAGTGTATCGCCGAATCACTGAAAATCCATCAGCATTAATTACCTCTATTAGTCAGCTGTTACAAAGCCAACAGATGACGCTTCAGGGTGGTTCTGAAGAGTTGACAGTCTCATTGCCAAACCCTTTACTATGGACGATGTATGCTGACTGGCGCGCGCTCGCACTCAATGGTAGCGGTCAATTAGCATTTAGCTACGATCAAGGTGCGGAAGAAATCAACCACATGGTTGCCACTTCTCAACAGTACTCAGCATGGATTAAGCGTCTGCAAACAAATCCAGCTCTCTTTGATAGATTAATAACAAACTATGCTTTGGCGCAACGAGCTTTACAGAATGAAGTAACAGCACTCAAAGCCTAATGCGCGGAACCACTCCGAACCCACGGCATTAATTTTACGACCAATAGTCTCCCGAGCAGAACTTAAAGATTGATTGACTGGCATTGTATCATCCGTATCAATAATAAGCTCTGCAAGTTGATTCAAAACATTATCAGATAGCCGTATCCCTCTTTTAACTAACGGACGTAGCAAGCGAGAGTGTAGCAAACAAGGCTTACTGATAAAAAATTTAGTCACCGCGTCAACGCATTGTATTATATTGCTAGATTTTTACGGGTAGGCTGCGAGGAGTCGAGTAACATCTGCCCGCTTGGAATAAGACGCATGCTCGAAGCAGCTGAGTAAAGAGCTGAATAACTTCGGCTGATGTATTGATTGATCATCGCTGTTATTTAAAGATCTATCGATGATATAAAATAGCTTCAATCGTGCTTGTAAACCTTGATCGGCTGCAACCGGTATCTTTAGCAAGATTTCGACTAAAGGTTGGAGTTGGTCTAAGCCTGCAAAATAGTTACGTCGTACTGCTTTTGCAATAACTAATATCAAGGCATCATGATCCAACGCCTGATCCGAAAGAGATTTTTTTATAGCTAGTACAGAGATACAGCGGCCGATTAATGCTTGTATTTCTTACCGATACTCTACCTGTTCTAATTGCTTTATAGATAACAATCCATCGATGGCGACCAAATGATTGTGGGTCATTGACTGTTTAGATATTTTGCTAGGATGGAAGATCCAAGCAAGCTTGACTGTTAAACCAATCTGCTGTTGCAAAGCTTGGCCTAACATTGCTAGCGCACAATCCTTAATTGACTCTTGGCTATGACCCAAATACCTATCAAGCAAGTCTGCTAATATCGCAGCATCAATCGTCTCGCCATTCTCAAGCATGTATCTAAAAATGAAGAGCACATTAAACTGAGCTGACTCATGATAGTTGTCGTAAACGACTGCCGATAACAGTTGCGCAAGTTCATTGCTGATTGGTTCGCCACTCTTAACAAGTGCCATCAACTCCTGCGTCACCGCGACACAGTTGATCCTGTTAATTGTATCTTGGCTTTGGTTCAGCAATTTCTTAATCAGATAGCGGGCAAATAAACAAAGCTCATCTAAATGACTATTTTCTACTAATAACTGAAAACACGGCTACCATATCGGTTTGGCAACCCTTATTTCGTCTCGATATAATGGGTGATTCAGCAAAGCTCGGACACCACCTAGTGCAGTTCGATACTGTGAGACGAATGCAGAATCAAGTAATTTTTTAAAGTCCGCGGGAAACGACCCACTATTTTGCTCTGGCTGCTCAGCAGCCACTGACTCAGGGATCTCATTCGCAAGCAAAGTATTGGCGATAGATATTGCAGGTGTGCTGATATCGAGGTCATAGTCAGATACCGTACGCTTTAGCAATGAGTAAAAAGCAGCTTGATCAGGAGAATGTTGATAACCTCGCTCAATAATTTTTTTTAATAACAACAAAACATCAATTTTATCTAGTTCACCATATAGCTCAATAACACGGCCAAGCTCCATAGTATTGAGCATTTCATTCTTCTCAACACGTTCTGAGAAAAACTTAAGCTCTGAAGAGAGTTTAAAAATCGATCCCAACTGTTTTTGCCCGTGAACTGGCACATCTTTTTTTTAAAACCTACTTAGCTGGGATGGGCTGAGATGGATGTTGAAGATGAGTCGCATTACGAGTCATAACAAGTCCATTTCGAATTAGATCTAGCTCATTAGTATTATTAGCATGCTGCTGTTTAATATTAGTCACAATTAGACTTATTGCAGCTATGGATAATTGATAGCGGTTTTTTGCCATATGAAGTAATATCTTAAAACCATATTCTGCAGCTATGTGACCCCACCTAACCCAAGGTACCCAGCCGGTATAGTTACAATAGCTGATAATATCCGCCTAATCTTGCTTTGTTAGTTCTGCGCATCGCTCCTTATCCTTAGCAAGCTCCAATAGATGGGTCAGCGTACTATCTAGTTGGAGCATAGAAAGGAATTCAAATCGTGTTTGCCCGTCATCTAAATCAATCAGCTCACTCGATTGTTTCTGAGTTTGATAACTTGTTTCTTCAGCTTTAAGAAACTGATCAAAATGAACTGCGTATTGGTGATGTTGTGTGGCAGTTTGAACGAAATGTGCTTGCTGAATTTGCTTCAAAACTAGTCGTGCTGGTCTATAAGAACCGTTCGAGCGTAAAGATTAGGTTGATAACGTATTCCGAGATTGTTGTTGCTCTGCTACTAATTGCTCCGTTTAACCCTCTTATTTTTTAATTGCCAAATCAAATTATTTAACGAATAAAAAAAATCGATTGATGATGTCACTTTAAGTTAATGCAAAAGATAGAAACGATATTTTATAGCTAAGTCATGACAATCAATTTTACGAGAAGAAACTTTTAGTTGGCGAACGCGAGAGAATATTAAGACTGGAGGTTACTAAGGCGTAGTCATTCATGTCAAGATATTTTTAGCCTGGATAGTAATGACTACAAATTTTCTACCTAGTAAAAGTAATTACATAAGGACAACACTAGGCAGAAGCAATGATAGATAAAAGCAGAATAAATAGTAAAATTTTTATATCGAGTAAACAAGCTTAATATCACGCTAAGCTCTTTCTGTCACGGCAAGCAAACTTAACTCTTTCGAAAATTCTAAGGTTTTTACTGAGCGATTTGTTGCTGAGGAAACAACTTTAACTGCGCTTGTTACTGCATTTTGTAAATTTTCGATCATATCTTGAATTTCCTGGGTTGAGCGCTGCGTCTTGCCGGCTAAAGTTCTAACCTCATCAGCAACGACAGCAAAACCACGGCCCTGTTCACCGGCGCGTGCAGCCTCGATTGCAGCATTAAGCGCTAACAGATTAGTCTGCTCCGCCACAGTAGAAATGACATCTAGCACTGAACCAATATTTCCGCTATCTGACTGTAGCTGATTAATAACACCAGAGGCTGTTTGAATCTGTTTTGATAGCTCGGCAACTGAACTAATTAAATCACTAGCTAAGCTCGATGATTCATACATTTTTATTCGTATTGCTTGTAGATGAGCATCGCATTTATCACTGTAATAACAGTTAATCACTTTATTAGCTTTCTTCAATAACCGGTAGATTGATTGCATTTCAAAGTAATTATCTTCGTTTAATTTATTAGTTTCTTCGTAATCTTCTAAATAGTCTTCAACATCATGACGGATTCGTTTGATGGCATCCTTGTGATAGCTCTTAAAGAAATAAATAACTGATAGGATCATAACAACTAGAAAAATAAGTTGTAGCACCGCAGCAAGGATGGTCTCGCTAACCAGCCTCTGATGACTAACTGTAACATCTTTGATAACTTCGACATAGCCAGCTTTACCTCTGGCTTGGATTAGAATAATCAAGCGATGATGACCTTTATAAGTTTGCGGTTTTGCAAAAAATCGGCCCTGCTCAAGCTGAAAAAATTGATGTGCTTCAGTATAGTAATCTTTATTATGAAATTTAGTTTCAGAGACGTAATCGAAAGAAAATGACTCTAATGGTGTAAACAATTTCTTCATCAACTCGACATCACCCAAATACTGAGCAGTTAGTAGTTCTACTTCTCGAATGGCGTTTTTTTGCATTTTATCTAATTCAGCGAAGTAGAAATAAATCGATGACACAATGGTAAAAGTAACACCCACTAGTATGATTAGCTGAAGCAGCTTGTTTTGTAAATGATAACTCGCTTTTTTCATGGAAAGAAACCCCTGCTTCTATTCAGTAAAATTTAATGCCAAAATATTAACTAATATAACAAGCTCGGTATCTTCTGTATAAACCACACCGTGATAGCAACCAAGTTGTCTTTCATCAACTGAACGTGGCGCTGACTCAATCGTACTATCAACAACATTAATGATTTCATCAATGTTATCGACAATGAAACCAATCACTGTTTCTTCATCAATCTCAACAACAATGACTTTCTTTTCTTGGTTAAGCACACTCTTATCTAGGCCTAGAACAGATTTAGTATTGACTAAAGTCAACATAGACCCGCGCAAATTACTAATGCCAAGAATATGACAGGAACTACCCGGTACTGGTGTAACATCAACAGATGGTAGCACCTCTAAAATATGCAGCACCTTGATCGCGAATAGAGCATTATCAAGGCGAAATGTTAACCACTGCGTCGTTGGCTCCTCTTGTTTAACCTTTCGCTTAACGATATTTGGTGTTGTCACGATGAGCTGATCCGTCATTCAAGCTACCTCTTGCTAAATTTGGCCAACATAGTGGCTGAGCAATCCAGCCACATCTAAAATTAGTGATATTTTACCGTTACTATTGATAGTTGCACCAGATATACCAGGCGTACCATTAAGTAAACTACCTAGCGGCTTAATCACTACCTCTTGTTGACCATGTAAATGATCAACAATAAGGCCTATTTTTCGATTAGCAATTTTGACAACCACAACAAAACCATAATTTGCAGCATCGGTTTGAGCTGATATACCATATCGCGCCTTAAGTTTGGCTCTTATATCAACCACGTTCTCATCATCAGTCTGCTGAACAGAGCTGTAGGATTCATCGTCGTCGACCGCGACCATCCGCAACGACTGCTCGAGCTTATTATTGATCAACCATTCACGAGGACAAAATAGCGGTAAAGTGTTATTACGTAAGCAAACTACCAATCGATCATTTACAATATCCATTTTTGTCATATCGAGATGAAAAATTTCTTGGACACTAGATAGAGTAATGGCAAACGTGCGCTGACAAATTTCAACCATTAACGCTGGTAGTATAGCTAATGTCAGTGGAAATGAGATAGTGAACTTAGTACCTTCATCAATCGCCGAATCAATATCAATAGAGCCCCGAAGTCGTGATATTTTAGTACGAACAACATCCATGCCCACACCTCGCCCAGATATCTCTGACACTTCTGTTTTAGTAGAAAAACCGGGGGCAAATATCAAATTGTAACTCTCTTTATCTGTCATATCCTGAGCGACTTCTTTTGAAACGATATCTTTCTCGATCGCAAGCTGTTGCAGTTTATTCGGATCAATTCCAGCACCATCGTCTTCTATTCTTAATAAAATATTATCCCCTTCTTGAGCTGCTGAAAGACGGACAGTGCCTACTTTAGATTTATTTTTTGCCAAACGATCGTCACACGATTCAATACCATGATCAATCGAGTTTCTAACTAAGTGCACTAACGGATCAGTTAATTCTTCTATCAAGTTTTTATCAAGATCAGTTTCCTCACCATCTAAAATTAAATTTATTTCTTTACCAAGGGATCGAGAAAGATCGCGCACAACTTTTGGAAAGCGTTTAAAAATCGTCTTAACCGGCTGCATACGAGTTTTAACGACAACGGATTGTAGCTCTGAGGTAATAATATCTAGACTTTTTACTGAAACTGCTACCGGATCACCAGCCGGACTATTGCTTGCAAGACTGTTGAGCTTATTCCGAATTAAAACTAATTCCCCAACCAAATTCATGATTTTATCAAGCAAACGAGTATCTATTCTAACTAAAGATTCAACTTTAGATGACTTTTCTTCACTGACAAGCACTTTTTTATCAGCAGTACTAGTTACTTTGGCTCTGGCTTGCTCTGGCTTAGAGATTTTTTCTACTGAATCTTCTTGTTTACTCTCATGTTCAGCAACAATTGTATTGAACATCGCCTCTAAATCATCTTCACTAAGCTCATTGATGCTTTCATCATCAACCTTGCTCACATCAATCGTTTCAGCTGGTTTAGTAGCTACTTCACTTTCTTCACCTATATATAACTCTTTCAACAAAGTCAGTAGCT